>JAISYL010000049.1 GCA_031269935.1 Planctomycetota bacterium
CCAAATTCTGCCTGGATCTCGGCCTAGTAAAGATTGGCGATGCCGGCGCCCTCCAACCCGCCAATCCCATCTACAGCGAGGTCATTCTCCGGACCTTGACCTTCGACGACCAGGACGACCTGTCTTCCGATCTGATCAACCGCTGGATGGACGGGAAGACGCTCGACCTGACGGCGCTTCTCAAGGCGTTTCAGCAATTCTGGCGGGAAAACGCCGACGTGTATTTGAAAAATGGCGAATACCCGGAGGCGGTGCCGCATCTGATTCTGCAGGCCTATCTCCAGCGGGTGGTGAACGGCGGGGCGCTTATCGCCCGGGAGATGGCGGTGGGCCGGGGCCGGGTGGATCTCTGCGTGCAATATGCCGGGAAAGCTTATCCGGTGGAACTGAAGCTGGCCGGCCGCGAGCCGTTGGAAAAAAGCCTGAAGCAGACAACCGACTATATGGATACCTTCGGGGTGAAGGAGGGATGGCTGGTCATATTCGACCGCGGCCAGAAGAAGCCCTGGGACGAAAAGCTGTTCCGGGAAGACAAAACCCTGCCGGATGGCAAGCTCGTCCATGTCGTCGGCTGCTGAGAGCCTATCCCGTCAGGCGTCTATATTATAATATAACCAATTATAAAACAATCAATTCCGCGATAAGTACATATATGAATAATGAATAACTATATATGCCAATATGCAGTGATAAGGGCTCGTAAAGAAATAAAGTTTAAAGGCCAACTATTCCGGTTCCTCGCCCTCTTCGTCGCCGCTGTAAGCCTCCAATTTGCGGTACAGCGTTTTAAGGCCGATTCCCAGGCTTTTCGCGGCGACCGCCTTGTTCCCTTCGTGGCGGGAGAGTTCGGACAGGATGTATTGCCGCTCCACCTCGGCCAGGGACAGGCCGGGCGCCAGATCCAGAAGGGGGGGCGAAGCCGCCCCCCGGATTTCTTCCGGCAGGCATTCGGCCCGGATGAATTCCCCGGAGCTCCTTACCACCGATCCCTCCACCGCGTTTTCCAGTTCGCGCACATTGCCCGGCCAGGAATGGCGCTTCAGCGCCTCGACGGTTTCGGGGGCGAACTTCCGGTCAATCCCGTAGCGGGCGGAGTATTTCTGGCGGAAATGCTCGGCCAGCAGGGGCAAATCCTCCAGGCGCTCCCGGAGCGGCGGCATGCGCAGGCGCACCACGTTGATGCGAAAATAAAGATCCTCCCGGAACAGGCCGTCCTCGACCCGCTTTTTCAGGTTGAGGTTGGTGGCGCAGATCAAGCGGATGTCGACGGGGATGGTTTCGGTCCCCCCCACCCGCTCGAACTCCCGCTCCTGCAGGACCCGGAGGAGCTTCACCTGCGAATCGAGGGGCATTTCGCCGATTTCGTCCAGGAACAGGGTGCCGCCGTCGGCCAGTTCGAACCTGCCCTTCCGCTGCCGGATCGCCCCGGAAAAGGCGCCCTTTTCGTGGCCGAACAGCTCGCTCTCGATCAATTCCTTGGAAAGAACCGCGACATTGACCTTGACGAAGGAGGCGTTGGAACGCCGGGATATGGACTGAATGGCGTTGGCCGCCATTTCCTTCCCGGTCCCGCTTTCGCCCTCGATTAGAATGGTGACGTCGGTCCTCGCCACCTGGGTTATGAGTTCCTTGACCTCGGAAATCCGGGAGGAATGCCCGACGATGGCGTCCAGGGCGCCGCCCAGCCCGACCCGGCGCTCCAGGTCGACCAGGCGCAGGGCGTTTTTGATGGTGGTGCGCAGGCGATCGAGATCCACCGGCTTGGTGAGATAGTCATACACCCCCATGCGGACGGTTTCCACCGCGCTGTCTATGGTGGCGTAGCCGGTTATCATCACCACCGGGATTTCCGGGCTTTTCTGCCGCAGCCGGTTGAGGACCTCCTTGCCGGAGCCGTCGGGCAGCTTCAGATCGGTGAGGACCAGATCGAACCGCTTTTCCTCGATGTACCTGAGGGCCATGAAAAGGTTGGCCGCGGCCAGGACCTGGTGGCCCAGTTCCCGAATCACCTCGGTAAGCGTTTCGCGGGTGGCGTCGTGATCGTCGACCAGGAGAATGAGTCTTTCGCCGCTTCCCATCAACCGTTCAATCCCGCGTCAGGCATAATCCACGAAAACGCTTTTGACGTCGGCCGGGGTTTGGCAGCCGGAAAGCGCCTTGCGGTGGACGGGATTCCTGACGAACCCGGTTATCGCCTGGAGGACCGCCCGGTGAACGCCGTCGTCGCCCTTGGGGGTGAGGGTCAGGAAGACGAAATTCACCAGGGCCCCGTCCAGGGAATTGAAGCCCTGCCCCGCCTTCAACAGGGCGAAGGCCACCAAGGGCTTCTCGGAAAAGCCGATTCGCGCGTGCGGTATGGCCACTCCCCCCCCCAGAGCGGTGGAACCGAGCGATTCCCTTTCATTGAGAAGCCGGGAGATGGTCGAGGACTGGGCCTTGGTGACCAGGCCGGCGGAAACCATGTTTTGAACCAGGGCCTTGACCACCGAGTCGCGCTCCTCGGAAGGCAGGCTCACCAAAATGTTTTCCTCGCGGACAAGTTCGGCCAGCAGTTTGGTGGGGGAATCCGGCATTGGTCGGTCTTTCGTCTGAAAGCGAAAACTTTTCCCGGCTTGGCGGGAGCCTGGGCGCATACCAGAAACAGCCTGAATTTACCCGCTTGAATCCACAATGCAAGCAAAAAACGCCTTCGCGCCCCCTTGGGAGGTTTCCGGAAACCTCCCGCCCGGTCCGGTCGCTTTCGCGGGGGGAAGCCTTCCCGATCGCCTTTCATCCGTCGGCCCGGGAAAGGCGTATTTTTCATTTGACTTGGATTTGGAAAAGTGGACTTTTAAGGGGGATCAAACAAAACGCTTAAAGCTTTAAGGGGACAAGGAGGAATAATCCATGGATATCCGTTACGGTTGCGGCCAGCGGGACGTGAAAAGATACAACACCGAGGAATTGCGCCGCGAATTCCTGATTGAAAAGCTGTTTGTCCCCGGCGAGGTGATCGGGGTTTACAGCCATGTGGATCGGATGATTGCCATGGGTGCCATGCCGGAGGGGAGCCCCCTGAAACTCGAAAAGAACATCGATTGCTGGAAAACCCTGGGCAGCAAGTTTTTCCTCTCCGGCCGGGAACTCGGGATCATCAATATCGGAGGCTCCGGACGGGTCCGGACCGACGACGGCGAATACGGCTTGAAGCGAATGGAGGCCCTGTATGTCTCCATGGGCGTGAAAGAGGTGGAATTCAAGGCCGACGACCCCGCCCAACCCCCGAAATTCTATCTGGCCTCGGCCCCGGCGCACCGGCGATATCCGACCACCCGCATACCCCATGAAAAAGCCGTCCACCGCGAGATTGGCGCCCTGGAAACCTCCAACGCCCGGACCATAAACCAGTTCATCCATCCCGAGGTGCTGGAAACCTGCCAGTTGTCCATGGGCTTGACCTCCCTCAAGCCCGGCAGCGTCTGGAACACCATGCCGACCCACACCCACGAGCGCCGGATGGAGGTTTACCTGTATTTCGACCTCCCGGAGAACAACGTGGTTTTCCATTTCATGGGCGAACCGTCCGAGACCCGGCACTTGGTGGTGGGAAACGAGCAGGCGGTCATTTCCCCCTCCTGGAGCATCCATTCCGGCTGCGGAACCTCCAACTATTCGTTCATCTGGGCGATGGCGGGGGAAAACAAGATTTTCGACGACATGGACGCCATCGCCCCCCCGGCGATGCGTTGACCGCCGGGGCCGGATCGTTTGCCGACTTTTAAGGGAAATCGAAAAAACATGCCTAAAACAGCCTGCGTGACCGGCGCCACCTCTGGAATAGGAAGGGCGACGGCGATCCGCCTGATCCGGGAGGGTTGGAAGGTGGCGGGCGCCGCCCGCCGGGAGGATCGCCTGGCCGAACTGGTCCGGGAATTCGGCCCCGCCTTCATTCCCCTGCGGCTGGACGTCGGGAATCGGGAGGCGGTCCTGCGGACCTTCGCCTCCCTGCCCGAAGAATTCCGGCCGCCGGACCTGCTGGTCAACGGGGCCGGCCTGGCCCTAGGCCGGGAGCCGGCCTGGGCGGCCTCGCCGGACGACTGGGACGCCATGGTCGAGGTCAACGTCAAGGGCCTTTACAACTGCACCCGGGCGGTCCTGGGCGGCATGGTCGAGCGGGGAAGGGGGCACATCATAAACATCGGCTCCATCGCCGGCAGTTACCCCTACCCGGGCGGCAACGTCTACAGTTCGAGCAAAGCCTTCGTCCAGATGTTCTCCGCCAGCCTCCGGGCCGATCTCCACGGGACCGGGGTCCGGGTCACCAATATCGAACCCGGCATGGTCGAGACGGAATTCTCCCTAGTGCGCTTCAAGGGCGACGCCGCCCGGGCGGAGGAGGTTTACCGGGGGATAAAACCCCTTACGGCGGAGGAACTGGCCGACGCGGTTTATTACGCCGCCGCGACTCCCCGGCACGTGAATATCAGCCGAATCGAAATCATGCCGGTATGCCAGTCCCCCGGCCCCAACCTGGTGGCGAAAAAGGGATGACGCCGCTTTTCCGGGACCGCCTCCGGGGAGCCCGGCGCTTTCGGCTTGAAGTCCCGGCCGCCGGCGCTATACTCGTGCCGGTCTGAAATTGTGAAAAACCCCTCTGGTCGAAAATCACAATTTCAAGCCGCCGGCAGTATATACTAGTGGTCCGTAAAGATTAATTTTACGAATGCCGAAGTCCCTTCGCTCCAGAATCAACCTCCAATGCCGGAGGCCGATTGCGCGGCGAACGGATTTCGGAACCAGTAAAGGTTCAACCTTTTCAGGCCAACGGGCAAAGGGAGAAGCAAGTGGCGAAAGCGCACGCTAACCGTCCCCGGGAGGAGGACAAGGCCAGCGATCGGGATCGCGCCCTGGCGGCCGGCCCGCGCATCCTTTACGCGGTGACGTTCCTGAGCGGCGCCGCCCTCATGGGCCTGGAAATGTCCGGAGCCCGGCTGGTGGAGCCGCATTTCGGCTCCACCATCTATGTTTGGGGTTCGATCATCGGGATGTTCATGCTCGCCCTGTCCATCGGCTACTGGGCCGGGGGGAGGCTGGCCGACCATTCCCCCCGCCTCGAAACCCTGGGCGCGGTCCTGCTCGCCGCCGCCCTCCTGACCCTGGCCATCCCCCCCCTGGCGCCGCGCTTCTGCGCCTGGATAAACACCTTCGAAGCCGCCGACGTGCGCTACCGCACCCTTTTCGCCAGCCTGGTCCTTTTCGCCCCCCCCTCCGTATGCATGGGCATGGTCAGCCCCTTCGTCGTCCGGCTGGCGGCCAGCCGGATGGCGGCGCTCGGCTCGGTGGCGGGTTCCCTCTACGCCGTGTCCACCCTCGGCTCCATCCTGGGCACCCTCCTGGTGTCCTTCGTCCTGGTGGAGCTGATCGGCACCTCCAGCATCGTCTACGGGATCGGCGTCCTCCTGGCGGCCCTGGCGATTCATTGCTTTTTCCGGGGAGGCGGGGTCTTCCGCAAGGCGGGGACCACCCTGGCCATCCTCGGGGCGGGCGGCGGCTACCTGGGGGCGGGCACCCCCCTCACCCAGACCCTGCCGGGCGACACCCTGCTGGAGGTCAAGGAATCGGCCTACCATTTCATCACCATCCTGAACAGCCGCTCCCAGATTCCGCCCTATCAGCTTCCCGCCCGACTGATGATGTTCAACAACCTGATCGAAAGCGGCATCCTGCTGGACGAAAACACCCTCGAGATCCCTCCGCCCCCGGCCCGCACCGCCTGCGGCTATGTGGATTTGCTCCACCTCGGCATGGTCCTGACCGGAAAGCCGCCGCGAAACATGCTGATAATCGGCTGCGGCGGCGGGGTGGGACCCCGGATGTTCAAGGAGAACTATCCCCGGTCGGTGGCCTCGATCGACGTGGTCGACATAGACCCCTGGGTTTTCCGGCTGGCGGAAAAATGGTTCGAGTACCCCTTTTCCGGCGACCCGGTCATCAAGTCGCACGTCGCCGACGGCCGGCTGTTCGTCGAACAGTCGGCCCCGGAGCGGAAATGGGACTATATCGTCATGGACGCCTACTCCTCCGGGGGGCGCATCCCCAAGCATCTGATCACCCGGGAATTTTTCCGGGTGATCAAGGACCGGCTCACCCCGGACGGGGTCATGGTGATCAACGTGATCAGCGCCTTTGAAAAGCCGGCCTCCGGCCTGGATCACAGCCGCCTTTTCCGCTCGGTCTACAAGACTCTCGAGGAGGTTTACGGGGCCGGCCGGGCGAACGGGGGCGGTTTGTACGCCTTTCCCCGCAACCGCTCCGGCCAGGGCGAGAACATCATAATGCTCGCGACCGGCGAGGCCATGCCCCGCTTCGACGCCCGGGAAATCGATCGCCGCTACCGCTCCATCCGCAACCGCCACCTCTCCCACACCCGCCTGGACGAGGTCGTCCCCCGGCAAATCACCGTCCGGCCCGACCTTTCCGACGTGCCGCTCCTTACCGACGATTTTTGTCCAACCGACAGCATGGTCCACAGGTGAAGCCGAATTCGCCCGATTCCGTCCCGGCCGCCCCGCGTTCGCGGCCGGGATCGCCGACCGAAGCGGGGAACACCCTCCCCCCGATCCTGGTGACCGGCGGCGGCGGCTTCCTGGGTTCGTACATCACCCGGCGCCTGCTGGCCCGGGGGGAGGCGGTCCGCATCCTCAACCGGCGCGACCACCCGGCCCTGGCCGCCCTGGGCGCGGACTGCCGCCGGGGCGGCCTGGCCGACCCCGGGGCCGTCCGCGAGGCGGCCGACGGCTGCCGGGCCGTCATCCACACCGCCGCCCTGGCCGGAATCGGCCAGGACCGCCGCCCCTTCCACGAAACCAACTGCCTGGGCACGAAAAACCTCCTTGACGCCGCCCTCGCCCTGGGGATCCGGAAACTGGTCCACACCAGCAGCCCGGCGGTGGTCAACGCCGGGCTGGACATCGAGGGCGGGGACGAAAGCCTGCCCTATCCCGACCGCTACCTTTCCCCCTACGCCGAAACCAAGGCCGAGGCGGAAAAAATGGTTTTGAGCCTGAATTCGCCCGCCCTGGCCACCATCGCCCTCCGCCCGCACCTGATGTTCGGGCCCGGGGACAACCAGCTTGTCCCCGGGATCCTGGCGCGGGCGAGGGCCGGCAAACTGCGGCGGGTGGGGGGCGGGGGCAACCGGATCAGCGTCTGCTACGTGGAGGACGCGGCCGAGGCCCACCTCCTGGCGCTGGACCGCCTGGAGCCGGGATCCCCCGTGGCCGGAAGGGCGTATTTCATCAACTACCCGGAACCGGTCAACTGTTGGGATTTCATCAACCGACTGGTGACGGGTTCGGGCCTGCCGGAAATCCGGAAAAGCGTTCCGCTTCCCCTCGCCTGCGCGGCCGGTTGGCTGGCGGAGGTCCTCCACGCCGCCCTGGGCCGCCGGGAGGATCCCCCCATGACCCGCTTTCTCGCCCGCCAACTGGCCTTGAGCCACTGGTTCCGTCCGGATCGGGCCCGGGACGAACTGGGCTGGAAGCCGGCCGTCCCCCTGGAGGAGGCGATAAGACGGACGCTGGCGTGATCGGGATCACCACCACCGTCCCGGTGGAGGTCATCTTCGCCGCCGGCCGCCGGCCGCTGGATCTCAACAATGTCTTCGTCGCCCATCCGGAAGCCGGCCGGCTGGTCGCCCGGGCCGAGGCCGGGGGATTTCCCTCCTCGACCTGCGCCTGGACCCGGGGCCTTTACGGAGCCGCCCGGGCCCTGGGAATCCGGGAAATCGTGGGGGTGGCCTCCGGCGACTGTTCGCACAGCCTGGCCCTGTGCGAAATCCTGGCCAGCGAGGGGGTGACCGTGCACCGCTTCGGCTTTCCCCCCTCGCGGAAGGCCGGGGATCTGGAAAGGGAACTCCGCCGTTTCGCGGCCGGGCTGGGAACCAGCCTGGAAGCCGCCGAGGCGGTCAAGCCGGAACTGGACGAAATCCGTTCCCTGGCGGGGAGGCTTTACCAACTGGCCGGCGAAGGCCGGGTGGCTTCCGGGGATCTCTTCGCCGGCCTGCTGAACACCTCGGATTTTTTCGGCGACCCCGGGAAATGCCGGCGGGAGCTGGCGGCGGCGCTGGAGCGGGCCGAAGCGGCCGCCCCGCCGGCCCGGCCGCCGCTCCGCCTGGCCTGCGCCGGGGTTCCCTCCATCCTGTCCGACCTCTGGGAGGTTTTCGAGGGGCTGGGCGCCCGTTTCGTCGATTTTGAAACCCCGCGGCAATTCGCCCGGCTGGATTCCCTGGGTCTGGGGCTAGTGGAAACCTACCTCGGGTACACCTATCCCTACGACGTGTTCGCCAGGATCAAGGACGTACGGGACGAGGCGGAACGGCGCCGGGCCGCGGGACTGGTGCATTATGTCCAGTCGTTCTGCCACCGGGCCATCCATGATCGCCTGTGGCGGGAGGGGATCCCGCTTCCGGTCCTCACCCTGGAGGCGGATCGGCCGGGCCGGGTCGACGAACGGACCCGAACCCGGGTGGAGGCGTTTATCGAACAGTTGTCGCCCTAAGAGCGTGTTGTTAAATGCCGTCTCGTCGGGTTATACTGCGTCAAAAGCCGCTTCTCGGATGATTTTTACCCCTGACCGCCGGCCAAAAATCATCCTGCCAGCGACTTTTTCCTTG
>JAISYL010000078.1 GCA_031269935.1 Planctomycetota bacterium
AACGTGGTGCTTCGCTACTTCTTCAATTCCAGCATCACCGTCACCGAGGAACTGGGGCGCTATCTCATGATTTGGCTGCTTTTCATCGGGGCCATCCTCGCCGCCGGCAACGACACCCACGTCCGGGTGGACATGTTCATCCGGATGCTGCCCCGGCTGCCCCGGATTTGGGTCAACATCGTCTGCGACCTCATCATGATCTTCTGCTGTTGGCTGATTGTCGTCGGGGGCTGGCGGCAAACCGTCCTCAACGTCAACAACATCCTCCCGGTGAGCGGCCTTCCGGAATCCTACATTTACGTTTCCTGCTTCCTGGCCGGGGTGTTCATCGGCCTCATCCTGCTGGTCAGGCTGGGGGCGCGGGCGCTGTCCCTCCGCCACCCGGCCGTTCGGAAATCGGAGGACTGATCCATGGCGACCACCCTTGTCCTGTTCCTGTTCGCCCTGGTGCTGTTCATCGTCATGGGAATCCCCATCGCCTTTTCCCTCCTGGCCTGCGCCGTGGCCCTGATGTTCCACATGGGCGAATTCGATCCCCAGATCGTGGCCCAGCGGCTGGTGGCCGGGGGCGCCAATTTTTCGCTCATGGCCATTCCCTTCTTCATCCTGGCCGGGGAGGTGATGAACGCCGGGGGCCTCTCGCAAAGGATCGTGGACCTGCCGCTGAAACTGTTCGGGCATGTGCGGGGGGGCCTGGGCTACGTCGCCATCGTCGCCACCGTCATCATGGCCAGCCTGTCCGGCTCGGCCGTGGCCGACACCGCCGCCATCGGGGCCATCCTCATCCCCATGATGCGGCAGGCCGGCTATCCCATCCTCACCTCGGCCGGGCTGGTGGCGGCCGGAGGCATCATCGCCCCCATCATCCCTCCCTCCATGCCCTTCATCATTTTCGGGGTCACCGGCAACGTTTCCATCTTCCGCCTGTTCATGGGGGGGATCGTCCCCGGGCTCATCATGGGCGCCGGGCTGATGATTACCTGGTATTTCCACAACAAGCGCCTGGACATGAGGCTGCAGGCGAGGGCGTCCTGGCCGGAGGTCTGGAAATCCACCGTCAGCAGCCTGTGGGCGCTGGCTCTGCCCGTCATCATCATCGGCGGCTTCCGCATCGGGGTCTTCACCGCCACCGAGGCCGGGGCCGTGGCCGCCTCCTACGCCATCCTGGTGGGATTTCTGGTCTACCGGGAGTTGAAACCCGGGGCTTTCTACGAGGTGCTGGTCAATACCGTGAAAACGGTGGGGGTGGTGATGTTCCTGGTGGCCACCGCCAACGTCAGCGCCTACCTCATGGCCCTGGCCGAGTTGCCCAACGCGGTGGCCGAGCTCTTCGGCCCCCTGATCGAGAGTCCCCGGCTGCTCATGCTGACCATAATGCTGTTCACCCTCTTCGTCGGCATGGTGATGGATCTTTCGCCCGCCATCCTCATCCTGGTGCCGGTGCTGATGCCCCTGGTCCGCCGGGCCGGGATAGACGAGACCTACTTCGGCATCCTCTTCACCCTCAATCTCTGCATCGGCCTCATTACCCCGCCGGTGGGCAACGTCCTCAACGTCATCACCGGCATCGCCAGGATCAAGTTCGACGAGGCGGCCAGGGGGGTTTTCCCCTACCTTTGCGCCCACATCGTGGTGCTGGCCATCCTGGTGGCCTGGCCCAACCTCACCATTGTTCCCATGCGCTTCATGGTGGGGAGGTGAGGGGTTCCGAACAAACCCAGCCGGCGCGACGGGGATTCCGGGGTCGATAGGGTCGATCGCGGGGTCCGGGCCGGGCCGGCGCTGCCAAGGAGAGAATATCATGAGAAGGACATTGTGGTTGACGGCCATGGCGTGTCTGCTGGCGGTTAGCTGCGTCGGGGCCGGGGAGACCATCCGCCTGCGCTTCGGCTTCGAAACGCCCGAAACCGATTCGCAATTCATCGGCGCCGACTTCATGCGCAAGTTCGTGGCCGACCAGACCGGCGGCCAGCTCGTCCTGCAGTTGTTTCCCAATAGCACCCTGGGAACCGGGCCGGACATGCTTAGCCAGATGCGCGGCGGCTCCCTCGACATCTACATGGGAGGTTCCGGCTTTTTCGCCACCCTGGCCGGCAAGCTGAACATCCTCGACATCCCCTTCCTCTTCACCACCGTCAAGCAGATCGACTCCCTGCTGGAGGGGGATTTCGGCCGGCTGATGCTGGACGAGCTCGACGCCTACGACATGAAGGGGCTGGCGTTTTGGGAGAACGGCTTCCGCTGCCTCACCAATTTCCGCAATCCGGTCAAGGCCGCCAAGGACGTGATCGGCCTGAAGCTGCGCCTGCCCAGCATGCCGATGTTCCTGGAAGCCTGGAAGATCCTCGGCACCAACCCGGTTCCCATGCCCCTGTCGGAGCTTTACACCGCCCTGGAAACCAAGACGGTGGAAGGCCAGGATCACCCCCTGAACGTCACCTATTCCGCCAAGCTTTACGAGGTGCAGAAATACATCAGCGTCTCCAACCATGCCTATTCCCCCCTGATCATCGCCATGAACCTGAAGAAGTTCCAGTCGATGCCGGCCAACGTTCAGAAGGCCCTCCTGGACGGCGCCCTGGCGGCCGCCAAGCACCAGAAGAAATTCATCCGGGACAACATCTCCAAAATGCTGAAGGAAATGGGCGATTACGGCTGTGAAATCGTCCCGGCCGAACAGATGGACATGAAATCCTTCTCCGACGGCCTCGGCACCAAGATCCGGGACATTTACCTCAACCAGCACGGGGGGGATGTCGGCAAGGCCTGGATCAAGAAAGTAGACGAGTGGAAGGAATGAGGTTGCGCCGGCGGAACCATACCGCGCACTGCGCGAAATTGTGGAAATGGGGAGAGGGGGTTGCCCCCTTCCGCCTTTATTTCCCAGGCGTGTTTTTTGCCACGCGCGATCCGGGGAATCATACCTCCGTGTAGCGAAGGGTATGGTTCCAGCCGAATTGGACGAAGCGCGACCGGTTTGGCTTTTCATCGGGGGGGGGATCGACCTGGTCGATCCCCCCCAAGTTTTTATTCGGACGGATAAGAAGTTTCCAAAATTTTTCAGTGGCGTGGGAGAATTTATTTTTTTTGTCTTGACATAAAATATAAGTTATATATAAATGATATATCACTCACTGATGTATATTTTGATCATTCCCGAAAAGTATTTTGGAAAAAAAATCTTAAGAAATCGGGGGAAAACCGCCTCCCAAATTTGATCACCGCTATCTCCCTGTCGGACTACCACATGACCGAGTATTTCGCCTGAATCAAAACAAGTTGCACGGCATTGATGAAAATTCAGGTGAAATTTATGGGAGTGTAATCGCTCCGTTCCGTCCAGCGCGTTGAGTTATGGCCGATCCCGTGGAATCCGACTAATGGTTCGGCGCATTCAAAGGAGACGTCATGAAATGCATTACGGGAAAGTTGGAGATGCTGGGAGCATGGATTACCGGAATGGGTATGCTGCTGGTAATCGTTTCTATGCTCCTGCAGGTGACGTTCCGCTACGTTTTTGTCCATCCGTTGGCTTGGACCGACACTCTCTGCAAATTCTCCTTCATATGGTCAGTCTTCTTCGGCGCTTTCCTCGGGGTTCGAAAGAACATGCATGTCGCTGTTGACATGCTTCCCAAGGCGCTTGCTCGAACGCCAAGGTTGATCATGGCGCTAACGGTGCATGTCCTTACCATCGCCATTCTCCTGATTTGCGCCTGGTTCGCGTTTTCCTTGTTCGACTCGGCCAAGACCTCCAACCTTCCCGCCGTTCCCATTCCGCTGGGATACATTTACCTACCTCTGGGCATATCCGGCTTGATGATGATCGTCAGCTATATGGATGCCATTTTTGATGAAATTCACTTGTATCGGGAGGGCAAGTGATGATCGTTTTAATGCTGATTGTCCTATTCGGAACCTTGCTGCTGGGAATGCCCATAGCCTTCAGCCTGACCGGCACCGCCATCGTCCTGCTTGTGGCGGAAGGGGTGGGCATGATTCCGCTCACAGCGATACCGCAGAATATTGTTGCCGGAGTGGACAGCTTCACCATGCTGGCCGTTCCCCTGTTCATCCTGGCCGGCAAGATCATGAACGCCGGCCAAATAACGGACAGAATATTCAACCTGGCCGAATTATTCGTAGGGCGCATTCGCGGTGGCTTGGCGCATGTCAACGTCCTGGCTAGCCTGATCTTCGCCGGCATGTCCGGTTCGGCGGTCGCCGACGCGTCCGGACTTGGGGAAATAGAGATCAAGGCCATGAACAGCCGTGGCTACGATCCGGAATTCAGCGCCGCCATCACCGCCGCCTCGTCGGTCATCGGTCCTATCTTCCCGCCCAGTATTCCCATGATTATCTACGGAGGTTTGGCAGGAGTGTCAATCGGCCGTCTGTTCGTGGGCGGCGCCGTCCCCGGGGTATTGATGGCCATCGTTCTGATGCTTGCGTGCTATATCGTGGCGGTACGCAGAAACTATCCCCGGGAGGGAAAACCTTCGCGCGAAGAGGCGGTAAGGCGTCTGAAGGAGGGCATACTTCCCGCTCTTTCACCCGCCATCGTCCTCGGCGCTATCGTTACGGGAATCACTACTCCCACCGAAGCCGCCTTGATTGCCGTCATATACAGCGCTCTGCTTGCCGGCATATCGAAAACGTTACGCCTTCGCGACATCCCCGGGATATTGGTCGACGTCGGCGTGGAGAGTGGCGTTCTGCTTTTTATCGTCGGGGGAGTATCCCTGTTTTCTTGGACCATAACCTATCATTTCATTCCCCAGGATCTCATCACAATGCTGATGAACTTTTCCCCGGAATACGTCATACTCATAACGATAGTCATTCTTTTCATCATCGGGTTGTTCATGAATCCGACCCCCGGCCTCATCATGTCCATGCCGTTTTTGCTCCCTCTGGCAGAAAAGGCGGGCCTGGATCTGGTACAGTTCGGAGTGCTTTCTGTGCTGGTTCTGAGCGTAGGATTACTTACCCCGCCGGTGGGCCTCTGCCTGTATATCGTTGCTAGGGTGGGGAACGTACCGGTGGAGAAAGTGTTGCGCGAGCTTGTTCTATTCATTATTGTTTTGATGGTTATATGTTTCATTTGCGCGTATGTACCCCAGACGGTGGTTTTTTTGCCCAATCTCCTGTTCGGAAAATGACGGGGTCCCTCGTCACTGTCGGCGGCAGGAACGTCATAGCGCCGACCGGGGCGACCAGGGTGAGAGCACAATATATTCGGCCTTGGTTGAGGATTGATTTGCATATAGTGGATTCCAATTAGGGGGAGTAATCCATTATGTTCGGGAATCAGCAGCCACGGTTCATAAAGCCGTTTTCGACGGTTCCCGATCCACGCAGAAGTGAACACATGGTCAAGCATAGCCTTTTCGACTTGATTTTCATCGCCATCTCCGCTTGCGTGTCCGGGGTTGATGATTGGCAGACCATAGCGCTTTGGGCCAAGACCCAAAAGGGTGGCTTCGAAAGTACTGCCGACTGGAGAACGCATTCCGTCTTGGTGGACGTCCCGCCGGGTATTCAGGATTCTCGACTCCGAAGTCTTGCGGAAGGCGTTCATCAAGTGGATGCACGGCATTTAGAAAGCAATTCGGGCGGCAAGGGGGTGATCCATGTGGTGAGCGCCTGGTTGTCGGCGAACCTGACGGTATTGAGGTTAGCGCAAAGTTGACGACAGGTCGAACGAGATAATCGCAATCCTGGAACTTTTGGTCTTGTTGGACATTGAGGGGCTGGTGGCCACCATTGACGCCATCGGTATTTGCGCGAGGACATTCAAACTGTCTTCTACACCTTGGCTGAAACAACCGACGCGAAGCCTGGATATTGCACGTATAAACGCTGGCATGGAAGAGAGAAGACGCGCCGGCATTTTCTGCCCGGGGACTTGTCGGGTATTCTAGGGCAGGAGAATTGGCGAGGATTGCGGAGTATCGGCATGGTCGTGAGCGAGCGAAAGATCGCGGACAAAGAAAGCATGCGACGAGAATCGCAACCGAATCCGCAAGGGAGATGGAGTCGAAAATCTATTCATTATTCGCCGCACCGCCTTGAATCTATCGCGTGACTACAAGATAAAATCCGGGGGCAAGGGAAAGAGAATACTGGCCATCGCCGATTGTGGTATAAGAGAACAAATACTCAATATATAGTGCTCTTGCCCTGGCTAAGGGGTGCCTGTGACCGATGGGGATACTGCTGGAATTGAATGCCATGGAAGATATGACGCTTCCCCCATGAAAAGGGATGGGGGGACGTTCCGTTTCGCGTATATTGAGAGGAGGGCAAAAGAGATGTTCAAGAATTTATCGCGCACGGCTCTTGTCGCCGCAATTCTGGCTGGGTGGCTATCTTGCGATTTTGCTTGGGCGATTGACACTTACCGGATCCGTCTAGGCCACGCCCAGCCGACAGTCGACATTTTTCATGTGGCATCGGAAAAATTCGCCGACCTTTGTCGAGAAAAGAGCGGCGGCAGGATTCAAGTCCAGATATTTCCCACCGGCCAGCTTGGATCGCTTCGGGATATGATTGAGGGATTACGAATCGGCACTCTCCAGGCCGTATGGGACGTACCCAGCCGACTGGAAAATTACACCGAATTGGCGAGCATCTTCAACATTCCCTATCTGATTGAAAATCGCGAACACGGAGAACGGGTATGGGCGAGTGAATCCGGGAAAAGGCTTTTTGATGAACTCGCGAGCAAATCGGAGATACGCATCGTCGCTTTAGGATGGCGTGGGTCGCGGCAAATGACCTCTAATCGCCCGATTAGGACGCCGGACGATCTGAAGGGATTGAAAATTCGGGTTCCACCCTACGATGTTCCGCTGAAGACTTGGCAAACCTTGGGGGCCACTCCGACTCCGATGGATTGGAACGAAGTTTATTTGGCGCTCCAGCAGGGGACCATCGACGCCCAAGAAAACCCTATGACCACCAATAATTCATCCCGTCTGTACGAAGTGCAGCCTTACCTTATTCTTACGGAGGTGGTAAAGAATTTCAGTTCGTTCCTGATGGGGGAAAAGTATTTCAATTCCCTGCCCGACGACATTCGTAGCATAATTGTCGAAAGCGCCCGGGAGGCCAGTGAGTTCCAGGGCGACAATGTCGCGGAGAACGACGATCAATTCATCCAGAATTTCCGTGATGGGAAAGCTACCGTTATTGTACCCGACCTGGATGCCTTCAAGGACAGATTAAAAAATTTCGTTTCCGACAATTACCCGGAGATGCTGCCTTTCGTCAATGAAATAAACCGTTATAAATAGGCCGAGGAAACTTTTCCGATAAGCGGGCGATGGCTTGCCCGCTTATCGGAAGAAATCGACGTCATGGGGATCATCTTGGAGTGAGAAAAATATGGATGTCCAAATGCACGACTACCATTAAGAAAAGGCAACCCATGCTTTATGCGGATATCGCCGATTTTCGAGGTGAATTCAATAACAGCCGGATATTGAGGCAAGCATTGGACTTTCTGGCGGAAAAGGCTCCTTCCTTGCCGGACGGGCGACATGATCTAGACCAGGGAATGTTCGCCTTGCTGAAGCGCTATGAACCGGCGGCCAAGGAAGCCAGGCCCTACGAATCGCATGCCGAGATGATCGATCTCCAGGCGGTAATCGAAGGGGTGGAAATCATTTATTGCTGCCCGGTTTATCCTGACGGCCTGAAAATCACCGAAGATCGGCTGGGAAACGAGGATCTGCGCTATTACGAGGGATTCTCCCTGCCCGGGGAATTTCCCCTGACCATGATTCCCGGCCTGTTCGCCTTGCTTCCGCCTCCGGTTCTGCATCAGACCGAATGCTTCGTCGGGGTCGGAAATTGCCGCAAGGTTCTTATCAAGATTCCGCGCGGGTTATTGAATTTTTGATCCGCCGCGATTTTCTCATGGTTGGGGCTCGTCCAAAAACGAGTCCCGCAAATTTATGCCGCTCCGTGGTTCCACTGCCGACGGTTTGCTTACCCTAAGCGCTGTTTTGGAGAACGACATGGACATTGTCAATTTTAAATCGGAGATGCCGGCGGAGGAGACGGTTCGCATTCCGGCCGGGAAGTTGATCGACTTCACCTATCAAACCTTCAAGAGAGTGGGCGCTCCAGAGGCCGATGCCAAGTTGATTGCCGAAAGTTTTATTGATTCCGATTTGCGCGGAGTATATTCGCACGGAATCATGCGCCTGCCCATCTACATCCATCATTGCCGGAAAAGCGGTCCCGGGGGGATAAACCCCAGGGCGGCGGTGCGAATAGTCAAGGAGGGGCTTTCCTTCGCGCATGTCGACGGCGACAACGGCATGGGGCATCTAGTCAGCATCAGGGCCATGGAAATAGCCATGGCCAAGGCGGAAAAGACCGGCATGGCTTTCGTGTCGGTCTATAACAGCAATCATAACGGCGCCGAAGGCTATTTCGCCAAGCTGGCCGCCGATCGCGGCATGATCGGCTTTTTCGTCACCGTGGGAGGCAGAAACATCATCGCTCCAACGGGCGGGCTGACTCCCCTGCTCGGGAACAATCCCTTCGCTTACGCCATCCCGGCGAAAAGGCATTATCCGGTGGTGTTGGACATGGCCTGCAGCGTCGTGGCCCGGGGTTGGATTCTCCTGGCCATCAAAAACGGCCTCAAGGTGCCCGATGGCTGGGCGGTGGACAGGGACGGCAATCCGACCAACGACGCCCGGGAAGCCTATGATGGCCTGGTGTTGCCGTTCGGGGGCTATAAAGGTTATGCCCTCACTCTAATCGGGTGCATATTGGGCGGGGTTCTGTCGGGGGCGGCAATCGGCAAGGAAGTCACGGATCTTTACGGCGATTTCGACCGGGATCAGAATGTCGGGCACTTTATGTGGGCGCTCGACCTCAAATCAATTTTACCCCCGGATGACTTTATGGAAAGAATGGATTCTCTTATTGATGAATTGAAGGCTTCCCGTCTGGCCGAGGGAATCGAAAGGATATACGTTCCGGGTGAGAAGGAATTCCTCGTCAAGGAGGAAAATGAAAGGCTGGGGATTCCCGTCACCCTAGGCGTCTTGAAGGAACTTAACTCCATGGGAGACATGAAAATATCCGTATGAAACGGCTGCCGGTCGACTTCTGGCTAGTAATACGGAGGTTGTCATCCCGGTTGAAGGTAATTTCCTTTGGCGGTCAAATCGCTCGAACGGGTTTCAAAAACTTGGCGGGAACGGCTTTTGAAAATCCGCTCGGGCGTTTTTTGTCGGCGGCGGCGATCCGTTCTCATTGCCGGACCGATAGGCGCTGATTTTACCGGGGATTGACTTTTTCCGCCAAGCGTCATATATTTCGATTACTTGGCGACCGAATTTTAAAGACGATGGTGTTTAAAATAATCATGCAAAACCAACCTACGCTAAAAAGCAAAGCCTATGCCATAATAAAAGGGAAAATAATCACCTGTGCCTTGAAGCCCGGCAATCCCATTTCGGAAAAGGATTTAATGGCTGAAATAGGCGTCGGGCGCACCCCGATAAGGGAGGCCCTCGGACAGTTGGAGAGCGAAAAACTGGTGCGTATCTTCCCCAAGCGGGGAATCTTTGTTTCAGAAATAACCGAGAAAGAGATTGTCGACATATATCTTATCCGGGGGAATATTGAACCGCTGGCGGTGCGCCTTGCCACGCCCCTCATAAGCGAATCGCTTGATCTCGACCGTTTTCAGAAAATATATTCGCCGGAGGATTACCATCCTTCTTTTCAGGAACACCTGCAAAATGATCGCGAGTTGCATCTCTGCATCGCCAACCGTAGCCATAACGAGCATCTTGAGCGGTTCATCACCATGGCCTATGATATTAACAGCCGAATACGGCATTGCCACATAGCCCTCTTCACGGAAGAAAGGATGCGCCAAAGCCGGCTTGAGCATTTGGAGCTTCTGTACTACATGCGCGAACGCGATTGCGAAAAAGCCGGGGAGGCCATGCGAAAGCATATTTCCGTGGGGATGCATGGCGCTTTGAAAATGTTTGACGTTCGTACTTCCGCCGATTTCGCCGTCTAAAAACCGGACAAAACCTTTATAGGGGTTCCATCATGTGAATTTCTTATAACTCGATTTATTGCAATTGATAGTGAATTTGTGAATTTACGGCGGGTAGTGTGAGCTATCCGCCTTGATTATAGATCGCGAACCCTTTTATATTTAGTCACAACATTTTGGGAAATCAACTCTCGGAAGGCAGCCCCCATGGAGTTTCCCCAAAAATTATTTTTTGACTCTCAACCGCAATTCGTTAAATTATAACCAATTGAAACCAAAGCAATAACCCCCATGGACGGTTCCGAAAACCTGGAAATCGGCGTGACTCCCTCCGGCCAAGTCCTGGTCGCGCCGTCGCCCTTCGCCGGCGATTCTGCCTGGGAGGCGCCGATCGGTTCCCGGCGGGACGAACCGGGCGGCGCCGAAGCCCTCCTCCTTTCGCTGGCGGCGGAGGAAGGGGAGAGGCGGCTGCCTCCCGCCTGGGGATATTGGCGGGATTTCGCCCGCTCGTACATCATCGCCCTCTGCCATCTTCCCGAGGAGGAGGCCGCCCTCGCCCCGCCCCCGCCCAATCCCCGAAGGCTGGAGGAATTGGCGGCGGCGGTTCCGCCCATGCCCGGCGGCGAATACGTGACGGCGGAGGTCATGGCCGCCCTCTGGGGCCGGCTGGACGCCAGGA
>JAISYL010000094.1 GCA_031269935.1 Planctomycetota bacterium
AGGACCGGGGCGCCGCCCGCCCCCGGGATTGACTTGAAAAAGGAATCAATGTAAACCCCGCCGCCGGCGTTTTCCAGAAACACCCCGGCATTTCCGGTGGAAGTCACCTTCAATCCCATTCGCCGCCCCCTTTCCGCAAGCCCCCGCCCGTTCGCCTCACGTTCCCCCCTGCCAGGCGAGCCGGCCGCCGGCAAGCGCCGCCGCCAGGGACAGCAGGCAATTCGACGCCGCGCTCGCCGCGAGCCAGGCGATTTTCCCTTCCCGCCAAAAGCCGGCCGCCTCGACGCTGAAAGCGGAAAAAGTGGTGAAGGCGCCAAGAAAGCCGACCAGCAAAAAGCAGCGGAGCGAATCGTCGGATGCCGCCCCCGGCCGGGAGAACCGGCCGGCCAGCCAGCCGGCGGCGAAGCTTCCCAGGACATTGACCGCCAGGGTGGCGAAGGACATGCGCCTGCCCGACGCCGCCATCGCCGCATTCACCCCGTGGCGCGCCGCCGCGCCGAAAGCGCCGCCGATTGCCGTCAGCAACAGGTTGAGCATCTTCCCATGCACCTTTTCAAAACGGCGGAGGAAACCAAAGCGCCAGGAAATAATAGGCCACGGCGGTGGCGAACACCAGTCCCGCCGGCCGCAGCACCCCCGCCAGGCTGGAGAACAGCCCCGTCTTGAAATATTGGTTGGTGACGATGAGGCAGAGATGGATGGGGCTGAGCATCATGCCCAGAAAACCGCAGGCGTAGCCGAGGATGATGGAGGAGTAATAATCGCCGGGGGCGGCCAGGGACAGCACCACCGGAAAGCTGGCCCCGATGTAGCCCACGGTTATGCCGGTGGTGAGGCCGGAAATGAAGGGGATGAGGATGATCAGGAAAACGGCGGGGATGCCGAAGGAATCCAGTTCCGCCCGGATCCGGTCCATGAGGAGGTTCCCGTCCGGCAGCCGCGCCTCGATGAAGGCGCCGTAAATCCGGGCCAGGACGATAATCAGCAGCAGGTCGAAAACCCGCCGGGAAAAAAACGCCTTTCTCCAGACCCCGATTCCCAGCGGATGCTGGCCCTGGAGGGCGATTAGCCCCGCCCCCACCCCGATGGCCATGGGGAGATATTTGTTGAAATCCCCCAGGGCGGGAACCGCCGCCAGGAGCAGGATATAAACGCCTATCACCGTCACAATGGGGAGAACCAGGGGGATGAAGGCCTTGCCCCCGGGTTCGCGGGGGACGGGGCCGCTCAGGGGCGCCTTCCTCAGCAGGAAGAGCCAGGCGCCGGCCACCGCCGCCAGGAACAGGGGAAAAAACAACAGGGAAAAAAACCAGACCGGGAGGCCGGACATGTCGACCGCCAGGAGGACCCCGGGATAAAGCGGCCACCAAAACTCCCAGACATGCCGGCACCAATAATTTATCCGGGTCTTCTGATCGGCGTCCAGGCATTTGCCGTCGTCGGCGTCCTCGACCAGGGGGGCGGAAAACAGGGCCCCGGCCGGCATGGGCAGGAGCCCGACCACCGCCGGCAGGGCGAGAAGGGTCAGCCGCCTGGACAGGCGCCGCTTGAGGCAGAGGACCAAATCCTTCATGGCCCCGGTCTCGGACATCAGGGCGCTCAGGCCGATCACCCCGGCTATCACCAGCGCCAGGAACAGCATGTCCAGGGAAAGCAGCCGGTCGCCGGCCGCTTCCAGGGTTCCGGACCAGGAATGCCCGGTCCATCGGGCCAGGATCAGGATGCCCAGGATCATGGCCGCGTCCAGGCGCCCGGCCAGGCGCTGGAAAACCAGGATGGCGAACAGGGAGATGACGATGCGGAGCAAAAAGGGCATTAGGGGAAGCCTCTTCGTTTTGGTTGACTTTTAAGAGCGTGTTGACAAATTGCCGGATCGTCCGGGTTTTCCCGAAAAGGGATTATAACGGTTTGTCAGCCGACTTTTAAAGAAAATCGCGCCGGCCGCCGCATGATTTTCCTTAAAGTTTCAAGCGCTTTTGTTTCAATGGATTGATTTTCGTCAAACCGGACCGAAACGGGCGCGGTTTTTACGGCGCCCTAAAAAAAAATGTCCATTCCCGGGAGTTTCCTGTATACTGTGGTTGCCCGGGTCGGCGGGAAAAATCACCTTCGATCCGTGAATGCGGGCGCGTACGGGCCGAAAAGCCGCCGCCGCTCCCATCGCCTTTCCGCGAGCCCGGTCCCCATTTCAGAAAATTTCCCCTTTCGAAAGGAGTCCGCCGTGCCGTTGTTCGCCAATTCCGCCGCCGACCTCGAGGCCATCGAAAAAATCTGCTCCCTTCTCGACTATTCGGCCGCCCTGACCACCACCGCCTCCCGGGCGGCGGTGATTCAGGCCTGCCAGGAGGCCAAACGGTATAAATTCAAGGCGGTGCCGGTGTTTCCCTCCTATCTGCCGCTGGCGGCGGAGCAGTTGCGGGGGTCGGAGACGGTCGCCCAGCTGCCCTGCGCCTTTCCCTGCGGCTGCGTCGCCACCTCCGTCAAGAAGGCGGAGGTGATCCAGGCCATCGAGGACGGCGCCCGGGAGGTGGACATGGTCGTCAATATCGCCCGCCTCCTCGACCGGGACTACCAATACGTCGAAAACGACATCCGGGCCGTGGTGGAAACCGCCCGGACCGCCAATATCGAGGTCAAGGCCATCATTGAAGTGGGCCTCCTCCGGGATCCGGACAAAAGGGAGGCGGTGGAGATCGCCGTCGCCGCCGGGGCCGCCTTCGTCAAGACCTGCACCGGCTTCGCCGAGGGCCGGGCCACCGTGCGGGAAATCGCCCAATTGAAGGAATGGGCCAGGGGCCGGATCCGGATCAAGGCTTCCGGCGGGGTGGCTTCGCTGGAGGACGCCCGGGCCTTCATCGAGGCCGGGGCCGATCGGGTGGCGGGACGGGCCAATTTCGTCGAACAGATGCGGGGCCTGGGCATCGACGGTTTCTGAGCGGCGGTTCGAGGCGGGCGGCCGAAACGGGGAGGAAGAATATGCGCGGAATAATCATGGCGGCGGCGGCCGGGGTTTGGGCGGCGGCGGCGATGGGCGGCGACACCCGGGTGGTCCTGATTCCCAAAGTCACCGGCAACGCCTTTTTCGAGTCGGCCAACGCCGGCGCCCAGGACTACGCCGGGCGGATCGGCGGCTTCCGGGTCGAATACTCCGGCTCGCCCGTCGCCTCGGCCGCCAACCAGGCGCGGATAATCGAAGGCGCCATCGAATCCGGGGCCGACGCCATCTGCCTCTCCTCGGTGGACGCCTTCGCCCTGGATTCCGTCATGCTGAAGGCCAAAAAGGCCGGGATCGCCACCGTCACCTGGGATTCCGACATCAATCCCGAGGCCCGTTACGTCATGGTCTCGCAAGGCACCCCGGAAATACTCGGCCGCATGCTGGTGGACATGGGGGTCCAGGCCCTGAAAAACCGGGGCCGGAATCCCGAAACCGGGGAAATGCGCTATGCCTGGCACTATTCGCAAATGGCGGTGGCGGATCAGAATTCCTGGCAGGTCGAGGGGGAAAAATACATCCGGGAAAAATTCCCGGCCTGGATCAACGTCGCGACCAGCAATTATTACAGCGACCAGAATCCCGCCAAGTCGGTGGAGGTCGGCAAAACCATCCTCCGGGTGCACAAGGAAATCGACCTGATCATCTGCAACGATTCCACCGCCCTTCCCGGCCAGCTTCAGGCCATGCGGGAACTGGGCCTGGACAAAAACGCGGTCACCGTCACCGGCTTCGCCTCCCCCAACGCCATCAAGGACTATTGCCGGGACGGGCTTATCGATCGCTGGGGGCTGTGGGACTGCGGAATGCAGGCCGCCCTCGCCTGTTACCTCGGCCATTACCTCGCCGGGGGAAATTCCCTCCGGGTGGGCGACAAAATCGAGGTTCCCGAACTCGGAACGGTGGAGGTGCTCCCCAACGAAGTCCTCGATCCCCTGGCGCCGCTGTACGACGACTCCGGGGTGATCCTGCTTCCAGAACGCGTCGTATTCACCCGCGACAACATGGACGCCTATGATTTTTGAGGCGGGGCGCCCGCCGCCGGAGGCTTCCGCTCCGGCGGGAGTGGGCCCGCGAGGATTTGTCCATAAATAACTTATTCAAAAGTCCCCCTGGTCGCCGTATCGCGGCTTTATGGCTGGATGAATACCCAGGCCCCATCCGGAAGGGCGGTGAAGATTTCCTCCATGTGGGGCGCTTCCAGGGAGAACCCCCCCTCGGTCACTTCCACCCAATTCCGCAGGCCGTTCAGGCCGACGCCGCCCCCGGCTTCGGTGTTCTGGGGAGGCAGCGCCCGCCGCCGCCAGGCGTTTTCCACTTCCGCCAGCCGGCCGGGGTTCAGCCCGATGCGCCGGGCGTCCCCGGGCGAGGGCCAACTGAGGAATAGCCGGGGGCCGTCCCGATCCCGGTGGCGTTCGGCGATGTAATAGCCGCCGTAGGGGACCCGCCCGTCCCGGGCCGATAGCTTGGCCCCGAACAAATCGGCGGGAACCCCCACCTGCTGGTATTTCCTGACATACCCTTGGCCGGGAACGCAAAGGCCGATGAACCTGAGCTTCGGGTAGATGGTGAGATAGGCCCCGGGAATCGGCCCGGTGATTTCCCGGTTGAGCCAATCCGCCGTCTCCGCCGGTTGGGCTTCCGGGCGAGCCGGGGTTCCCTCCGGCGGCCGGACGGCGGGATCGGAAGGCGGCCGGCCGGCCGCGGTTCCCCGGGATTCCGCCTCCAGGGCGGGGAAGGGCAGCCAAGCCGGAAAGCCGTCGTCCGGGATCGGCGGCCCGGCGGGGCCGGTCTCCTCCGGCCTCGGCCAGGCCGGGAGGTTGCCGATCCGGAAGGGGGCAAAGGGTTTTTGGGGCGGCGGGCCGGCCGGATCGAGCGGAGCCCGCCGCTTGTCCCTCGGCGAATCGTCCCGCCAAATCCAGGCGCCGGGGGAGAATCTGGCCCAGGCCGCCCGGATCGGAGAGTTCCCGCCGGGACGTTCCTCCACCCCGGCCTCGGCCCGCGGGGGCGGCTGGACGTCCGGACGCCGCGCCGACAGCCGCCAGGCCGGGGGGGAGGGAATCATTTTGGGAAGGGGCCGCCCCTCGGGCGGGAGGCGCGGCGGTTTCCAGGCCAGGCTTCCCCCGGCCAGGGGGGCTCCGAAGGAAAACGACAGGGAAGTTCGCCATCCCCCGGAACGTCCGGCCAGCAGCAGGGCGGCGGCCGGCAGGGCGGCCAGGAAAAAAGCCCGGGCCAGGGCCGGCCAGTCCGGGCCGGGCGGGACCGCCGCCGCCGATTCGCCGGCGCCCCCGGCCGCCCGGGCGAGGGAAAAATTGTTTCCGGTTTGCCCGGCGGGGTTGTTTTCAACCTGTTCCATATTGTATAATATCGGCATAACCGGTTCCCTTCTTCAGGTTCCCGGGCGAAGGTTTGGAGTGAAGGAAACCCCGGACCGGGACGATATTCATTATATTGACGGGAAACCCCGGGGGTTTCCCGTTCCCCCGGCAGGTCCGGCCCGCCGGGGCGGACCGGAATCCGGATTCCCCGAGGGATCGACCGACCATGCCTGCGAACGCCGAGAAACGCTTGCCGCCGGGCCGCCGGGTGTTGCTGGCCGCGGTTTTCCTGTTGCTGCGGCCGGGGCCGGCCGGGGCCGGAGAAGGTCCGGCGGAGCGCCTGGATCTGATTCGGCGGATAGTGATCGAGCGGGGCGAATACGACTTGGCCGAGATTCAGCTGCGGGGGTTCGTCGAGGAGAACCGAAGCCGGCCCGTCGCGGCCGAGGCCCTTGTCCTTTTGGGTTATTGCCAGGACAAGCAGAAGAAGAACCGGGAAGCCGCCGCCGCCTATGCCCGGGTCCTGGAGGAGCACCCCGAGGCTCCGGCCGCCCTCCGGGCCGACGCCGGCCTCGGCGCCGCCGACGCCAATTTCCGCCTGGAGCTTTACCGGGAGGCGATTCGCTTCTACGACGGGGTGGTCTCCCTGGACGTCAAGCCCGAGCAGACCGAATCGGCCCTGTTCTGGCGGGGCGAGGCCAAGGTCCGGCTGGCGGCCTCGTCCGGTCCCGAGGCCGGCGGGTTCCTGGCCGCCGCCGCCGATTTCGCCGCCCTCCTCGAGCGCTTTCCCGATTCCAAGCTGTTTCCCGCGGCGCTGGCCGGCGCCGGTTTCGCCTATTTCGACGCCGGCGATCAGGTCCGGGCCCTGGAATTTTTCCGCCGCCTGGTCCGGGATTTTCCCGAGGACCGGCGGGCGGAGGAAGCCGCCTATTACACGGGCGAATCGTTATACCGGTTGTCCCGCCTCGAGGAGGCCAAGGCCGCCTTCGGGGAATTCCTGGCCCGCCGGCCGGAGAGCTCCCTGGCCGCCGACGCCCGCGCGGGTTCGGCCTGGGCCGATTACGATCTCGGGCGGGTGGCCGAGGCCGCCGCCGGCTTCGAGGAGGCGGCCAAGCTCGCCGGGGACGATCGCCCCCGCGCCCTGGCCCTCCTTTACGACGCCGGTTGCGCCTGGCGCGAGGCCGGGGATCCCCGCAAGGCCGCCGCCGCCCTGCTGGAACCGGCCAGGGCCCCGGAGCACGAACTCCATCCCCTCGCCCTGTACCGGCTGGGCACCCTGTGGCAGGAGCAGGCCCGGGCGGCCCGGGAAAAGGCCGAAGCCGCCGCCGAACCGGCCGATCGGGAAAAATACCGGGCCCTGCAAAGGAAAATCGGGGCCGATTCGATTCAATATTTCCGCCGGGCCATCGCCACCGGGAAACTGGGAGCCGAGGAAATCGAGGCGCGATCCCTCCTGGGCGAGGTGCTCCTGGACGCCGGCGATTATCCCGCCGCCGGCGAAACCTTCGCCGGGGTCGCCTCCCGCTGGCCCGATTCGGAGCGGGCGCCCTGGGCGTTTTACCACCAGGCCCTGGCCGAACGCGAGCTTTCCCTGGCCGAAAAGGACGAAGCGGCGGCGCGGGGGCATCTCCGCCTGGCCGCCGAGGCGCTGCGCCAGGCCCTGTCCCGGCCCGAGGCCGCCGTCCGGCTCCAGGCCGCCTGGGCCCTGGCCGATTACCTGGCCGCCGCCGGCGACGCCGAGGGCGCCCGGGAGCAATACCGCTGGCTCGCCTCGGAAGCCGGGGGCTGGGCCGCCGGCCGCGGCTTGCCCGGCCTGGAGGGGCGGGCCGGGGAATACGCGGCCGACAGCCTGTTCCGCCTGGGCGAGTCATATTATTTCGATTCCGACTATCCCCGGGCCTCCGGCTTCTACCAGGAAATCGTCAACACCCGGCCGGATTCGCCCCAGGCGGCCATGGCCCAGCTCAGGCTGGGGGAAATCGCCGAAAACGGCCGCAACCCGGCCGCCGCCCTGGAACGCTACCGTTCGGCCCTGGCGGCGGGCCAGCGTTTCGGCAAGGCCAGGGTGGGCTCCACCCTCGGCTTCGCCCGGCTTCGGCTGGGGGCGCTGCTCCTTCGGGAGGGGCAGCGGGAGGAGAATCCCGAGGCGCGGCGGGCGCGGCTGCAGGAATCGCTGCGCCAGTTGGCCGCCGTCGTCGACGACCCCCCGGAGGGAGTGGATTTGGCCCGGCCCCATTATTACCTGGGCGAGGCCAAATACGGCCTGGGACTGAAACGCGAGGCGGCCGGGGACTACGAGGCCAGCCTTCGTTCGGGAAAGGGGAGCGGAGTCGAGGACGCCGCCTGGTTCGGCCTGGCCTGGGCCCGGCGCGATTTGGGCGACAGCGCCGGGGCCATGGAGTGTTGCCGCCGGATTATCGAGGATTTCCCCGCCAGCGGCCTCCGCCCCGACGCCCTGTCCCTTCTCGCCTCCCTGCGCCGGGCCGGGGGCGATTCCGCCGGCGCCCTGGCCGACCTGGAACAATTCCTCCGGGAATTCCCGGATCACGCCCTCTCCCCCCGGGGGGAGCTGGAGCGCGCCTCGGCCCTGGACGAAACCGGCCGGCCGGCCGAGGCCGCCGAGGCTTTCCAGCGCTTCCTGCTCGCCCACCCCGGCCATCCCGACCTTCCCCAGGCCCTCTACCAGCGCTCCCGCGCCCTGTGGAACGCCGCCCGGCCCCGGGTGGCCGAAGCCGCGGCGGCCGAGGAAAGATGGCGGAGCCTGACCGGCGGACGGGCGATCGACGAATTGCCGGAGGCGGATCGCCCCCAGGCGGAGGCGGCCGAAAAGGCCTGGCGCCGGCTGGCCGGGGAGGTGGCCGGGGCGGAGGAGGAAATCCTGGCGGATTTGCGGGATCTCACCGATCGCTATCCCGATTACCGGGCGGCCGACGCCGCCTGGCTCATGACCGGGGAGCTGCTTTATGACCGCGGCGATTACCAGCCGGCCCTCGAGGCCTACCGCAAGGCGCTGGATCTGGCGGTGAAAAACAATTCCTCCCTGGCCGACAAGGCGCAGTACCGGCTGGCCTGGAGCATTCAGCGGCTGGCCGAGGCGGCGGAGAGGGATTCCCTCTCCCGGCCGGATCCGGAGGGGCGCGAGGCGGCCCGGAAGGACATGTGGGACAAGCGGGTGGCGGCCATCGACGCCTTCGAATCGATAATCGGGCGCCATCCCCGGAGCGATCTCCTGGCCGACGCCTGTTTCCGGGCGGCCGAACTCCGCCGGCGTTCGGGGCAGGACAATTCCGATCCGGCCCGGCGCTCCGCCTGGTTTCAAAGCGCGGTTCAGCGCTACCGCCAGTCCCTGGAGCGGGCCGCCCCGGACGCCGGCCACCGGCGGGCGGCCGAATACGGGGAAGGGGCGTGCCTGCTTCTCGACAACCAGCCGGCCGCCGCCCGGGAGGTGTTTCGAAAACTCCTGCTCAATCCCGACGACCCCTATGTCCAGGAGGCGTATTGGGGGCTCGGGCAGGCCAGCCTGGATCTGGGCGCCCACGCCGACGCCGCCGCGGCCTTCGAGCAAGCCCTGGCCCTGGACAAGGCGAGCGAGGCGGCGGCCAAGTCCCGCTACGGCCTGGGGCTGGCCGCCGCCCTGGCCGGGGATCGCTCCCGGGCCCGCTTCGAATTCCTGTCGGTGGAGACCGAATACCCCCAATATCCCGAATGGGCCGCCGCCGCCCTGGTGAGGGCCGCCCGGACCGCCCTGGACGACGGCTTGCGGGACAAGGCCATCGGCGATCTGGAGCGGACCCTGGCGCGTTATCCCGACACCCCGGCCGCCTCCGAGGCGAGGGAAATCCAGGCCGGGCTGAACCGCGATTGATCCTGGTGGCTGGAAAAGGCCAATTTTGCGAAGGAATCCGCCGATGCCCATCCGCTCCGCGACCATCCTCGCCGTTTTCCTGATCCTGGCCGGAGCGGCCGGGGCCGACGAACTGGCCCCGGACACCGCCCTCGCCGTTTTCCGGCGGGGGGGGGATCTCATGTGGGCCATCCTCGCCTCCTCCCTAATCGGCCTGGGCTTCGCGACCGAGCGCCTCCTGGCCATCCGGCGGGGGGCCCAGATCCCGGCCCGGCTCATGGCCAGGCTGCGCGAAGCCATGCTGTCCGGGGGCATTCCGGCGGGCCTGCGGTCGGTGGAAGGCGACAAAAGCGCCCTGGGCCGGGTGATGCGTTCGCTCCTGTCCCGGAGCGGGGCCACCCGCCGGGAACTGGAGGCGGCGGTGGACGACGAGGCCTCGCGCATACTTTTCGATCTTCGCGCCAATCTCAGGCCCATCGGCATGGTCGCCTCGATCGCCCCGATGCTGGGGCTGATGGGCACCGTTTTCGGTTTGATCGGCGCCTTCCGGGCCGCCGCCGAGCTGGGGATGGACGATCCCCGGAACTTCGCCGCCGGCATTTACGAGGCGCTCTACACCACCGCCTTCGGGCTGGTGGTGGCGGTCCCCATGCTGATCATATACCACCTCCTCCGGAGCCGCGCCGACGGCATCATGCGGGAAGTCGAGGAGCGGGCGCTGGCCTTCATATCCGCCGCCTCCAACCGGGCCGGCGGCCGGCGGGAGGCCGCCGAACCGGAGCCGGGGGGGGGCCTCCGGGCCGATTCGGAGGAAACCGCCACCGCCGAATAGGCGCCGCCGCAAGGGGAATTTCGCATGAAGTCCAGGCTCGAAGAGGAACAGTTTGAAATACCGCTGACTTCGCTTATCGACGTGGTGTTCCTGCTCCTGATATTCTTCCTGGTGGCCACCAATTTTTCCCGGCGGGAACTGGACCATTCGGTGACCCTGCCCCGGAGCGAGGCGGGGAGCGACAATTCGCGCCTTCCCAGCCGGCTGGTCATCAATATCCGGGAAAGCGGCGATCTGGTGGTCAACGGGAGGCTGATGGCGGACGACAACGCCCTCAGGATCCTGGTGCGGGAATTCGTCGCCGCCCGGCCCGATCGGCCGGCGATCATCCGGGCCGACGCCAGGGTGGCCTACCTGACCGTCATGCGGGTGTTCGGCATTTGCCGGGCCGAAGGCGTGGCCAGGGTGGATTTGCCGGTGCTCGATTCCGGGGAAGACTGATGCGCCCCCCCAACCCGAACCGCCTCCCCGCCGGGGAAGCCGGGCTCCGCCGGCGTTCCGGATTGCCGGCGGGGCTGCTTTCCCTCCTGTTCCTGTTCCCGCTGGCCGGTCCGGCCGCCGGCGGGGAGGGCGGCCTCGCCGCCTTCCTGCTCAACCGCGATCTCGGCGACCCCCGGTCGCCGGGCAACGTCAAGCTGGCGCTGACCCTTCCCGCCGATCTCGAAGACCGCCTGCCCCTGGTCCGGGCCGGGGATTTCCGGATTTTCGTCCATCCCGCCGGCCTCCCGCCCGAACAGGCCCGGGCCGAACGCCACCTGGCCGGGGGAGTCCATTTGTGGCGGCATGGCCGCCGCCTCTTTCTCGACGCCCGGCTCGTCCCCCCCCAGGATCGGGAAGGCTTGGCCAGGGTCCGGGTGGTCTATGCGCCCGGCGGCGTCCCCCTGGCGGAAGGCGAGGCGGAAGGGGAATTGCGGCTGGCCGCGGAGCCGGTCGACGTCATCCTCGCCGTCGACGTCAGTTCCAGCATGAACTACAACGATCCCGGCAAGCGCCGGATCGCCGCCGCCCGGGCCTTCATCGACATGGCCGCCCGGGGCGGCGGCATCGGCCGGGTGGGGTTGGTGACCTTCAATTTCCTGGCCGAACTCAACGTCCCCCCCTTGCCGCTCGCCGACGGGGAGCGCCTGCTGGCGGCCCTGTCCCGGATCGGGGCCGACGGGATGACCAACCTGGACGCGCCCCTGGAACTCGCCCTCCGGGAACTGCGGGCGATGGGCTCCGGCCGGCCGGTCGTCATTCTTCTGACCGACGGCAGGAACGAGGGCGCCCCCTATCGCGGGGCCCATCTCGAATGCGCCCGGGCGGGAGTCCGGATTTTCACGGTCGGCCTTGCCCGATCGGCGGACCACGGCCTGCTGCGGCAAATGGCCGAAGCCACCGGCGGCGGCTATTTCCCCGCCTCCCGGGGCGAGGACCTCCCCGACATCTACGCCCGCCTGGCGGCGGAATTGGGCAAGCGGCGGCTTCTCCACGCCGAGATCCTGCCGGCGGCGGGAGGGGAAAAAACCTTGCCGGTGGACGCCAGCGTCCGGCGGCTGGTGGCGTTGGCCGGGGGGGAAACCCGGCTGGCGCTCGCGGCGCCGGACGGGAATCCCGGGGCCGACGCGGGTTCCGGCGGCGTCTATGTCGGCCGGCCCGCTCCCGGCGACTGGCGTTTCCGCTGGTCCGGGGCCGTCCCCGGGCAATCCCGGCTGGCCGTTTTCGGCGACACCCCCTTTTTCCTGGATTTGTTCCCCCCCCAGGTGGAGGGTTCGCGGATAGCCGCCGGCGCCACCCTGGCCCGGGGCGGGGATCCCTTCCCCGGGGCCGAGGTCTGGCTGGAACCGCCGCCCGGTTTCCCCCCGGCCCGCCTCCGGCTGTTTGACGACGGCGGGCATGGCGACGGATTGGCCGGCGACGGCGTCTACGGATCGATCGCCGATTTTCCCGGCGGCCGGGCGGGGTTGCCGGAATTCACCGTCCGCGCCGGCGGCCGGTCCCGGGAATACGGCGCCTTCGTCCGCCAGGCCGCCGCCGTACCCGACTGGCTGCCGCCTTCCGAACCGGCGTCCGAACCGCCTCCTCCCGAGCCGAGCGAGCCCGCCCAGCCGGAGGAACCTCCTCCTCCGCCGCCGCCCCCCCCGCCGCCGGCGCCTCCTCCTCCTCCTCCTCCGCCGCCGCCGCCGCCGGAGGAACCTCCTCCTCCGCCACCGGTGCCAGTGCCGCCCCCGCCGGCGCCTCCACCGCCCCCACCGCCGGCGCCGGGCCGGGCCGGGCTAGACGGCGACCTCGATTTCGGGGTTCTTTTTCCCGGGGAAACCGGGATTGCCCGGATTGGCATCGAGTTGGAAGGGGAGGTACCGCGTGATTTGGCCTTCAATCTGGCCTGGGACGCCGGGGGGCAACTGGACGACCTGGCGTCCGAGGTCAGGGTAAATCCGGGCCGGAATCCCTTTGAACTGGAAATGACCGTTCCCGTCTCGGCCCGGCCGGGCGAATACCGGGGCGAATTCTTCCTGACCGGCCGCGATCGCCGGGAAGACGGTTCGGACGCCAGGATCCGGGTGGGAACGATTCGCTTTTCCCCGCCCGGGGAGATTGACCTGGGGACGGTTCCCCCGGGAACCTTCGTCACCGGCCGGATTGGGGTTTCCTTCCAGGCCGACAAGGGGGCGCCCCTGGAATTGACGGTCGAGGGCGATGCCGATCTGAAAGCCGGGAGCGACCGCGATTTTCTTCCCGCCGGCCCGGGGAAAATCGAAATCGAGGCCTTGGCCGCCGCCCCCTTCGGCAAGCCGGCGGGGGATTATCGCGGCCGCATCCTTTTGCGGGCCGGTCCGGCCGGCTTGGAAATACCCCTGCGCTGGCGGGTGGAGTCCCCCGTAATCCAGGCCGGGGAATCGCCGCCGCTGGCCGGCCTGCCGACTCCGCCGGAACTGCCGGGGGAAGGGCAAGGGGAAGGGCCGGCCGCCGAAGGGGCGGAGGGCGTGGATGCTTTTTCCGAATCGCCGCCGCCCGCCGGAGACTCCGGCCGGATTGAACCGGCCGGGGAGGCGCCCAAAAGCGGCGATTCACCCTGGGAAAAAGCCGAACAGGCGCTACGGGAGCAACCGGAGGCCGCCGGGCTGCCCGATTCGGAGGCGGAAATAAGTTTTCCCGCCTCGGCTCCGGCGCTCCGGCCCGCCTGGGACGCCATCTGGGATTCCTGGTGGATCTATCTTTTGGCCCTGCTCCTGCTTCTGCTTTTGGCCCTCCTGCTTCTGGCCTACATTCTTTATCGGCTCGGCCGGAGTTCCCTGGCGAGGTTCCTGCTGGTTTCGTGCCTGGCCAACCTGGTGCTGGCCGCCATTTTCATATCCCTGCTGGGGAGTGCCCTGGTTCCGGCCCCCAGTGTCGCCAACCCCTTCCGGGTAAACCTGATTGAGGACGAGGCGGCGGCGGCGGATTTGACCCCGGGCGAACGGGAATTGTTGTCAACCTCGGTCGCGGACAGCCCCCGGGATGGGGGCGATCCCCTACCCGACCTTGGCGAAGCCATGGCCGGGGGGGGAATGTCGGCTCCGGAAAAACTGGCCGGGCCGCTTCGGGAAGTTGAACGGGCGCCCGAGCTGGCCGGAACCGGGACGCCCTCCTCCCTGCCCCTGGCCGACAACGGCGGCGGCGCCCGGTTGCGGCGGGAACGCCGGGAACGCCCGGCCGCCGGAGGGGGCGCCCCGGAACCCAAGATGCCGGAGCTTGGCGAGCCCCCGGCGGAATCCGTGACGGCTGAATCCGGGACGGCGGTTCCGTCCCCCGAATTCGGCCTGCCGGATGAAGACGGGCCGCCCGTTTGGCTTGAAGAGGAAAGGACAGCCCGGGAACTTGCCGGGGGGGAACCCCTGCCGGGAGGGGAGGCGCGGGAGTTCGCGGTCGCCGCCCCGCGACCGCCGTACCCCCGCCCCGAATTCCGAAGCCGGCCCCGGGAGCGGCTTATTTCCGAAGCCGGGCCGCCCCAGTCCCGGGAAAGAACCGCCGGGCATTCCCTTGACGCCCCCGAAGCCG
>JAISYL010000097.1 GCA_031269935.1 Planctomycetota bacterium
CATCGCTTGGGATTTACCTACAAGAAGCCTTCTCACGCTCCCGGCAAGGCGGATCCGGAAAGACAACGAGCCTTTGCCGAGACCTTTGATAAGTTTATGCGTCTCAAGGAGCCCGATACACCGGTGTTGTTTATGGACGGGGTGCATCCGACTTTCAACTCCATGCCTGCTTGTGGCTGGCTTCCCAAAGGCCAGCGGGTGGAAATTCAATCCAATACCGGCCGGGAGCGTATTAATCTAAATGGGGCTTTGAATGCGGAAACCCATGAAATGTTTGTGGTTGAAGGGGAAAGCGTCAATGCCCAATTGACCTTGACCTTGCTTGAAAAGATTGAGTCCGGATATCCCGAGGCAGTGTCCATCCAGGTCTTTTGCGATAACGCGGCATACTATCATTCCCGAAAAGTGCGGGACTATTTGGCGACTTCCCGGATACGATTGGAGTTTCCGCCTCCCTATTCGCCAAATCTGAATTTGATTGAGCGATTATGGCGATTCATGCATAAACAAGTCTCCCATAACCGCTGCTATCGGACTTTCCGACAGTTCAAGGAGGAACCGCCGATGTTTTTCGACCGGTTGCCGGAAGAATTCGCCGACGACCCGCGTTCACTGTCAATCCCAAAATTCCACCTCGCTTCCGGAAAGGAAAGGCGAGTACAGGCCATCGTTTGAACAAACTTCACCGAAAACCACTTCGTCATGGGTATATATGCTCCAGACCGAAAGCGGCCGGGATGAACCAAAAACCGCCGGCGACCGCCCGGACCCTAATGGCCGGCTGGACCGGGGGGCCGGTTTTCCCCGCCCAAAATCAGCCGCTCCATAATCGAAGTGTTTTTCTTGCCGATAAGCAGGCGCACCACTTCCGCCGGACTTTCGGCCCGAATCACCTGTTCCACCATTTCCTTGGTCCTGAGCGACGAGGTCAGGCTGGCCAGGAAATACAAATGCGGTCCGGTCGTGTTCTTGGGGGAAACGACCAGGACAATCAATTTGACCGGAGTGCCGTCAAGGCTGGCGAAATCCATTCCCTGGGGACAAATGCCGACCGAGGCCATGACCCCGGATACCGCGTCGGTACGGCCATGGGGCATGAAAACCCCGAATTCCAATTCGGTGGGATCGGCGGATTCCCGCGCCGCAATGGAGGCAATCACCTCCCCTTCGCTGCGCATCGGAAGGCTGCCGCCGTCCAAATGCCGCACCAGTTCACGGATGGCCTCGTCCTTGGTCCGCGAGGCCATGTTCATAACCACGCTTTCCGGAATAAGTATTTCCCGCTTTTCCCGCATGGAAAGCGTCCGGACACTGGTTATTGAGCTTAAGGTCCGGCGATATTCCCGGGGTTTGGCCAATTCCTTGAGACGGTCAAGCTCCTGATGCATTTCCACCAATGCCTCATAAACAACCGTGTATATTAAAGTTATATCCTTACTGCTCGAGGAGAAGACAATGGCGTGATTGTCGTCGCGCCACATCGAGAAGGCGAGGTCGTCTTTCCGGATATGGTAAAGCCTGGCATCCGAGTCAACCATGGATATGAAAAAACCGTCGGCCTGGAATTCCGAGATGACGCTTTGGGCGGCTCCGTCCGCCACCGCTTCGGAGGGAAAGGGGAATTCGCTTTGCCTGAATCCATCCGTCAATTGTTCCATGGTGACTCCCCGGCCCGGGATCGAAAGCATGATGGTCAGAAGGGGAGGAGCTATTATGGTGGTGAACAGGGTCATGATTATGGCCACCCCGAACATGTCGGGGTCAAGAATGCCGGTGGAGACGCCGATTCCGGAAATGATCAAGGCCACTTCCCCTCTGGGGATCATGCCGATGCCGATTCGCAGGGCGCCCAACCAATTGAAATGCAAGAACAGGGCCGGAGCGGCGCAGCCGACGATTTTCGCCACCACCGCCAACATCCCGAAAATCAGGCCGAACCGGATCACCTCGCTCTTGGCCAACCGGTTCAAGTCCAGAATCATTCCCATGACCGCGAAAAAAATCGGCACGAAAAAATTGTGCAAGTTGTGCAGGCGTTCCTGCACCACAAAGGTGATGTCGGTCTTGGAAAGCGAGAGCCCCATGACATAGGCCCCTATGATCATGGCCAGTCCCGCCGATTCAAAAATCCCGGCCATCAGAAAAGCCATTCCCAGCGCCAGGGTGGCGAACGTGTTCGGGTTCTTGAAGGATTTGAGGAATCTGCCGATATGCGAGGAACAAGTTATCCCCAAGGCGCTTAAGGCCATGCAGATCAATATGGTTTCCGCCGATACCCGGATTATGTCGCCCCAGGGAAGACCGGAAATATTGCCCCCGCTAATCATTGCCATGTCAATGAAGCTGATGACGATGCCCAGGACTATAATCCCGAGAACGTCGTCGATTATGGCCGAGGCGAGGATGGTGACGCCTTCGGGACTGTCCATTTGCTTTCGTTCGGAAAGAATGCGGGCGGTTATGCCCACCGAGGTGGCGGTGCAAAGAGCTCCCAGGAAAAGATTGGTGGGGTGCAGAAAATGGGTTTTGTCGCCATGGGCGACATGGCTGAAAAAGCATCCGGCCAGGTCGCCAACCGCAAACGACACCACCACCCCTCCCAATCCTATTATGGTTCCCGCCACCGAATATTTGAGGAATTGGCGAAAATCGGTTTCCAAGCCGACCATGAACAAAAGAATAAGGCTGGCCACGGTGGCGAAACCGTATAATTCCGTGGAAATCGGCATGGTTCCGGCGGCTTTGGCAAACAGGCCGTCCGGGAAGCCAATCCAGGGAAGGGGAATCCCGCCCAACATGAACGGACCGATGATGATTCCTGAAATCAATTCCCCCAATACCCCCGGCAATTTGAATCGTCGGATCAGCCACCCCCCGGCCCGGACCGCGAAAATGATGACGGCCAGTTGGATGACCAGGGTATTCATGCGATGGACCAGGGTATCGCCGCCGTTCATAATCGCCGAAGTTATCGCCTGGGCCGGCGCCGCCGCGGTTTCGCCAATATCCATGTCGCTCTCTCTTGCCTTCAACGCATCCGAATCTTTGAAACGCCTTGCCTCGGAAGCGCGGCCGGAAAGGCCGCCATTGTCTTTGTCTACATCGAACGGATCATCGACAGGAAAGATTCCGTTTTTTCGAATTCCTCGGCCAGCCCGGAGGTCAAGAGAGGCAGGGTGTCCTTGGAAAGCGCCAAGGACACGGCGGCTTGCTTTGGCGGGGCCGGGGGGGAGTCGAAATCGCCGTTATGGCCGTATTGCTTAAGCCGGCAGAGATATTTGGCAATGGCGATAACCGCCGCCATTGAACGGTGTTCGGCCGGGCATTGGCCGATGTCGTCCTGGAACTTGATGGGAATCTGCACCTCGTCCGGCAAGTTCCAGCGCTTGGCCAGCCAATAGCCGAGCGAAGCGTAACCGGCGGCGCCTACCTCCCTCTCGGCCTCGTGGAAAGTAGTTTTTTCGTCCCGGGCCCGGGCGATGATTTGTCCGAAATCGTCATGGCAATACTGTTCCAACACCACCTTGCCGATTCCGGCCAGGAGACCGGTGACAAAGCCGGTGTCGGGATGGAGGACGGCGCAACCGGAATAGGGATCCCCGGAAAGCTTCAGGATGAGAAAACGGCTGATGGTGCCGACCCCCATGGAATTGACCCAGAATTCCTGATAGTTGAAGTCGCTGTCGGAAGCATCGAACATGCCGATGATGCTGGCGGAAAGCACCAGCGACTTGATGGTCTTGAAGCCGAGGATGGCGATGGCCTGCGACACCGAGCTCACCCGCTTGGGAATGGCGTAAAAGGCGGAATTGACCAACTTCAGGATCTTGGCGACCAGGGTCTGATCCTTGCCCATGACATTGGTGATGTCCCGCACGGACGAATCGGGATCATCCAACATATCCAACAAGGTGGTGATGATTTGCGGGAGGGTGGGAAGATCGACGATGTTCTTAATGAGGATTTCGGTGTTGGATCCCATCTAAATTTTCCGCTCCTCCTCGTCAAGTATCCGCAACATGGCGCACAAGGCCTGATTCTCTATCTGCCGGACCCGCTCCCGGGTAATGGGGGGGGAAAAAGAATCTCCGATGACGTCAAGGGTCAACGGCTCGCCCATCCCGAAGCCGTAACGCTTTCTTATCACCTTTTCCTCCCGGGGGGTAAGACAGGCCAGCAGCAATTCCAGTTTCGCCTCCTCGTGATAGGATTTCCAGCGCGACTCGTCCTTGTGGCTTTTGCCGGCCTGGGCCAGGAGTTCGTCCAGATCCTCGTCCTCGCGTAGCCGGCCGCCGATATTCAGGGAGGATGAATGGGTGGCTTCAAGCGCCTTTTGCACCGCGCCGGCCCGTTCCTGGTTCAGCCCCATTTTGTCGGCTATTTCCGCGTTGCTGACATTGCGCTGCAACTCCTGGGTCAATTCCTGCGAGACCTGCTTCCAGCGGGAGACTATTTCCGCCATGTAGGTGGGAACCCGGATGTTCTTGATTTTCGAGGAAAGGGCGCGGCGGATGCACTGCTTTATCCACCAGGAGGCATAGGTGGAAAAACGCCGGCCGCTGTCGGGATTGAACCTGTCCACCGCCTTGAAAAGGCCCAGGTTGCCCTCGGCGATGATGTCCAGCAGCATAAGGCCGCAATTGGCGTAATTTTTGGCGATGGACACCACCAGCCGGAGATTGGCCTGGATCATCGCGTCCCTGGCCTGGAAGTCGCCGCCCTTGACGCGGCGGGACAGAGAGATTTCCTCTTCCTCCGTCAACAGCCTAAACTGGCCGATTTCCTGGAGATATTGTTCTATATCGCTGTCACTCATGCCGCCGCAACTCCGCGTTTCAACCTCCCCGGGAAACGCCTTCGCCAATTATTCGCGGCTCGCGTAAGGCAAGGCATGTAAGCGGATTCGCCGCAAATCCCGGCTATTATATAGATCTTTCGGCCAATTTCTCAAGCAAAATCCGAAAATTCCGGCCGGAGCCGAGGCATGTCCGGGGGGCCCGAATCCCGATGCCCGCCAATTGAAAAAGCCCCGCGATTTTCCTTGACGGCGGGCCGGACGGGGAAATAATCTAAAGTTTTATAAAAATATGACGGAAAAATGGTTAAAGGATGATTGAGGCCTCCCCGGCCTGAATCGGGTTGTATTTACCGTTTCGGGTAGCCGGAGAGCATGGCGCGGTTTAGGACAAATGCAAGAAAGGACAGCGTATGGCAGGCAGAAAAGAGCCCTTCGACGGCAACCAGGCCGCGGCCGAAGTGGCGCACGCGGTAAACGAGGTCTGCGCGATCTACCCCATCACCCCCTCCTCGACCCTCGGCGAAATATGCGACGCCAAGTCGGCCGCTGGAGAAACCAATATCTGGGGCAGCATTCCCCTGATTTCCGAAATGCAGTCCGAGGCCGGCGCCGCCGGCGCCGTTCACGGCTCGCTCTCGGTCGGAGCCCTGACCTCGACCTTCACCGCCTCCCAGGGGCTGCTCCTGATGATCCCCAATATGTATAAAATCGCCGGCGAACTCACCCCCACCACCTTCTATGTCACCGCCCGCACAGTCGCCACCCACGCCCTCTCCATTTTCGGCGATCATTCCGACGTCATGGCCTGCCGGCAAACCGGCTTCGCCATGATGGTGGCGGCCAATGTCCAGGAAACCCACGATCTCGCCCTGATTTGCCAGGCCGCCACCCTGAAATCGCGGGTGCCTTTCCTTTCCTTCTACGACGGCTTCCGCACTTCGCATGAAATACAGAAAATCGAGGTCCTCTCCAAGGAAGACATGCGAAAGATGATAGACGACGGCCTGGTACGCGAATTCCGGGCCCGGGCCTTGTCGCCGGATCATCCCTCCATCCGGGGAACCGCCCAGAACCCCGACGTGTTTTTCCAGTCCCGTGAAGCCTGCAACCCTTGGTATGACAAATGCGCGGACATTGTACAGGATGAAATGGACAAATTCGCCGGACTGTTCGGCCGCCAATATCGGCTATTCGACTATTACGGCGCCCCCGACGCGGATCGGGCGATAGTCATAATGGGATCCGGAGCCGACGCCGCCAAGGAAAGCGTGGATTGGCTGAACGCCAAGGGCGACAAGGTGGGGATGATCTCGGTTCACCTTTACCGGCCGTTTTCCATCAAGAGTTTCCTCGCCGCCCTCCCGACCGCCAGCCTCAAGGGCGTGGCCGTGCTTGATCGCACCAAGGAACCCGGCGCCCCGGGCGAACCGCTTTACGAGGATGTCCGCACCGCCTTCGGCGAAGCCATGCAGACCGACGGAAAACTTTTCGGCGGTCGCTGGCCGAAAGTCATCGGCGGTCGCTACGGCCTTTCCTGCAAGGAATTCACCCCGGCGATGGCCAACGCCATATTCGCGGAGTTGAGGAAGGAGGAGCCCAAGAACCATTTCACCATCGGCATCACCGACGATGTCGGCCACACTTCCATTCCCTATGAGGAAGGCCTGGATCTGGAGGCCGACAACGTCCGGCGCTGCATTTTCTACGGCCTGGGTTCGGACGGCACCGTGGGCGCCAACAAGAACTCGATCAAGATCATAGCCGATCACACGGACAACTACGCCCAGGGCTATTTCGTCTACGACTCGAAAAAGGCCGGCGCCATCACCGCCTCCCACCTTCGCTTCGGCCCCCAGCCGATCAAGTCCACCTACCTGGTGCATTCGGCCAATTTCATCGCCTGCCACCAGTGGTCGTTCCTCGAAAAATACGACATGCTCAAGGACCTCAAGGAGGGCGGGGTTTTCCTTCTCAACTCGATTTACGGCAAGGACGAGGTCTGGGACAGGCTGCCCCGCGAGGTGCAGCGGCGCATCATCGAGAAAAAGGCCGGATTCTACGTCATCGACGCCTACGAGGTGGCCAAGAAAACCGGCATGGGAGTAATGATCAACACCATCATGCAAACCTGCTTCTTCAAGATAGCCGGTGTCATCCCGGCCGACGAGGCCATCGGCCACATAAAATCGGCCATAAAGAAAACCTACTCCAAGAAGGGCGAGGCGGTGGTCAAAAAGAACAACGACGCCGTGGACCAGGCCATCGCCCACCTTTTCCAGGTGGATTATTCCAACCGGAAGGCGGACGGCAAGCCCAAGCCGGCCATAGTCGCCGAAGAGGCGCCGCGGTTCGTCCTGGACACCTTGGCCAAGATCATGGTCAACGACGGGGAAAGCCTGCCGGTATCCAAGCTGCCGATCGACGGAGTCTTCCCGACTTCCACCACCCAATGGGAAAAGAGGAACATCGCCCTGTCCATCCCGGTCTGGGAAGCCGATCTCTGCATCCAATGCGCCAAATGCTCGATCGTTTGTCCCCACGCGGTCATCCGCATGAAGATTTACGATTCCAAACACGCCGAGGAGGCGCCCCCCACCTTCAAAAAAGCTCCGGCCCGGGGCCCCTCCGTCAAGGATCTGAGTTGTACCGTCCAGGTGTTTCCCGAGGACTGCACCGGTTGCGGCGCCTGCGTCGCCGCCTGTCCGGTCAAGGACAAACAGGATCCGGCCAGGAAAGCCATAAACATGCGGCCGCAACCGCCCATTCGGGAGAGCGAACGCGAAAACGCCCGCTTCTTCCTGGAGAAAATCCCCGACACCCCGGACGGCCTGTTCCCTCTCGTCACGGTCAAGGGTTCGCAATTGCGCCGTCCGCTTTTCGAGTTTTCCGGCGCCTGCGCCGGCTGCGGCGAAACCCCCTACGTTAAGCTGATCACCCAGCTTTTCGGGGATCGCATGCTGGCCGGCAACGCCACCGGCTGCTCCTCGATTTACGGCGGCAACCTGCCCACCACGCCCTATTGCGTCAATCGGGACGGCCGCGGCCCCTCCTGGTCCAACAGCCTGTTCGAGGACAACGCCGAATTCGGCTTCGGCATGCGCCTGGCCGCCGACAAGTTCCAGGGACAGGCGGGCGAATTCCTGCGGACGCTGGCCCGGGACGGTTCCCTCAAGGATCGGGCGGATCTGGTAAAGAACATCCTTGAAGCCAAGCAAGCGGATCAGGCCGACATCGACTCCCAGCGCGAACGGGTGGCGGAGGTCAAAAAAATCCTGGCCGGGGACGCATCGGACACCGCCAGGAATTTCCTGGCAATCGCCGACTACCTGGTCAAGAAGTCGATATGGATAATCGGGGGCGACGGCTGGGCCTATGACATCGGCTACGGCGGACTGGATCATGTCCTGGCCTCGGACAAGAACGTCAATGTCCTGGTGCTGGACACCGAAGTCTATTCCAACACCGGCGGCCAAGCATCGAAATCCACTCCCCTCGGGGCCGTCGCCCGCTTCGCCGAAAGCGGCAAAAACACCGGCAAGAAGGATCTGGGCATGATCGCCATGACCTACGGCACCATTTATGTGGCCAAGGTGGCGATTGGATACAGCGACGCCCAGGTGGTCAAAGCCCTGCTCGAGGCCGAAAACTACGACGGCCCGTCCCTGATCATCGCCTACGCGCACTGCATCGCCCACGGAATCCGGGGCATGGCCGACGGCCTGGGCCTCGGATTCGCCGAGCAAAAGAAGGCGGTGGAATCCGGGCACTTCCCGCTCTACCGCTTCGATCCGCGCTTGGCCAGGGAAGGCCGCAATCCCCTGCAACTCGATTCCAAGCCGCCCAGCCTGGCCTACAAGGATTGGGCCATGGGAGAAAACCGCTTCCAGGTATTGGCCAAAAAGGATCCGGCCGTCGCGGAAAAATTCGCCGAACAGGCGGCCCGGGAAGAGGGATTGCGGTGGAGAATCTATGAGCAGATGGCGAAAATGAGTTTCGAAAAATAACCGCGCCCGATTTTAACGAATCCCCTCCCCTGGAATCGCGCATCCCGCGGTTCCAGGGTTTTTTACGCCGACCGCGAAATCGTGGCGTTCAGGAAAAGCGATTGCATTGACTCAGCGTCTTTTCGACATAAGCCGGGTCAAGAGGCGGCAGATTGCGGCGGGCCAGATATTTGTTGCAAATAACGACCACCTCTTCCGGTTCGTATTCCCGCAATCGTTCGATAATTTCCCACAGGACGGTATTGCTTTGTGAACGGCGGCGTTTACGTTCAGGCATACAGAAAAATCCGACTGGCCATATCCTTTACCCCACACCGATTTCCTAGAATGTCAAAATCCGGCGGAGCACCCAATTTTAAAGGAGTTTTGGTATACACATTGTAATTATAATCGTCGCCGCGCCTTTGGCAACAAGATACTGCCGGATATATTGTCATTTACCAAATGTTGACTTTTAAGGGAAATCGAACTTGCCGCCGTTTGATTTCCCTTAAAAGTCCACCAAGAGAAACTTAGCCGATAAGGATCATTTCCGCAAACCGGGAAGAATTTTCCCTGCGGCCCGCCCGGCCCGCGGGTCGATAAAATAATGAGTCCCTGGATTCGCCCCTTGTCCAAGGGCTGGCGACAAATTTCCGGATCGTTCGGGTTAGACAACGAAAACATGCTTGCCAAATCGGCCCTCGCCATTATTGCCGCCCTGCTTCCGGCCGCGGTCGCCCCGGCCGGCGAAGAATATCTTCCGTTGCATCCGGGCGAGGCCAATCCAGGCTGGCGGCGAACCACTTCCCTGGATTACGGGAAGATAAACGCCGGCGAAACGCCTAGGCAAAACCTGGTTCGGCTGAAGCTCCCGGCCAGCGCCCCCCCGCGGGAACAACGTTCCCGCTTGATAAATGTCGCCGCCAATCCGGACGGAAGCCTGGATTTCAATCCGCTGCGCCTGGAATCGCCGATCGGAGATCCGTCGATCAACTCCGTCATTCCGGGATTGATCACCCCCGAAGAACTCGCCCTGGATCAGTATAATTTGAATCCGCCCGGAGAAACGGGGACTTTCCCAAAAAACGCGATCGACCCCTGGACAACTCCCTTTCCGGAAAACATCCGGCTGGATTTTCCCGACTGGGGCCAGCCGGCCTGGCCATCATTCCCGGCCCTTGACTCTCCCGAACCGGCCGGCCGGCCTTCAGTCGTCCCGGCCGGCCAGCCGACGGAAAAGGAAACGCCGGCGGACGGCAAATCCCTGCGGCCTCCACCGCAAACCCAGCCGGGAACTCTCCGGCTTAGGCCGCCAGCCGATTCCGCCATTTCCAACCAACCGTCCGAATCGATCCTTGACGCCGCTCCGGACATGGATTCCAATCAATCAGGCGGCGAGGCATCCAGTTTACCGGCAATCAGCCGGGAAAGCCGTCCCGCCGACCCGCCGCTTCCCCTCGCCCGTTCCCCGGGCTCAAATCCGGCCTGGTTTGAAAATTACCTTGAACCCATCCGCTGGCCGGAACCACTGGATATTCCCGCCCAGCCACCGGCTTCGTCCAGCGATAACGACCCCCCGGCCGGCTCAATCGACCTTGACGAAACCAACCGCATACATTCCCGCCGGACCAAAAGTATCGGCATTACCCCCTTACGGGAACTCAAGAACATTCTTCGCCCGGTACATCGCGTCGCCCAACCGTAAAAACACCACCTATATTTGCGGCGTGGTTTGTCACAAATATAGCATTGCGGAACCAAGGGTCTGTCCATAAACGCCGAATTCACCGGAAACCCCCACCCTTCAAACCGGCAACCGCCCGGATTAGCGCCGCCGGTTTTCCGCCGGCCTTTTCCAGGCAATCAAGAAAAAACGTTCCCACCGCCACCGCGTGGACCTGTCCCGAAAGGGCAAGAAACTGTTCGCTCGAGCGGACTCCGAATCCGGCCACGATTTTCGCCCCCAGGGAGCCAATCCTGGCCAGGTATTCCCGATTGCCGCTGTCCAGCCTGGATTCCCGGCCGGTAACTCCCAAGCGCAAGGCCGTATAGACGTATTCCGGCCGGAGTCGCCGCAACAAGTCCAGCCTGGCTTCGGAAATGCCGGGGGCGACCACCGGAACCACCGCCAAGCCGGCCCGGCCGCCGGCATCATAAAGCCCCTCGTCGTAATCCGGGGGCAAATCGGGGACGATTATTCCCCGGACGCCCGCCGCCGCCGCCTTGGTCGCGAAATCTCCGCTTCCCTTGGCCGTCGCCAGGCTGGCGTAGGTCATTATGAACAGGGGAATCGCCAGTTTTCCGGCCAATTCCCCCGCCAGTTCAAAGCCGGAGGAAACGGTGAACCCGGCCGCCAGGGCGGCATGACAGGCCCGCTCAATCCGGGGACCGTCGGCCGAGGGATCGCTGAAGGGGAATTGAATTTCCAAAAAATCGGCGCCGCCTTCGGCCAAGGCCAGGGCAATATCCCGCGAAGTCTCCAGGTCGGGATAGCCGGCCACCAAATGAGCCATAAGCTTGCGGTCAGGCATGGGCAATCTCGCTTTCAAGGAAGGACAGCCAATTATCCCGATCCAGGGCCTTGGCGGTGATGAAGATATCCTTGTCGCCCCGGCCGGACATGTTAACCGCCAAGGCCCGGCCGGGGTCCAATTCCCGCGCCAGCCGGAGGGCGGCGGCGGCGGCGTGAGCCGACTCCAGGGCAAAAATAATCCCCTCGTTCCGGGCGAAAAAACGGAGGGCGTCCAGGGCCTCGCCATCGGAGGCGGAGGTGAATTCAAGGCGCCCGCTGTCGCCAAGACTGGCCAGTTGGGGACCGATGCCGGGGTAATCCAGCCCGGCCGAAATGGAGTGGGTGGGCATGAGCTGGCCGTCCCCGTTCATGAGAAAGCGGCTCTTGTAGCCGTGCGCCACCCCAATCCGGGAGACGGCGCCGGCCATGCGGACGGCATTGTCCCCGGGACCGTCGCCGCGTCCGCCCGCCTCCACCCCAATCAACCGGGGCAAGGGTTGATCGAGAAAAGGCGAAAAAAAGCCGATGGCATTGGATCCCCCGCCGACGCAAGCCACCAGGGCGGCGAAATCGGCGCCGGTTTCCCGCATTTGCGCCCGCGTCTCCTCGCCCACCACGGATTGGAAGCGGCGCACCATTTCGGGAAAAGGCGAAGGGCCGAGGGCGGAGCCGATAAGATAATGGGTGCCCGGATAATTGGCCGACCAATCGCGCAGGGCGGCGTTGATGGCGTCCTTCAGGGTGCGGCTTCCGGTTTCGACCGGGATCACCTCCGCCCCCAGCATTTCCATGGCGAAAACATTGGGATGCTGCCGGGCCATGTCGAGGGAACCCATGTAAACCCGGCAGGAAAGGCCCAACCGGGCGCACGCCGCCGCCGAAGCCAGTCCGTGCTGCCCCGCCCCGGTTTCGGCTATCACCCTTTTCTTGCCGAGACGCTTGGCCAGGAGCGCCTGGCCCATGGCGTTGTTTATCTTGTGCGCCCCGGTCTGGGCCAAGCCTTCCAGCTTGACGTAGATTTTGGCGCCGCCTTGCGCCCGGGTGGCGTTCCCGGCGTACAACAAGGGAGTGGGGCGGCCGACAAAAGTTTTCCCCGCCGCGTCCAACTCTTCGCGAAAAACCGGATCCGCCCAGGCCAGGGCGAATTCCTCCTCCAATTGATCCAGGGCCGGCCTCAGGGTTTCTCCGACAAAACGCCCCCCGAAAACACCGAAATAATCCGCCACCGTCCCGAGTTTCCCCCTAGCCGTCTCCATTGTCCCCCCTCCGCTCCGGTCGCCGGGTTCAAACTCCCAATGACTTGAACAAACGTTCCAATTTGCTCCGATCCTTGATCCCCGGAGCCGACTCCACTCCGCTGGCGACGTCGATCAATTCCGGCTTCCGGCCGGCCGCGATGCCGGAAGCATTGTCGGGTCCGATTCCCCCCGCCAGCCACAAGGGGCGATGCCAAGCGTCAAGAACGCCTTCCGGCACCCTTTTGCCGGTTCCGCCCGATCCGGCCGCGTCCAACAACAGGCGGGGGCAGAAATAATCCTCGGCAACCCGCAAATCGCCGACTCCGGAAGGTTTCAGCGCCTTGTAATAAGCGGGCCACATTTCCCGGCAGGCGTCCGGCGGCTCCTCCCCATGAAACTGGACAGCGTCCAACCAGCCATCCGCAAGCAAATCCCCCACTTCCGGCGGAAGCGACCGGCTTCCGGAAGGAACCATGACCACGCCGATCTTCAACGCCTCGAGTTCCCGAACGTCGCGCAATAAATCCGGCCGGGCGCGCCGCGGGGAACCGGGACAAAAAACGAAACCCAGCGCGTCGGCCCCCAATCCGGCGGCAAGCCTGGCGTCATCCGCCCTGGTCAGGCCGCATATCTTCACCAGGGGTCCGCGCCGCCGAAAAAGGCGATGTCCAACCGCCGGCCAGAAACGATCCCGCCGCTTGTTCCCCAGGGCCGAAAGAAACCGGCCGACAAGTTCCGGGCGGCGCATCACCGCCTCGCCGACCAGAATTCCCCCGAAGCCGCAGGCGGCCGCAAAATCGGCCTGTTCGCCCCGCCAAAGCCCCGACTCGTAAACCAGGGTGGCCGGCCAGTCGATTCCGGAGGCGACAACCGCCGGCAACAGGGGGTCGATCCGGAAGCTGGACAAATCGCGGCTGTTGACTCCCACCAAGTCGGGAGAAAACGCCGCCGCCTTGCCGAGATCATCCCGATCATGAACTTCCACCAAGGCCCGCATGCCCAAGGCCAAGGTCAGGCGGTGCAATTCCGCCAGCCTGCCGCCGGCAAGCATTCCGGCGATAAGCAGAACCGCGTCGGCCCCGGCCCGCCAGGAAACCTCGATATCCTCCGGGTCGAACAAAAAATCCTTGCGGAGAAGGGAAAGCCCGGGGAACGCCCGTTTTATCGCCAGCAAATCCGCCAGCCCGCCCCCGAAACCCTCGGGTTCGGTGAGGACGGAAATGTTCGTCGCCCCGGCCCCGGCAAAAGTCGCGGCCTGCGCCGCCGCATCCCTTCCGGGCGCTATGTCCCCCCTGGAGGGGGAACGGCGCTTGACTTCGCAAATCAGGCCGTTGGCGCCCAAAAACGGGATCAACGGCGCCTCCCGTTTTTCCGGCAGGCCGACCCCCTCGGCATGGCCAAGGGCCGCGACGCGGGCCCGGCGTTTTTCCACCAGATTGTCCCGGATATTCCGTGCCATGGCCCAGTCTCCCTCACGCCGCCAACTGCCCCGCCCGGCGGATGATTTCTTCCAGCTTCGCCGCCACCACGCCGCCGGCAAAGGCTTGACGGGCCAGGGCGGTCCCGGCGGCAAGGCCGTCGACCCGGCCGGCGACAAAAAGGCCGGCCCCGGCGTTCAGGCAAACCGCGTCCAACAAGCCGCCGATTTCCTCGCCGGCCAAAAGACGCCTGGCGAGGGCGACGTTATCCTCCGCGGTCCCCCCCCGGAGCGAGGAGAAATCGCGCTTGCCGATGCCGGCCTCGGCGGGACGGAATATGAACTCCCTCAATTCCCCGTCCGCCTCGCCCAGAACGCAACGGGTGGGGGCGGCGCAGGAAAATTCGTCCAAACCGTCCTCGCTCCGGACGGTCATCACCCGCTTCGCGCCCAAAAGCAGGGCCGCCTCCGCCAGGGGGCGGAGCATGAATCCCTCCGGCGCCCCCAGCAATTGGTATTCGGCCCTGGCCGGGTTGGCCAGGGGGCCGAGAAGATTCATCAGCGTCCGGATCGACAGTTCGCGCCTGGCCTTGGCCGCGTTTTTCATGGCGCCGTGGTAAAGGGGGGCGAAGAGAAAGGCGAACCCGGTTTCGGCCAGCAGACGTTCGGCTTGACGGGGCGGCAAATTGAGGGGGTAGCCTATTTCGGCGAAGAAGTCCGCCGACCCGCAAAACGAACTGACCGCCCGGTTGCCGTGTTTGGCCACCGCCTGGCCGCAGGCCGCCGCCGCCAGGGAAGCCATCGACGACAGGTTGAAGGTGCCCTTGCCGTCGCCGCCGATCCCCACGATGTCAAGAACGGGAAACGGGGCCTCGAATCCGGCGCATTTGTCCGCCATCACCGAAGCGCAGCCGGCAATCTCGTCCGCCGTCACTCCCTTGGCCTCCAGGGCGCAAAGAAATCCGGCCAATTGGGCGTCGCCCAGATTGCCTTCGGCCATTTCCAGCATGAAGGCCCGGGCGGTTTCCCGCTCCAGATTTTCCCCCGCCAGCAGACGGGACAGGGTCTTCCTGGCCGGAAAGGGTTCCCGGCGGTAATTGATGAAATTCTCCAGCACCCGGCGGCCGTATTCGGAACCCACCGACTCGGGGTGGAATTGGAAGCCCTCGGCCTGGAATTCGCGGTGCCGCAGGGCCATGACGTCGCCGTCCTGGCGGCTCCAGGCCGCCGCCTCGAAACAGGGCGGCAGATCGGAATCGGCCACCAGCGAATGGTAGCGCACAAAGGAGGCGGGGGACGGGATGTTCCGGAAGCAGCCCCGGCCGTCATGGAGCATCTCGTCGCTTTTTCCGTGCATGATTCGCCTGGCCCGGCGAACCTTTCCGCCTAGGGCGGCGGCCAGGAGTTCGTGCCCAAGGCATACCCCGAGAAGGGGGACCCGCCCGAGAAAACGGCGAATCACCTCCAGGCTGTCGGGGTATTCTTCCGGCAGGCCGGGTCCGGGCGAAAAAACGATGCCATCCAGGGACAATTCCTCCAAATCCTCCGGGCGAAACGAACCGTAGCGCAGGATTTTCATCCTTTCAGACGTAATTTCTCCCAGCATTTGGGCCAGGTTATAGGTGAAAGAATCGAAGTGATCGACAATCAGGCGCATCTCATTCCTCCTCGATTTGCAGATTCAGGGCGGCCAGCAGGGCCGCCAATTTGTGTTTGACTTCCCTTAACTCCCGCTCCGGAACCGAGTCGTGGACGATGCCGGCCCCGGCCTGGAGCCACAGGCGGCGATCCCTTTGCAGGGCGCAGCGGATGGCGATGCAGGTGTTGAAATCCCCGCCCGGCTCCAGGAAACCGACGATTCCCGAGTAGAATCTCCGGGGATGCCGCTCCAGCCGATCCAGGGTCTCCATGGCGCGGATTTTCGGGGCGCCGGTCACGGTGCCGGCCGGAAAGGTAAGGCGGATGGCGTCGAGGCTGTCCGCGTCCCCGGCCAATTCCGCCTCAATCCGCGACGAAATATGCATGACATGGGAATAATGCTCTACCGACATGAGATCCGCCACCTTCACCGTACCCGGCCGGGCGACCCGGCCGAGATCGTTGCGGGCCAGATCCACCAGCATCAGATGTTCGGCCCTTTCCTTTTCGTCGGCCAGCAGTTCGCGTTCCCGCTCCGCGTTCTCCGCCGTAGCGGAGGCCCGGGGTCTGGTTCCGGCCAGAGGCTTTATGGTAAGCCGCTTCTCCTTCAGCCTGACATGCATCTCGGGGGAGGCGCCGAAAAGCTGAAAATCGCCGAAATCGATATGGAACATGTAGGGGGAGGGATTGATGGATCGCAGCCGCCGGTAGCTGTCCAGGGAAGGGCGATCCGTGTCGACCGCCACCCTGAGCGACAGCACCGCCTGGATAAGACTCCCGGCCTCGATGTCCCGCTTGATGGAGGCGGCCCCGGCCAGAAAATCCCGCTCCCCCTCCGGATCGGGCCGCCGGCTGGCCCCGGCCGGCGATTCCGCCTCGGCCAGATAATTGAAATCGAAATCCCGTATGCGCCGCTCGACCGCGTCCAGCGCCTTGTTCAGATCGGTCTCCCGCTCATGGTAGTTGACTCCGTGGAGGTAAATGACGTCGGCATGGTGATCGTAAATCAGGTACACATGGCCGAAAAGGAAAACGGCGTCGTCAACGCCAAGTTCGTCATCCTTCCGGGTCAGGCGAATTTGATCGCAGCGGGCGGCGAATTCGTAACCGACATAGCCGAAACCGCCGCAGGGATAGGGGAAGTCCTGGTGCAGAACCGGATGCTGGTTGGCCAAATAGGCCGCCGCGTCCAGGATGTCGCGGGCCGGAGCGAAGTCGAAAATGCGCTCCCCCCCTCCCGCCGGCCGGAACAGAACCTTTCCCTCCCGCTGGATTAGGCGAAAGGCCTCGTCAAGAACCAACAAAGAGTAGCGGGAACGTCCGCGCTGAAAAGACGACGATTCGAAGAGGATTTTGGCGCCCAGCTTGCGCACCAGGGCGAAGGGGGTGAAACGTTCCCCCGGCAGCATGCGGATGATGCCGTCGGTTCTGACAGTGGTATTGGTCATGTTGGCTCCCGTCCAGACTGCCGGAAATAAAAAAAGGAACAGCCGCCAGGCTGTTCCTTGATCACGCGTTTAGGCCGGTTTATCGGGGCATCAGATCAACAAAACACGGCAAAAAAACGACGCGCGGGGAACAGCCGGTTGATCCGGCCGCCACCAGTTCCCGCGCCGCCAATTGTTCAGGCTGTATTCGGGCGACAAAAAACCACCCTTCCCCCGGAGGGGAAAAGAACCGCTCGGATGTTTTCCTTGGCGATCACCCAACATGAAGCGTCCGTCCAAATCAATCCGAACAGGCCCGAAGCCGACAAAACAATGATAACGGTTGCCGATTCCCGCGCAAGTGTTTTTTAAAAAAAGACGCCGGACACACCGGAAAATCGGCCTCGCGGTTCCCCGAACCCGTAAAACGATTCGATTTCCCGCCGTGCGATCTAATTGGCGACGCCAATCCCGGCCGCGGCCTCGGCCGGGATTATCGGGCCGTCGGCGGAGACGGTTCTGATTTCCGGGGCCGGAACCACGGCGGTCTTGCCGCTTTTCCCGGCCGCCAGCCGGCGCAGTTCCTGCAGCCGGCCAAGCGATTTCTCGGTGAGCAGGACATCGATTTCGTCGCGGGACAGGCTCTCGTATTCAAGCAACGCCGCCACCAGCAATTCCACCTCCCCTCGATTTTCCGAGAGCAGGCGCCTAGCCTCGACATAGCCCCGATCCAATATTTTCCTCACCTCCTCGTCGATAAGGCGGGCGGTATCCTCGGAATAGGGCTTGTTGATTGGAAAAAGTTCGTTTTCCGGATGATCGGCGCTGGAAAGATACGGCAGCCCCAGCGCCTCGGTCATGCCCCACTCGCAGACCATGGCCTTGGCCAAGCCGGTAGACTGCTGCAGATCCATGGCGGCGCCGTTGGTTATGTCGGAAAGAAAGATCTCCTCCGCCGCCCTTCCCCCCAGCCGCACCACAATCTCTCCCAGAATGCGCTTGCGCCCCATGTTGTATTCGTCCTTTTCCGGCAATTGCATGGTGGCTCCCAGGGCGCGGCCGCGGGGGACGATGGTTACCTTGTGCAAGGGGGTAACCTCGGGAATCAGGCGGGTCAACAAGGCGTGCCCGGCCTCATGAAAGGCGGTGGAGCGCCTCTCCTCGTCGTCGCGCACCCGGGATCGCTTCTCGCGCCCGAACCTGACCTTGTCCCTGGCCTCCTCCAGGCTGGCCATGTCCACCGAGTCCTTGCCGAGCATGGCGGCGATCAAGGCCGCCTCGTTGACCAGGTTCTCCAAATCGGCGCCGGAAAAGGTGGGGGTTCCCCTGGCGATTATCGACAACTCGACATTATCCGCCAGCTTGACGCCCTTAACATGGACCCCCAGGATCTGCTCCCGGCCCTTGACGTCGGGGGCGTCGACATAGATGCGCCGATCAAAGCGCCCGGGGCGCAACAGGGCCGGATCCAGAACGTCCGGCCTATTGGTGGCGGCGATGACGATCACATTGTCGTCCGACTGGAAACCGTCCATCTCCACCAGGATGGCGTTGAGGGTTTGGGCGGTCTCGATGCCGGAACCGGGCAGATCGTTGGCGCGTTTGCGCCCCACCGCGTCGATCTCGTCCAAAAAGATGATGCAGGGGGAACTGGACTTGGCCTGCTCGAAGAGATCCCGCACCCGGCTAGCGCCGACGCCCACAAACATTTCCACGAAATCCGAACCGGAAATGGTGAAGAACGGCACATCCGCCTCGCCCGCTATCGCCTTGGCCAGCAGGGTCTTCCCCGTCCCCGGACCGCCGATCAGAAGAACGCCCCGGGGCAACCGGCCGCCCAGGCGCTGGAAGCGCGAGGGATTCTTGAGAAATTCAACGATCTCCTCCACCTCGGCCTTGGCCTCGTCAATCCCCGCCACATCGTCGAAGGTCTTGCGGTTCTTGTCGCGGGTGACCCGGATGGCCTTGCTTTTCCCGAACGACAACATGCCCCCGCCGCCCCGCATCTGGCGATAGACCAGAAAATAGAAAAGAAGGCCAAGGAGGACCGCCCAGGCGGCCAGGGGAAGAAATTCCTTCCAAATGCCGGGACCCTCGTATGAAAACGACACATGCTGGCCGCGAAGCAGGCTCTCCAGTTCGGGAATGGAGCCGATATGGGCGCTGGTGGTGAAATTCCTGCCGCCTTCGCCGGAAGGCTGGCCGGAAATCTGAAATTCCCCCCTGATGGCCCCGGAATCCCTTTCGATGATCACGGAACGGACGCGGCGTTTTTCCACCGCCTCGATAAAATCGCTGTAGGCGATTTCCGCCCCCTTCCGGGCCTGCTCTCCCGGACCCTCGATCACCAGGATGCCGAGGACAAACAATATGATAATCGCCCAAACCCACATGCCGCGCCCCATGCGGGGGGATTTGAAGGATCGATCTCCGTCGCCCGGATTGGCCATTTGCTATCCTCTTTCCTTTCTCGCCACAAACGTCCGCTACCACTTGCCGATGGTTTTCCGGACTATTTCCGCCGCCAGGGCCCTGGCGGCGCCTTGTTCGCCCTGGGTGGACTCGGCGCCGCGCGACGCCTCGTAAATTCCCGGCGACAACCCGGTCAGGGAACTGGAAAGCTCCTGATCCTCGATAAGGAAACGCCGGTTTTTGACGTCATAGAACGAATAAACGGCCCGAATTGAAATCAGAACCGTACCCGGTTCGTTGGTGGTGGTTTCCCGCAGGGTGGAACGCGTGACCGCGGCGATCTCGCCGCTGATGACCGCGTCGCCGCCCCCGGAAACCACCTGGATGGCCGGATCCGCGTTGATGCGATCGATGATGTACCTGGCCACCATCCCCTCGATCCCCTTGTACATGGTTTTGTTCTGGAAGAGCGAGACTTCGACCGTCCGGATATGGGAAGGGAGGCCGGAAGTGGTGGAGGTACGACAACCGGCGGCCAGCGCCGCCGCCAGTCCCAAAAGCAGGATCGCCGCCCCGCCGTAGGTTTTTTCCCGCATTGGTTGCGCCCTCCCGGGCAATTTTCACCCGTCCGAGCCGGAAGTCAAACGGAATCACCTGAAATCGTCGCCCAGCGTCCAGCCCGACCCGGAGGCGGGAGGGGTGTAATAAGGCGCCGCCACCGGAGCGCCGGCGGTAATTTCATAGGTCCGGGGCTGATAAACGTTGGGGCCGGCATAAGGGGATGCGGGTTCGGGAGACGCGTAGTAGGGTTGACCCGGCTGATAAACCGGAGCCTGGCCGGGCGAAAGGCCGTAAGCCGGCGCCGAATAATCAAGCGAGCCATATTCCGGCAAGGGCGCCGGGGGAGGAGCGGACGGCCGCCGGGTGGGACCGATCAGGTCGGTCAAGGGCGCGTTGAAATCAATGGCATTGAGAATCGGCCGCCCCTCCGGCGCCGTTCGGGACGGGGAAAGTTCCGGGATGGGCGCCGGGGCCGCGGCCGGAAACGGCGGATCGGCCGGACCGGCCAAGGACACCAGATCGCTTTCCGAAGTGGTGGGCAGGGGATTGTTGACGGCCAAACGGGGCGAATACCTCGTTCCGGCCGGCCCGGTTCCGTAAACGGGGCCGGCCGGAGCCGGCCGGGAGGCGCTTCCAAACCCATCAATAAAATTCGGCGCCGGCCGGGACCCGGGAGCATCCGGAAAAGCGGCCGCCGGGGGGTATTCGCCGGCCGGCGGCCCGGCTTCGCCCAGGTTAGCCGGCCTAAGTCCAGCCGAAGTGGAGGTCTGGCCGGGAAGGCCGGTTTCGGGAACCCCGACAATGGGGCCAAGCCCGTCGTCAACCATCACCATGTCCTCGGGATTGATCTGGGGCACTATCCACGGAGGCTCGGGATCCTTGTTCCAGGAGAAGGGGTTGAGCTTAATCCCGCGGATGTTCCGGAGAATGCGGCCCTCCTCGGGGGGAATGGCCATATCGCCGGCCAGGGCCATGGCTTCCTTGGCCTGGGGAGTGCCGGGGTAGCGGCGAACCACCTCTTTATACAGGAATTCCGACGATTTCACCGCCGCCCTAGTCCCCATGCGCCGATATTGGGCCGCCTGCTCCATCATTTTGGCCGCCTCGACCTCCGCCAGTTGGCGGATGGATTCGTCCACATCGGAGAAATCCTCCCCCCCCCCGCCCTGGCGCTCGGCCTCGGCTTCCCGCACCACCTGGATTTGTTCCGCCAATTCGGCCGGCTTGGCCTCGCCGATGAGCGAATCGCAGCGAAGGACGCCCAGGCGGGCACGCTCGACGAAATCGGAACGGGAAAATTCCTCCAACACCGTTTCAAAAGCGGTTCGGGCCGCGTTGATTTCCCCGATGAAAAGATTGCCCTCTCCCTTCACGAGATAGGTTTCCGCCGCCGACGGGCCATAAGGATCGTGCTCGATAATCGCGTCGACGATTTCCAGGGCCCGCCTGATGTTGGCGCCCCGGGCGTCCTTCTCCTCCCGGGACAGGAGATCGGGGGTTTGCGAAACCATCATTTTTTTGGCTATGGACAATTCGATGGCCAAAAGATCGTCCTTCCGGCCGGTGTTGGGGTAGGTTTCCAGCACCTGTTCGATGGCCTTGAAGGAGGTGTAGTAATTTTCCATCTCGAAAAGGCAGCGGGCCAGGCGCTGCAAACCGACTCCGGCCTCCTGCGAATTGGGAAAATGCTGCACCAGCAGGAAGTATTGCCGGGCCGAATCCATGAATTCCCCGCGCTGTTCCAGTTCATAGGCGTAGGTCAGTTGTTCCTTGGCGGTCGGCCGGGCCGCCCCGGCCCCCATGACCCACCCCTGCCCCGCCGTCCATTCCCATTCCCCGGCGGCCCGGATTTCCAGGGTCCAGCCCAGGATCATGACCAACGCCCCCAATATCGGGCGCCAGTACCTTTCGAAGCCGGGACGGGGCAATGGCCGCCGCCGTCCGGAATCCGCTCCGAACGCCGCCCCGGGGAAATCGGACGCCACCCTATTTGTCTTCGGCGCAAGCATAATCGACTCCCGAAAGCACGGAAAAAATCCCCCGGAGGCATCCGGTCCGGGTCAGGGGATCCCCGGAATCCCGGATTCGGACGGCGGGCCGCCACCATTAGCATCCTGTCCTCCCAGAGTTGCCGAACCCGCGGGAAAAAACGTCCCGCCGGCGCCTTCTTCCCGGCCGCTCCAGCCGGAAGTGATGGGAAAACGGGCCCCGTCGGACAGGATCATGGGAGGATCGATGCCTAGGCCGCGCAGGATTTCCGCGGCTTCGCCCGCCTGGGCGGTGCCGGGAAAATGCGACACCACGTCCCCCAGGAGGAAAACGGCGGCGTCGCGGCTTTTGCGCACCCGGACGTTACGCAGGTATTCCCGGGCATGGCGCAACCTGGTTTCCGCTTCCATATCGTTGGCCCTGACCACCGCCCGGCGCCGCCTTTCCTCGGATTCTCCCGACAAACCGGCTTCGGCCCGCTCGACATCGTCCATGATTACGCCCAAATCCTCCCGGGCCGCCTCCGGCATGCCATCCGAATACTGCCGCAACACCGACTCGGCCAGGGACGACCTGGCCTGCATGGCCGGTTCGCTTTCCGGATAGTATTCCACCACCTGGCGATAGAATTTTCCGGCCGCCTCCCAGTCCCGGTCCAGCGCCGCGGCGTCGCCGCGCCTGAGCAGGGCCAGCGGGGCGTCCTGGGCGGTCGGCTGGTTGAAAATGGCGGCGGCGTAAACCCTGGAGGCGGCCTGATAGCCGTTCAGGGGTTCGCCCTCGGAAAAAGCGTCCGGCGCCGCGGCGTCGCCCAGCCGCCACAACCTTTCGCCGATAAACATTTCCAGCTTGATGCGGCCGGCCACTTCGCCGCGGTCAAATAGCCGGGGGAAGGAACGTTCCAGGGCGTCGAAGGCTTTCCACCAGTTGCCGCGCCGGTATTCGCACCTGGCCACTCCATACCAAGCCTCCTCCCGCGCCTCGTCCCCGGCGCCGGCCATGGCCACGATGTCGGTATAGGCGTCAATCGCCTTCGCTATCTGCTCGGCGAACATCGCCGCGTCCCCCCCCCGCCGGGCTTCGATGGCGACGGCTTCGCTGCCCTTGGCCAAGGCGAAGAAGGGCGCCATCCGGCGCAGGCTCAGGCCGGGGGAAACCGGGCGCCCGGCGGGAAAGCCGGAGGCGTCGGGGCCGGCGATATAGGCTTCGTCAATTTCCGGCAGCACCACCCCGGGCACCGGCGTCTCGTCAACGGGCAAATCGAAATATTCCTCCGGCAACCGGGAGGACGGGGGGGAAATGATCAGGTCGGCCCTACCCGCCCGGTAGGAGGCGGCCGGCCGCGCCGGCGGCGGGGACGGCGGGGATGGCGGGGATTCATCCCGGGCGGGCGCGGGCGGAGCGACCAGCGCCGGAGGCTCCAGGGCCAGCCGGGTTTCCCTGGCATCCCCGGAAACCGCCGGCGGCAGGGGAAGTTCCCCCATTCCCAAACCGTCCAGCAATTCCGGCGGCGGCGGCAGGGGGATCGGGATATCCGGTTCGGCCGATTCGGCCGAACCGCCCAGGAAAAGAGCGAGTCCCAACAGGAGGGAAAAGAAAAAACGAAGGGGATTCGGCATCAGGACGAACCTCCGGACAAATCGACCCCGCCCCTCCTCCGCCTCGTGAAAAGCCGGGTGATCAGCACGAAGAAAAGGGGGACGTAGATGATGCCAAAAATGGTATTGGTGACCATGCCTCCGGTTATGCCGATGCCGATGGCGTTCTGGGCCCCGGAACCGGCGCCCTGGTTCAAGGCCAGGGGAAGGACTCCCAGGATGAAGGTCAAAACCGTCATCATGATTGGCCTGAGCCTCAGGCGGCAGGATTCCAGGGTGGCCGCGACTATGTCCATGCCCTCCGACTCGTGGAGGGTGCGGGCGAATTCGACTATGAGAATGGCGTTCTTGGCCGCCAGGCCGACGATGGTGAGAAATCCAATCTGAAAGTAGATGTCGTTGGAGAGGTGGAAAATCAGCGCCGCCGCCGCCACTCCCATGATGCCGATGGGGATGGCCATGATAATCGAAAAGGGGATGGTCCAACTTTCGTAAAGGGCGGCCAGGAAAAGGAAAATGGCCAGGATGGACATCGAATAGAGGATCAGGGTCTGCTCCCCCGCCTGACGCTCCTGAAGCGACAGGCCGGTCCAGCCGAAACCGACGCCGGGAAATTCCCGGTTGACTTCGCGCATGATTTCCTCGCAAGCCGCCATGGCCTGCCCGGTGCTGACCCCGGGCATGGCGTCCCCCATGATTTGCACCGACGGCAGGCCGTTGTACCGTTCCAACCGGGGGGAACCGTAAATCCAGGCTCCGGAAACCAGCGAACCGAAGGGGGTCATCCCGCCCCGGCCGTTGCGGATATACCAGCGGGAAAAATCCTCCGGAAGCATCCGGGCCGACGCCTCGGCCTGGATAATCACCTTTTTAATCCTGCCCTTGTCGATGAAATCGTTGATGTAGTCTCCGCCCCAACCGCTTTTCAGCAAATCGTGGATGTCGGCCAGGGCCACCCCGTGCGACCAGGCCTTGGCGTTGTCTATGGTTATCCGGTATTGGGGGGTGTCGGACTTGCCGTTGTGCCGGACATTGCGGATGCGGCCGGCGAAGGCGGGGGCGATGGCGAGGGACAGGAAAAGATCCTTGGCCCGCATCAGGCCGGCATGGCCGACATCGGCCATGTCGATCAGTTCCAGATCGAATCCCCCGGCGATGCCCAGTTCGATAATGGCCGGAGGAACCAGGGGGAAGGCCACCCCCTCCCGAAACGCCATGAACCTTCGCATGGCCCGGGAATGGATGGATTTGATTTTGAGATCGGGCCGGTTTCTCGCCTCCCATTCCCGCAGGCGGACAAAAGCCATGGCCGAATTCTGCCCCTCTCCCGAAAAACTGAAGCCGGCCACATAGAACACGGCCTCCACCGCCTCCTTTTCCTCCTCCAGGAAATATTTCGCCACCCGTTCCGCCATCGCCAGGGTGCGATCCATGGTCGTGCCGGCCGGCAATTGCATTTCCACCATCATGATGCCCTGATCCTCGTCCGGAAGGAAGGCGGTGGGGATATGCCGGAAGGAATACCACATGGCGGCGGTCAGGATCAGGTAAAGCAGGAGGTAGCGGCCCCATTTCCCGATCAGGCGGCCGACCACGGCCACGTAGGCGCGGACGGAACGGGCGAAGTTGCGGTTGAACCAGCCGAAGAAGCCGGTTGTCGCCTCCCCCTTCTCGAAGTCCTTGGGGTTCAGGATGGTGGCACAAAGGGCGGGGGTGAAGACCACGGCCACCACTATGGACAGGATCATGGAGGAACAGATGGTGATGGAAAACTGGCGGTAGATGACCCCGGCCGAACCGCCGAAGAAGGCCATCGGCAAAAGCACCGCCACCACCACCATGGCGGTGCCGACCAGGGCGCCGGTAAGCTGTTCCATGCAGCGTTCCGCCGCCGCCCTGGGAGAATACCTCTCCTCGCGGATCAGCCGCTCCACGTTTTCCACCACCACGATGGCGTCGTCCACCAGCATGCCGATGGCCAGCACCATTCCGAACATGGTCATGGTGTTGATGGTGTAGCCGAAAGCTAGAAGCACCGCGAACGAGGCCAGGATCACCACCGGGACGGCGATGGAGGGAATAAGGGTGGTCCGCCAGTTCTGGAGGAAAAGGTAAAGGATCAGCACCACCAGGATCACCGCCTCAATCAGGGTTTTCACCACCTCCTGGATGGAAAGGCGGACGAAGGGTATGGTGTCGTAGGGGAAGAGGTAATCCAGGCCGGAAGGGAAAAAGCGTTTGGCCTCCTCCAGGTTGGCCTTGACCAGGCCGGCGGTGTCGAGGGCGTTGGCGCCGGCCGCCAGCCGGATGGCCAGCCCGGCCGCCGGCTGGGTGTTGTAACGGGCTTCGAAACCATATTCGTCCCGCCCCAATTCAATCCTGGCGACATCCCGCATCCGGAGCCGGGCCCCGTCCTGTTTCACCCGGATCAGCATGTTTTCGAATTCCTCCACCGTCCGGAGCTGGGACTGGGCGACGATGGTGGCGTTCAGTTGCTGGCCCCGGGCGCTGGGCATGCCGCCCAGCTGGCCGGAGGAAACCTGGAGGTTCTGGCTTTGGATAACCGCCGCCAGATCCGAAATGGCAAGTCCGTAATTCGACAGTTTCACCGGATCCACCCAGATCCGCATGGCGCGTTCGGCGCCAAACACCTCGACTTCGCCCACTCCGGTCAGCCGGGCCAGGCCGTCCTTGAGGTAGGTGTTGACGTAATCGGCGATATCGGCCTCGTCCATGGTGCCGTCGCGGGAAATGAAACCCGCGACCAGAAGAAACGAGGCGCTGGTCTTCTGGACCGAGAGTCCGCGCCGCTGCACCTCCTGGGGGAGTTGGGGAATCGCCAGTTGAAGCTTGTTCTGCACCTGGACCTGGGCGATGTCGGGGTTGGTGCCGGTGCGGAATATAAGGTTGACCTGGGCGCGTCCGCTGGACTGGGTGGAGGAATACATGTAAAGCAGGTTGTCGATCCCGTTCATGTTCTGTTCAATGATTTGGGTGACGGTGTTCGACAGCGTCTCGGCCGAGGCTCCGGGATAGCTGGCGCCCACCACCACCTCCGGGAGGGCGATGTGGGGATACTGGGCCACGGGCAGCAGGTAGATGCAGGCGGCGCCGGTCAACATCATGACAATGGCGATCACCCAGGCGAAAATGGGACGGCCGATGAAGAATTTCGCCATCCTAATTCTCCGCCTCGACCGGTTCCACCCGGGGGGCGGGGCCGCCTGGAGCGAAGCGTATGAAATGGAACCCGTCCACCACCACTCTCTCCCCCGGCGACAATCCCTCCCCTATCAGCCATTTGCCGGTCAAGGCGCGGAGGGGGACCACCCGCCTGCGTTCCACGCCGCCGTCTCCCGCGACCAGCAGCGCGAAGGCCTCGCCCCCGGCGTCGCGGAAGAGCGCCCGCTGGGGAATGGCGATGGCGTCGTCCTTGCGGGCCAGATCCAGAATCGCGGTCACATACATGCCGGGCAGGAGCGTATGGTTGGGATTGGAGAATTCGGCCCGCAGGCTGATGCTGCCGGTGCTCTGATCCACGGTGACGTCGGCGAACAGGAGCTTGCCGCGCTCGCCGTAGGCCTGGCCATTGTCCAGGGTCAGCCGCACTTCGGCGTGGCTTTCGCCGGTGTTTTGCAGCACCCCCGCCCGGAGGCTTTCCTGAAGTTCCAACACCCAGGAGACCGGCTGGGCGATATCGACGTAAATGGGATCGAGTTGCTGGACCACCGCCAAGGGCGCCGACTGGCTGGCGGTGACCAGGGCGCCCTGGGTCGCCAGGGACTTGCCGATGCGCCCGGCGATGGGCGAACGAACCTTGGCGTAGTCCACGTTGATGCGGGCCAGGCGCACTTCGGCTTCGGCAATTCCCACATCCGCCTCGGCCTGCTTGCTGGCCGCCTCGACCTCGTCATATTCCTGCTGGTTCACCGCCTTGGCCTGGATAAGCCGGCGGTAGCGGGCCAGCTTCGCCTCCGCCACCGAAACGTTGGCCTTGGCCTTGGCGAGACCGGCCTCGGCCCGGTTCAATTGCGCCTCGTAAAGGGCCGGATCGATTTGGTACAGTTGCATGTCCCGGAGAACGTCGGAACCTTCCTCGAACAGGCGGCGAAGAATGATGCCGTTGACCTGCGGCCGCACCTCGGCGATGGCGAAGGGCGCCACCCGGCCGTTAAGCTCCTGGCTGATGGTAACCGCCTCCGCCTTCAGGGTAATCACGCCCACCCGCGGCAACGGGGGAGTTTGGCCGGACGGATCGCCGCCCGCCGATTCGTCCCGGCCGGCCAAAAGCGAAGCCGTCAAAAATAGGGTCGCCGCGAACCGGGCGCGTTTTTCCATGTCAACCGTCCTCGCGAGGGTAAATAAAAATTGAGGCGCCGTTTCCGACGCCGCCGCGGTGAAGCCATGATGAGTGCATCAGCCATCCTGCCCGGTACGCGGGCTTTTAGAGCGTGTTGTTAAAGGAAATCAAACAAATCGCCGCCCGATTTTCTTTAAAAGCCGACGGTACAACCGCCGATATTATATGGCTAGTCGGCTTCAAGGCAAGCATTTTAACGGGACAGGCAAATTCCCGGCCAAAACCGGCGCGAAAATCCGGGCGCCCGAAAAGCCTCCGGTTCCGCGCCCGGCGCCGACCGGAACGATTGGCACGGGCAATCCGCGATCCGCCCCGCGAAATTTCCGGCCGATTCGAACCCGCATTTATCTCTTGCCAAGCAGGGTAATTTGCCAATAATTGGTTTCGCAGGTGAATTGGCTTTGCGGCGAACCGTCCGCCGAGTTGTCGCCGCCAGCCGGTAACCGGCTAATTTTACGCAAAGGGTGCCCATGAAGCCGAGATTGCTCTTCGTTATTTGCCTCCTAATCCGCTTCGTCCCGCCGGAAGGGCTCGCCGCCGGCGATTTTGAATCCGGCCTCTACGAACAGGCGTTCAACCCGGAAGTTCCGGCCTGGGAAACGGCTGGCGATCTGACCGCTTCCGGTTACGCCAGGGTTCCGGAACTTGCCCGGGACGCCGCCGATCCCGCGCTTCCCCACCGCTGGCGCCTGGCGGCTTCAGCCGCCCTGCTTCGCCTCGGAGAGCAGCGTTCCGGGGTTTCCGGCCTGGAGGCGGTGGCCATGGACTCCGGCGTTCCCCTCCCGGAACGGCTGGAGGCGGCCCAAATACTCGGCAAATGGGGCGGCGAATACGCCTCCGCCCGGCTGGGGGTGATCATGAACGCCCCGGACGTCCCCGAGCGGCTGCGGGTGGAGTTCGCCTACGGCCTTTGGCGCCTGTCCTCCCGTCCCCAAGCCTATGACATACTGGACGAAATCCGCCGCCGCGGCGCCACCGGCATCGCCCGGGCGGAAGCGGTACTGGCCCTGGGACGAACGGATCGCTTCCCCTACGTCAAGGACGAAATCAAGGCGCTGGCGGACGAGCCGGGGGCAATCGGCGAGCGGGCGGAGAATCTGCTCCTGATCAATTCCCGCCTGGACGACGAAATCGACCGGGACGACTTCACCGTCAGGCTGATTTCCGAGGTGGTCCAGAAAATCCGGGACTTCTACGCCGCCGACGAGGACGACCGGGACCAGGTCAAGCGCCTGGAGCCGAAAAGTCTGGGCGAAGCCAGCGCCCAGGCCCTCCTTTATTCGCTGGACCAGTTCAACGATTATCTCAACGAGGAGGATTTCTCCGATTTCGAATCCCAGCTCCGGGCCAATTACGGAGGCATCGGAGCCTGGGTCGGCATGCGCGACGGCCGGTTCACCATTCTCACCCCCATGTTCGACAAGCCGGCCCACCGCGCCGGCCTCCGGCCCATGGACGTGATCGACCGCATCGACGAGGTCGACATTTCCGACCTGCGCCAAAACGAGATCATCAAACTTCTCAAGGGCGAACCCGGCACCATGGCCAGACTCAGGGTCCATCGCCGTTCCTGGAAGGAACCCCGGGTAATCCAGGTCAAGCGGGAAATCATCGCCATTGAATCGGTGGTGTCCCAGGTCCTTCCGGGAAACATCGGTTACATCAAAATAAATTCCTTCAACGACGGGGATCAATACCGGCGGGTCAAGGGCACCCCCGCCCTGGTGAAGGATGCCTTGGCCTCTTTCGCCGGCCAGGGAATCAGGGGCTTGATTGTGGATTTGACCAACAACCCGGGCGGGGTGATGGTCTCCGGGGTCGACGTGGCCAAACTGTTCCTGGGGGATTCCAAACTGATTGTGTCCAGCCGGGGCAAAAGGGGATCCCGGCGCGTAACCGAATACAAGGCCGGATTGCGGGCTCCGTTCTGGCAGGGCCCGGTGGTCATGGTGGTCAATCCCGGCACGGCCTCGGCGGCCGAAATCCTGGCCGGCGCCATGCGCGACCACAAGCGCGCCCCCCTGGTGGGCCGCAAGACCTACGGAAAGGGGTCGGTCCAGTCCCTGATCGGAGTCAAAACCACCCGCGACCGCTCCCGCATCAAGCTGACCGTCGCCAAATATTACCTGCCGAACGGCGATTGCATCCACGGGAAAGGGATTGATCCCGACTTCCGGGTGCCGGAAAACGAACTCTCCGGCAACGAACTGGAAGCCCGCTGGAAAATCCGCGATCAGCATGACGTCATGTTCTGGCTGGAGGAAAATGATCGCTTCACCCGCCATGAGGACGAATACCGCCGGCTCCTGGAATTCGACAATCTCGACCCTTACGCCTATCCGGAATTCGATTCGCTCCTGGCCGCCCTCCAGATCAAGTATCCCAAGGATCAAATCGACGCCGAGTTGTGCCGCAAGGAATTGCGTTACGGACTCACCACCTATCTGCACGATTTCAAAGGGGAAAACCGTTACGTGGATTTGGAGGAAAACAGCTATCTCCAGGAGGCGATTGTGGTGCTGGGGGAAGCCATGGGCGGCCTTCCCGAAACCCCTCTTTTCACCGCCATCCGCGGCATGGCCGAGGAGAACCGCAAAAAACTGTCCGAGGAGGAGGGAAATCTCGCCAAGGGCAGATAATCCGAAACGGGAAACCCAGCCCGGCGGGAAAATGGCCGGTTCTAGAAAACCAATTCCCCCGTTTGTCGACACGCGTTGAAATATTTCGCCGGGACGGGGCGGTGGATTCGGGATCGCCGCCCCGGGCGAAGCGGAGACTTGCATGAAAAAACCATCCCCTCTCCCCGATTATCGGGAAGCGCTCCGGTTGTTGGATACCTTCAGCAACTCCGAATCCACCCTCCCTCCCCCCGCCTTTTTCCGGGACGGGCGCGACCGGATGCGCCGGCTCCTGGAGCGGCTGGGCCAGCCGCATCTGGGCATTCCCGCCGTTCATATCGCCGGGACCAAGGGCAAGGGCTCGGTCACCCATCTGGCCGGGGCCGTACTGACCGCGGCCGGCTTTAAAACCGGCCTTTACACCTCCCCCCATGTGGAAAATCTCCGGGAAAGAATCGGCCTTGACGGCCTGCCCATCGGGGAGCGCGCCTTTTCCGAAGCCGCCGCCGAAGTGTTGCCCGAAGCGACCGCCATGCGGGAGGCGGGGCAGGCGCCGTCATATTTCGAAGTGTTGACCGGCATCGCCTTAACCGCCTTCAGGAACGCCGGGGTCGAGGCAATGTTCCTGGAAACCGGATTGGGAGGCCGGCTGGACGCCACCAATATCCAGGATTTGCGCTTGGCCGCGGCGGGGCTAACCTCCATCTCCCTGGACCACGAGGATATTCTTGGCCACACCCTGGCGGAAATCGCCGCCGAAAAGGCGGAAATAATCCGCCCCGGCATTCCGGTGGCGACCGCCCCCCAGGCGGAGGAGGTCAATCGCGTCATCCGAACCAAGGCCAGCGATTGCCAGGCGCCGCTGTTGACCGTCGGCAGGGAAATCAGGGGAGAAGTGCGCCGCCGGAACCAACCCGACAAGCCGGAAGAGGGACAACGCCTGGAAATGGCGGTCAGGCGCCAGGTTTACTCCGATATCCCCTTGGCTTTGCCGGGAAGACACCAAGCGGAAAACGCCACCCTCGCCCTGGGTTTGGCCGACCTGTTGCTGGAATATTTGGACCGGGAACCCCCGGGCTCGCTGATCCTCAAGCGGGCTTGGCGGGAGCTAACCCTTCCCGCCCGCCTGGAAGTGGTCGGCCGCTCCCCCTGGCGGGTGGTAGACGGAGCGCACAACCCGGCGGCGGCTTGGGCCGCCGCCGAAACCCTGGGGGAATGCTTCACCTCCCGGAACGCGACCCTTGTATTCGGAGTGGCGGCCGACAAGAATTGGCGCCTGATGCTCCGCATCCTGCTCCCGAAGTTCCGCCAAGCCGTGTTCACCCCCTTCAATTCGCCCCGTTCGTTGAAGACCGGGGAACTTTCGGATTTCGCGGCCAGGGAATTTCCCGGAGTCGGAATCCAGGAAGCGGCCGACCCCGCCCAAGCCCTGGATCGGGCGGGGAATGCCACCCCGCGGGAGGGATTGATTCTCGTAACCGGGAGCCTTTATCTGGCGGGCGAGGCCTTGGCCGTTTACCGCCCCGGCCGTAATGGTCAGCCGGCGATGGTTCCCAATTCCGAGCAATTCTCCCTGGATCCGGGTTCGCCAAGAAAATCCCTCTAGCGCTCCGCAAAACGGTAAAGTAAATCAAACGGCGGTTTGTTTGATTTACTTTAAAAGTCCGCTTTACACGATCTAATTGCAAAGGATGATCATGACCAACTTTTTTTTCGCCCGTCTCGCCTCCATCGCCCCTTTTCTTGTCCTCCTGGCGGTTCCGGCGCCGGCCGGGGAACTTTCGCCCGGCCTTTACGCCCGCTTCGACACCGACCGGGGAGTGATTGTCTGTCGGCTGTTTTTTGAGGAGACGCCGTTGACCGTGGCCAATTTCGTCGGGCTGGCCGAAGGAAAGCTGGACACTTCCAGCCGAAAGGGTCTGCCCTTTTATGACGGAGTGACCTTTCACCGAGTAATCAAAAACTTCATGATCCAGGGAGGCGACCCCACCGGAACCGGAACCGGAGGGCCCGGTTACCGTTTCGCCGACGAATTCAGATCCAACCTGAAGCATGACGCGCCCGGAATCCTGTCCATGGCCAACGCCGGACCCGCCACCAATGGCAGCCAATTCTTCATCACTCATGTCCCCACCCCCCACCTTGACGGCAAGCATACGGTGTTCGGCAGGGTGGTTTCGGGCCAGAAAGTGGTAAACTCCATAGCGCAGGGGGATGCGATGCGGCAAGTGCGGATAGTCAGGGTAGGGCCGGCGGCCGAGGCTTTTCAGGTGGATCAAGCCTTTTTTGATCGGTTGCGGAGCGGCGCCGGGAAAAAATGAAAAAATAAGGTCTCGCCCCGGGGACTGGCATCCCGGGAGCGTTTCCCGCCAAGTCCGAACCTTCGATTTGGACTTGGCGGGGTTCTAGCCCTAGCGCGAGGAAGCGGCTGCCTGGCAACAGGTTACCGCCACCGCGTCGATGATGTCCTCGGCTTTGCAGCCGCGCGAAAGATCGTTGACCGGTTTGTCCAGGCCGGAGATCAACGGACCGATGGCGGTGGCGCCGGCCAGGCGCTCGGTCAGTTTGTAAGAAATGTTGCCGGCGTCAAGATCGGGGAAAATCAGGACATTGGCGCGGCCGGGAACCCGGCTGCCGGGCGCTTTCTTGGCTCCGATTTCCCGAATCAGGGCAGCGTCGGCCTGGAACTCCCCGTCCACCTCCAGTTCGGGCGCTATTTTTTTGATTATTTCCAGGGCGGCGGTGACCTTGTCGACATCGGGATGCTTTGCCGAACCCTTGGTGGAATGGGAAAGCAGGGCAACCACCGGATCGCCGCCGATCAAAGCCTTCCACGATTGGGCCGTCCCCACCGCGATGTCGGCCAACTCCTCCGGACCGGGATTCTGCACCAGGCCGGAATCGGCGTAAAATAAAACCGGCTGCGTCCGGTAATAGGGGCTGTATTCCGGCAACACCATCATGAAAAAGGCGGAAACCGTTTTCACCCCCTTCCGGGCCTTGATCACCTGAAGAGCGGGGCGAAGGGTGTCGGCGGTGGAATGCACCGCGCCGGAAACGTAACCGTCGACCAAGCCCAGTTTCACCAACACCGCGGCATACATGATTCCATCCTGAAGCGCCGCCCTAGCCTTTTCCGGGGTCATGCCCTTGGCTTGGCGGAGTTCAACCAGGGTGGAAACCAGCCGGTCAAACTCCGAATCGGAAGCCGGGTCCCGAATGACGGCCCGGGAGATGTCGGCGCCGCACTCCCCGGCCCTGGCCCGGATTTTTTCCGCCTCCCCAACCAGGACGATGGGGCCGAAATCCAACTTGGCGCAACCGGCGGCGGCCAGCAGGGTACGCTCGTCCAGCGCTTCGGGAAGGCAAATGGTTTTCTTCAATTTAACCGCTTTGGCCCGGATGTCGTTAAGAATTCCCATGACGGCCGTCTCCTGTCAAAAATCAGGATTCCCCGCCACGATGCCAAGCTTGCGCCCATGCCAAACTTGTTCGCGGCCGGTTTCCCGAGGCGGGGTCAGTATAATTGCTCGAGGGCGCCGGGTCAATCGTCTCCGCCAAAAAAAACGGAGCCTCCCCGGCCGGGTTCGCCTATCCGCATCCCGGAGCCAAAAAGCATTCTCGAATTGTTTCGCCCCCGCCGGCTGGACAAAATCATCCCGCCGGCGCCTTTTCCCTTGTCCGGCAACCCGAAACGGATCTTCTCCGGCGGACAGGAGGATTGACGCCACCGGGGGATGGAGTTATACTGCCCGCGGAGTGAAGACCCCGCTTCAACCTCCGGAATGAACGGCTCCGGCCGCAATCAGAAAGGCCCGCCCATGGGGAACGACACCGAACTTCGGCGCACCGGCCTGTTTCCCCGGCACCAAGCCCTGGGCGCCCAGTTGGCGCCCTTCGCCGGCTGGGAAATGCCCCTCTGGTACCGGAGCGGGGCGATAAGGGAGCACTTGGCCGTCATTCAAGCGGCCGGACTCTTCGACACCAGCCATATGGACGTGTTTTTCGTCGAGGGACGCGGAAGCCTGGATTTCCTCAATTACGCCTTTACCCGGGATCTTTCCCGAATCCGGCCCGGCCGGGCCATCTACGGCGCCTTCCTCGGATCCAACGGCCACACGGTGGACGACGCCATCCTTTACCCGCGCCTGGAGGATCGCTTCGCGGTGGTGGTGAACGCCGGCATGGCTCCGGTGGTCATGGCGCATTTGCGGGAACTGCCGGGATCCGGCCAAGTGTCCCTGCGGGAACCGGAACCGCGCTACGGCAAACTCGATCTCCAGGGACCGGCGGCGGCGTCAATTCTCCGGAAAATCCTGCCCGGAGCCGAACAGCTTTTCGCCGACTTGCCCTATTTCGCCTTCCGGGGCGATTTTATCCTCCCGGGCAGCCGGATACGCCTGGAGGACGGGACGCCGGCAATCCTTTCCCGCACCGGCTACACCGGGGAACTTGGCTTCGAAATTTTTCTTTCCCCGGATCGCTTGGGGGCGGTCTGGGATCGCCTGCTGGAACTGGGAAAGCCGGATGGCCTGATCCCCTGCGGCCTTGCCGCCCGGGATTCCCTCCGGGTCGGAGCCCTCCTTCCCCTCAGCCACCAGGATATCGGCGACTGGCCCTACGTCAACCATCCCTGGCTTTTCGCCCTGCCGCTGAGGGGCGACGGAACTTTTTCCTTTCGCAAGGATTTTTGCGGCGCCGCCGCCCTCCGGCCGGAGGAAAATCCCCACACCCTGGCCTTCGCCGGGTTTGATCAAAGACGGGTCGATCCCCACGAGGCAAAGGTTCTCCTGGAGGGAACGGAAATCGGGTCAATCCTTAGCATCGTCACCGAAATGGGGATCGGCCGTATCGGGGCGGACATTGTCGGCCTGGCCAGCCCGAACCGGCCGGAGGGTTGGACCCCGCGGGGCCTGGCCTGCGGCTTTGTCAAGGTGAACCGTCCGCTCCCCGCCGGAAGCCGCCCGCTGCTCCGGGACGCGAGGCGGGAGATAGAAGTCGAAATCGTCGGGAGCATCCGCCCGAACCGGACCGCCGCCAGGAGATTGTCATGAAGGAATTGAGCGAAATCGTCATTCCCGGGGAACTCCGCTACGCCCGGGATCACGAGTGGCTGGCTTCGGCCCCGCCCCATCGGGTCGGGGTTTCGGATTTCGCCCAGGATCAATTGGGCGACATCACCTATGTCGAACTGCCGGCGGCGGGCGCCGTCTTCGCGGCGGGCGGGGAATTCGGTTCCCTGGAGTCGATCAAATCGGTGAGCGCCCTTTATCTTCCGGTCGCCGGCAAGGTGACGGCGATTAACGAGGCTTTGCGGGACGATCCCGGCCTGATCAACCGCGATCCCTACGGCGGGGGCTGGATCGTCGAAATCGCCCCAACCGACCCGGGACAGGCCGCCTCCCTGATGGATGCCGAGGGGTATCGCCGCCATCTGGGGGAAACGGCATGACTTTCCGCTATTTTCCCCATACCGCCGACGATATCCGGGAAATGCTCGCCGCGGTGGGAGTTGACGCCATCGACGATCTCTTCGCCGACATTCCCCCGGAATGCCGGCGGGATCGTCCGCTGGAGCTGCCCGGACCCCTGGACGAATGGGAACTGACCCGCCGGCTGGAGGAAATGGCCGCCGCCGCCGGCGGCGACTGGCGGGTATTCGTCGGCGGCGGCTCCCAACCGCATCGAATCCCGGCCCTGGTCCCCGCCTTGGCGGGTCGGTCGGAATTTCTCACCGCCTACACCCCCTATCAGCCGGAAATCAGCCAAGGGACGCTCCAGGCGATTTTCGAGTTCCAGACCCTGGTGGCCCGCCTAACCGGTTTGGCGGCGGCCAACGCTAGCCTTTACGACGGCGCCACCGCCCTGGCGGAAGCGGCGCTTATGGCAATCCGGATACGATCCCGGCGCCAAATCGCGGTGAGCGGGTTGGTGCATCCGCATTGGCGGGAGGTGCTGGACGCTTATCTAAGACCCCTGGAGGGAACGCGAATCGTCACCTTGCCGCCCGGAGCGGACGGGCGGACAAATCTTTCGCCGTTGGGGGAATTGCCGGAGCCGGCGGTTCTCATCCTGCAATCCCCGAATTTTCTCGGCTTTTTCGAGGATCTGCGGACGGCGGGGGAAGCCATTCACGCCGCCGGAGGGCTGCTGGCGGCCGGCTTCAGCGAACCTTTCGCCCTGGGCCTGGCCAAAAATCCGGGGGAACTCGGGGCCGACCTGGCTTTCGGCGAGGGTCAAAGCCTGGGGATCCCCCAATCCTTCGGCGGCCCCGGGCTGGGGCTGCTCGCCGCCCGGGCTGAATTCCTGCGCCAGCTTCCCGGGCGCCTAGTGGGGGAGACGATCGACAACCGCGGTCGCCGGGGCTTCGTCCTCACCCTGGCCGCCCGCGAACAACACATCCGCCGGGCCCGGGCGGTGTCGAACATCTGCTCCAATGCCGGTCACGCCGCCCTGACCGCCGCCGTTTTCATGGCCGCCTGCGGCGGAAGCGGCTTCCGGAAAATCGCCCAGGCCAACCTGGACCTGGCCGAGTATTTCAAGGCGGGATTGCTGCGAATCGGCTTTGAAAAAATATCCGGCCTCCCCACTTTCAATGAATTCGCCCTGCGCGCCCCGGCTTGGTTCCCGGCTCGTCACGCCGCCCTCAGGAAGCGCCGCGTCCTGGCCGGACTGTCCCTGGCGGAATATTATCCGGAATACCCCGGAGCCTGGCTTTTCGGGGTCGGCGAAACCAGGGACGGGGCGGATATCGACCGGCTGCTGGAGGAATTGAAGCCATGAGCGAAAACCAGAGGGCGGCCGGAATCGGCGCCTCCGGATTGGTTCTGGAGGAACCGCTCCTGTGGGAACGCGGCCGGCCCGGCCGTTCCGGAATGAGCCCGCCCCGCCCCGGGGTTCCCGCCGCCGCCCTTCCCCCCGAGCTCGCCGGGAGCGGGCCCGACTGGCCGGATCTTTCCGAACCGGAGGTGGTGCGTCATTACACCCGGCTTTCGAGCTGGAATTTCGGGGTGGACACCGGCCTGTATCCGCTGGGCAGTTGCACCATGAAGTACAACCCGAAAATCAACGAAAAATTGGCGGCCCTGCCGGGCTTCGCCGGGGCGCATCCCCTGCTCCCGGAAGAGGCGGTCCAGGGGGCGCTCAGGCTGATTTACGAACTGGAGGGTTTCCTGGCCGAAATCGCCGGGCTGTCGGCCGCCAGCCTCCAGCCGGCGGCCGGCGCCCACGGCGAACTTTGCGGGATGCTGATGTTCTCGGCCTGGCACCGCCGGCGCGGCGGCGGGCGCGACAAGATATTGATTCCCGACACCGCCCACGGGACCAACCCGGCCTCGGCCGCCATGTGCGGCTTCCGGGAAGTGAAGCTGCCGCTGGGCCCGGACGGGATCCTGGAGGCCGGACCGGTGGCCGAACTGATGGACGGGCAAACGGCCGGCATCATGGTGACCAACCCCAACACGCTGGGGCTGTTCGAATCGAACCTGCCGGCCATCAGCCGGCTGGTGCATGAACGGGGCGGCCTGGTTTACGCCGACGGCGCCAACCTCAACGCGATCATGGGCCGGGTCGATTTGGGCAAAATGGGGGTGGATGCGGCGCATTTCAACCTGCACAAGTCGATGTCGACTCCCCACGGGGGCGGCGGGCCGGGCGCCGGACCGGTGGCGGTGGGGAAGGAACTGGCCCCGTTTCTCCCCGGGCCCCGGGTGGCGCTGCGGGACGGGCGCTATGTCTGGAACCGGGATCCGCCGCTTTCCATCGGCCGGCTGCATTCCTTTCACGGCCAGTTCGCCGTTTGCCTGCGGGCCTACGCCTATATCCTGAGCCTGGGTCCGGAAATCCGCACCGCCAGCGGCTTGGCGGTCCTGAACGCCAATTATGTCCGGGAGAAGCTCCGAACCGCCTTCGATCTTCCATTCGGGCGCCGTTCCCTGCACGAATGCGTTTTCACCGACGCCCGGCAGAAAAAACATGGGGTGACCACCCTTGATTTGGCCAAACGCCTGATCGACCTCGGCTACCATCCGCCCACCATCTATTTTCCCCTGGCGGTGAGCGGGGCGATGATGATTGAGCCGACCGAAACCGAGTCCCGGGAAGATCTGGACGCCTTTGTCGCCGCCATGCTGCGGATGGCGGACGAGGCGGAGAGGGAACCGGAGGTTCTCCACCGGGCTCCGATCCGCTCCTTGGCCGGCCGGCTGGACGAAACCGCCGCCGCCCGCCGGCCCCGGCTGACCGGCGACATGGGGGTAGGCCATGCTTGAAACGAAAGTGGACACCCATACCCACAGCGTGCTTTCCGGCCATGCCTGGAGCACGCTCCGGGAAAACGCCGCCGCCGCCGCCCGCCGCGGCCTGGAAGGCTTTTGCCTCACCGAGCACGGCCCCGCCGTCCCCGGGGCCGGCCCCTTCTTCCTGGCCTCGGCCCAAAAAATGCTTCCCGGAACTCTCGGGGGGGTGCGGGTATTCTACGGAGTCGAGGCCGACATCATGGACTTCAAGGGCGGCCTGGATATCGACGACAAGTCGCTGTTCGGCCTGGAGTTCGTCATCGCCAGCCTGCACGACCTCTGCCTCTCCCCCGGCACCCCCCGGGAAAACACCGAAGCCTATCTCGGCGCCCTCCGGCACCCTTGCGTCGACATCATCGGACATCTTGACGATCGCCGCACCCCCAGCGAATTCGCGACCATCGTCCGGGAAGCCGGACGGCTGGGGAAGCTAATCGAAATCAACAACAATTCGTTGCTGATCCGCAAGGGCAGCCGGCCGCGGATGGAGGAGATAATCCGGCTCTGCGGCGAACATTCGGTGCCGGTGGCGGTGGCCAGCGACGCCCATTTCGACGACATGGTGGGGGCGGTGGAGGAGTCCCTGGAACTGCTGGATCGTCTCGGCTTCCCGGAAAGCCTGGTGGCCAATCGAGATCTGGCGTCTTTCGGGAAATATCTGGCGGTCCGGGAAGCCCGGGTCGAGTCGGCCTGGAAGGAACGGTTCGGCGCTTCCGGCTCCATCCGCCGCAAGGGAAGGCTGGCTCCCCCCGGAACGCCCGGCGTCTAAAATGGGCGGCGCCGAAAAAAACACGATTATTTGGTTATGGCGAAAGCGTTTTGATTTTCGGACGACCGTCCATTCCAAACCCTTAGTATACAATGTGTACAATGGTTATGTAACAATAACAACCGAAAACCATACGCGCTTGGGTATAATTCATCACGATTTTTCCGGAAAAAGAATTTGACATGACGGCTAAGGTTATAATATACTTTTTAAGCGTGTTAGGGTTGGTGAAGAGATGCAAACTTGATATGGGCGGGTTCAGAATGTCTGGATTATTAGGCAGATACAGTACGTATTATAAAATGAACGCAACATAATACTTATTATCGGACATTGGCTAAAATAGAATCAATTTATCTATAATTGCGCTCCGGCTCGTGGTCTTGCAGTAACGTAACCACAATAAATGTTTATTGTTATATGATTATAAACGCCGACAACTCGAAAACGTAAAATTCCTCGCCAACCATCCTCGCGGTACCATCTACATCAAACATCAAGTCCATCGCATGTCAAAATATGGTGGTTTTTCGCGCCAAACCGGAATATTTCTTTTATGTCCGATAATAAGTATTATGTTGCGTTCATTTTGGACCGCACAATGTATCAATTATTGAATCCGGAGATTATCCGGAAGAAATATCTGGTGATTTCCCGGTTTTTGGACGACCAGGGTCGGCAGGCCTGGGCGGCGGTGGAGGCCGAGGCGTTGGGTGAGG
>JAISYL010000119.1 GCA_031269935.1 Planctomycetota bacterium
CGCCAGCAAGGCGGCTCCCCGGCCCGGGAAAAAAAACTCGGCGAACGGCAGGGCCATGATGAAAAAATTGTTCATGGTGCAATTGAAAATGAACACCCTCCGCCGATCGCCCCGATAACCGGCCAGCCCGGCCGCCGCCATCCCCAATCCGAAACCGAAGGCATGAATCAAAAGCGACAGCGCCGGCATCCAGATGTTCCTAAGGATGTCCTCGGCCCGAAGGTTGGCCACCACCGAGGTGAAAATCATGGCCGGCCAGATCGCGTCGAGCATCAGCAGGCCCAGATCCCTTTCCCCCTGCTCGGAAAGCCAACCCCGGCTCCGGCAGAGGAAGCCGGTCCCGATCAGAAGCAATACGTAAACTATCTTTTCCAGGATGGCCGGCAGATAATCCATATCCTCAATATTTCCTCAAGGCGAATCCGGCCTTTTCGCCGGCCCGGCGCAGATCCCCGGGAAGCGGGCACACCGCCGCCACCCTTTCCCCCCGCCAGTCAAAGGCCAGGCGCCAGGCGTGCAACGCTTGGCGCCCCAAGCCCAGGCTATCCCGCGCCAATTTGTTGGCGGCCCGATCCCCGTAACGATCGTCGCCCAGGACGGGATGGCCGAAGGCGGCGGCATGAACCCGGATCTGGTGGGTGCGGCCTTGCCGGGGCGAAAAGGACAGCAGGCCCGCCCGCCAGCCGCCCGGCAATTCCGCCGACGCCGCCAATCTTTCGTAGGCGGTCGAGGCGGCGAGGCCGCCGCGTTTCAGGATCCGGATTGGCCGCCTTCCGCCCGACCAGGGCGACAGGCCGCGATTGATGACGCCCTTGCCGTTCGGGGGAACGCCCAGGCAAAGGGCAAGATAGGTCTTGTCCACCCGGCGTTCGCGGAACAGGCGAACCAACCCTTTTTCCGCCGCCGGGTGGCGGGCGAACAACTGGGCTCCCGAGGTGTCGCGATCAAGACGATGTACCGGAAGCAGGCCCGGCTCGTCCAACAACTCCCTCGCCAATCCCAAAAGTCCGGCCTCTCCCCCCTCTCCGGAAATCGTTTCCAGGCCGGGCGGCTTGTAAAAAATTACAAAATCCGGGCCGCCCGCCAGCAAAGCCGGTTTTAGCTCCCCGCCCGACAGTTTACACTCGTCAATTCCCATCCCCGCCGTTCGCCGCCGAAGAGCCGGGTGACAAATCGCCGGATCGTCCGGGTTGGTCCCGCCACCCCATATTTGCGGGATCCGCTCCGCAACTATGGCAAGAACAAGGGATTGGCATCGGCACAACTGTTTTTGCCGATCATCCGCGTCCCATTATAGTTGACTTTTGCAGGAAATCAAACAAACCCCCGCTTGATTTTTTTCAAAGTTTCAGGGCCTTGGTTTCAGCGCCGCCTTTTTTGCAATCTTGAAAAGTCCTCTCCCGGAATCGGCATAAAAAAACGCCCTCGGGGAGGGCGCCTTGGAAAACAAACCTTTTGGGGACGAATTCATTCCGCCGGCTTATCACCCCCGGTTCCGGACGCCGGAGCTTCCGGCGAATCGGCGGCATCCGTCGCTCCGGCCGAAGGCGCAACCGCAACCGGATCCCCGGACCCAATCTCTTCGATCACCGCCGGCTTGGCCGGCGGTTCCGCCACCGCCGCCGCGATGGATTTCGGTTTTCCGCCCGCCGGAATGCCTCCTTCGACCAGTTCGAACAATACCTGGCGGGCGCCGTCCCCCACCCTGGCCCGGGAGAGATGGAGGATGCGGGTATATCCTCCCTGGCGATCCTTGTACCGCAGGCCAATGTCCTTGAACAGCAGATTGACCAGGGCGGGATCATGCAACAGGCGAATGGCCCGGCGGCGGGCGGCCAGATTGTCCGGACCGCGCTTGGCCAAGGTTATCATGCGCTCGGCGAACGGCCGCGCCTCCTTGGCCTTGGCCGGAGTGGTGAAGATGCGGCCCCGGCGGATAAGAGCCGCCGTCAGGTTGCGAATCAGGGCCTGGCGGTGGCTGGAAGTACGGTTGAGTTTGCGTCCACGGTTTAAATGTCTCATTGCTGAACCTCGCCAATCTTTTCTGCGCCCGCCCCGATTCGATTTAGATCGCGTAAAGAAACAACGTTTACATTGGGGCGCGGCGGTTCAACTCCCGCGGGGCTTTTCCACGCCGAAATCGTAAAGGTCATTTATTTCCGCGCCCTTGGGATCGTCCCGAACAAGGAATGGGCAATCCGGTCCGGCTACTTTTCGCTCATGCCGAAGGACAGGCCGAGCTCGGAAAGCTTTTGCTTTATTTCCTTCAGGCTGGTCTTGCCGAAATTCCGAATCTGCAACATGTCCTGTTCATTCCGGGTGACCAGATCCCGGATGGTCTTAATCCCCTCGGCGGCCAGGCAATTGGCGGCCCGGACCGACGGCTCCAGCACCGTGACCGGCTGGGACAACTTGTCGGACTGGCCCGACAGAACCTCCGGCGGCTTTTCCTCCGCCGGCTCCCCTTCCTCCGCCGGCTCGGCCACATTGATCTCGTTCCCCAAATCATAGTATTTGACGAAGGGATTGAGGTGTTTCCGGAGAATGGTCGAAGCCTCGATCAATGCCTGATCGGGACGAATGGTGCCGTCGGTCCAAATTTCCAGGATCAGGCGGTCATAATCGGTGACCTTGGAAACCCGGGTTTCCACCACCCGCCAACGAGCCCGGCGTACAGGGGAAAAGGAGGCGTCCAGCGGAATGACCCCAATCGCCTCCTGGCCCTGCCAGGGGAAATCCTCGGAGCGGACATAACCGCGGCCTTTCCGGAATTCGACTTCGGCCTTGAAAACCGTGTTCGTTCCCTGGACCGTGGCGATTTGCAACTGCCGGTTGACGACGCTCACCCCAACCGGGGGGGTGAAATCCCCGGCAAGAACCGGCCCGGGGCCGGTCTTTTCCAGGCGCAGAATCTCCGGCTCGTCGCCTTCGTAGGTAATCAGCATTTCCTTGACATTCAGGGCGATGTCAATCACATCCTCGACAATCCCGGGGATGGCGGCGAATTCGTGGGTGGCGCCCTCAAGCCTGAGCGACACCGGAGCCACGCCCTCCAGTGAACTCAGCAAGACCCGCCGCAGGGAATTGCCGATGGTGACGCCGAAACCGCGTTCAAAAGGCTCGACCGTGAATCTGCCATAGGTATCGGTGGCGGAGTCGCTATCCATCACCACGCGCGTCGGAAGTTCAAACCCCTTCCAGCGGATGCGCATATCTACTCCTTTGCCTGGCAACAAGCTTCCGGCCCCGGGAAACGCCGCTTGTCAAACCCGCGGACGCCAAGATGGGCGGAGTACGGACCAGAAGCAACCCAAGAGGGACTGAACCGAAGTTCGCCAAGATTACGGCGATGGCGGACCCGATTGCGAGATCGGCCGCGAACCTCGGTGGAGCAAAGGCCAAAATTCAAGGCGCCTCCTGAACGCAACCCTCAGACCCGCCGCCGCTTGCGGGGGCGGCAGCCGTTATGGGGAAGCGGGGTGACGTCCTCAATGGCCTTGATCACCACGCCGGCGGCCTGCAATCCGCGGATGGCGCTTTCCCGCCCGCCTCCAGGACCCTTGATCAGCACCTCCATTTCCCGCATCCCCATCTTCAGGGCTTTTTCAGCCGCGGTCTCCGCCGTTTTCTGGGCGGCGAAAGGCGTTGATTTGCGGCTGTGCTGAAAACCGGAGGTGCCGGCCGAGGCCCAAACCAAGGCATTTCCGTATATATCGGTGATGGTGATGATGGTGTTGTTGAAAGTGGCCTTGACATGGGCCACTCCCTTGGCCACCGATTTCTTGACTTTTTTCTTGCGATAACGTTTCGCCATCCTGCGCCTCCGTTCACGGGGCCTGTCGATTCAAAAGATCCTTGGATCGCGCAAAGAAATAACGCTTACGCTTGGGTGCGGGGTTTGTTGTTTGCGCGACGTTTTTCCCGCGAAAGCGTAAACTTAATTTATTCACGCGCCCTTAGCGCAGCGACTTGACGGATTTCTTGACCGCCACCGTCTTTTTCCTGCCCTTGCGGGTCCTGGCGTTGGTGCGGGTGCGCTGTCCCCGGACCGGCAAGCCGCTGCCGTGCCGAATGCCCCGGTAACAGCCGATTTTTTTCAGCCGTTGAAGGTTTTGCGCCACTTGGCGGCGCAACTGGCCCTCGACCACATACACCTTGTCGAGAAGGCCGGCTATCCGGCCAAGTTCGTCGTCGGTGAGATTCTTGGCCCGGATGCCCGGCTTGATGCCGACCTCCGCCACTATCTTCCTGGCGGTGGCGGAACCAACCCCGTACAAATAGGTCAACGCAACCTCCACCACCTTGTCGTTAGGGATGTCCACCCCAAGAATTCTCGGCACCTTGAACCTCCTCCGTTCCGTCCCGGCGCTTGCGGTCCAAAAATCGCTCAACCCTGGCGCATCTTGTGGCGCGGATTGGTCTTGCATATAATGCGCAACACTCCCTTGCGCCTAATCATCTTGCAGTTCTCGCAACGCTTGCGTATGGACGGGGTGACCTTCATTTCCATCTCCTGTCTGTCGCTTTCCCGGTCGCCAACGCCCGGAATCGGGGAAAAGCTCATCCCCGATAGGTGATCCGGCCGCGCTTGAGATCATAGGGCGAAAGCTCCACCGTGACCTTGTCCCCGGGGAGAATCCGAATGAAATTCTGCCGCATCTTGCCGCTGATATGGGCAAGAATAAGATGCCCTGAATCCAGTTCCACCCGAAACTGCGCGTTGGGCAGGGCTTCGCGAACCACGGCCTGAACGCTAATCGGTTCCTCTTTCGCCATGCCTTACAACTCCGTCAAAACCAGCGCCCCGTCCCCGACAAGCGCCACCGTATGCTCAAAATGGGCCGACCAGGAGCGATCCCGAGTGTAAACCGTCCAGCCGTTCCGGCCGGTCAACACCTCGAATCCGCCCAGGTTGACCATCGGCTCTATGGCCAAAACCATGCCGGCCAGCAAACGGCAATCGGGGAAACGGCCTTCCAGGCGTTCGTCGGGACCGCAGACATAATTGGGGATCTGGGGAGGCTCGTGCATGTCCCGGCCGATGCCGTGGCCGACATACTGCCGGACCACCGACATCCCGTTGCTCTCCGCTTCCCGCTGCACCGCCCCCGAAACCTCCCTCAACATTCTTCCCGGCCTGGCGTTGGCTATGGCCCGCCCCAGCGCCCGCTCCGTGACCTGCAGCAATTTCATCGCCTTGCGGCCGATTTTGCCGACCGGAAAGGTTTTGGCGGCGTCGCCGCACCAGCCGCCGAGATGAACGCCCACGTCCACCGATACTATATCGCCTTCCCGCAATTCCCGATTCCCCGGGATCCCGTGTACCACCTCCTCGTTCACGGAAGCGCAAATCGAGGCGGGAAAGGGCGGCGTCCCCGCCTCCGAAGCGGGATAATTCTTGAAGGTCGGAATGCCGCCCGCCTTTATTATCAATTCCTCCACCGCCCGATCAAGCGCGGCGGTGGCGACTCCCGGGGCGACAATCCGCTCCACTTCCGCCAAGGCCCGGGCGACAATCCTTCCGGCTTCCCGCATCATCGCGATATCGGCAGGAGATTTCAGGATTATCTTTTCAGCCATTTCCAGCTATTCTACAGCCCGGCGTCAACTCCGGCGTCCCTTGATCTTGCCGCCGGCGATGCCGAATCCCTCGTAATTGCGCATCAGAAGATAACTTTCAACCCGTTGCACCACGTCCAGCGCCACCCCCACCACAATCAAGAGGCCGGTCCCCCCCAACAGTCCGCTGATGTCGTATCCGACATTCATGTATTGGCTGATGAATTGGGGCGCCACCGCTATGATGGCCAGAAACGCCCCGCCGGCCAGGGCGATACGGCTCATTATCCCGCTCAAATGATCGGCGGTGCGCTTGCCCGGGCGGATGCCGGGAATATACATGCCGCCCTGCTTAAGATTGTCGGCGATTTCCACCGGATTGAATTGGATGGCGGTATAAAAATAACAGAAAAAAAGAATCAGGAGAATGTAGCAGACCGTGTACCAAAAGGATCCGGGACTCATGAAGGCGCCAAGGGAGGAACCCAAAATCATGCTGGCCCCCCCCGCCACCACCTGCATGATGGCCTGGCCGAAGATAATGGGAATCACATTGGCCTGGTTGACCTTGAGCGGAAGAAACTGCCGCTGGCCGCCATAAGTCTTGCGGCCTCGTACCGCCTTGGCCTGCATGACCGGGACGCGGCGGGTCCCCAGGGTTATCAGCACCACCGCCAGGGTCATGGCCACAAAAAGGATAAGCAGCACCACCACCTCGCCCAGGGACACCGATCCGCCGGAATAGGCGGGATCGACGCTGGACATCAACTGGCCGATGGCGCGGGGAATGCGGGAAAGGATTCCGACCATGATGATCAGGGAAATGCCGTTGCCGATGCCGAATTCATCGATTTGCTCGCCCAGCCACATCAGGAACATGGTCCCCACGGTAAGGGAAAGGACGATATAGCCGAAGAATTCCCATCCCACCACCCCCTCGGCGACAAAGGAACCGATCTCGGAATCCGAAGCCGACAACATGCCGTAAGCCAGCATCGAACCCTGGATCAGGCAAAGAAGAACCGTGGACACCCTGACATACTGGGCGATTTTTTTCCGGCCGGTCGGTCCCTCGTGGGCCAGGCGCGACAAGGCCGGGACAATGGCGGTCAGCAACTGGAAAATAATCGAGGCGGTTATGTAGGGCATTATTCCCAGGCCAAAAACGGCCATGGAGGACAAAGCGCCGCCGGTGAACATGTCGGCCATGCTCAGCACCGCCCCCAGGGCGCCCTGGGCGGTGGCGACATATTCGGTTATGGATTTGACGTTGACCCCGGGAGTGGGAATGAACGAACCCAACCGGAAGACGATAAGCAGAAGAAAAGTAATGCCAAGCTTGATCCGCAATTCCTTGACATTGAGAATTCTCGCCAGGATGTCAAACATTGGTCTTGACCTTGTCCGCCTTTTGGCCGGCCGGCGCCAGTTCAATGCCGCCCCCGGCCTTTTCCAGCTTCGCCCGGGCGGACGCCGAGACGGCATTCACCTTGACGGTCAACTTTCGGCTTATCTCGCCCACCCCCAAAAGCTTCACCGACTCCCCCCGGCGCAAACCAAACCCCTTGGCTTGAAGGCTGGCGAAATCGACGAGATCGCCGTCGGCGAAATTGGCCTCCAAAAAGGACAGGTTCAAGGGGCGGTGTATTCGGCCGTGGACGGCATTATTGAACCCGACCTTGGGTAGGCGTTCCTTCAACTGGGTTTGGCCGCCGACGAAACCCCGCAGCCGATTGCCGCCGGTACGGGCGCCAAAACCCTTTTGCCCCCGTCCGGCCGTCTTGCCGGAGCCCGAACCGGCGCCGCGGCCCACCCGGCGCCCGCGCTTATGTGCCTTGACGGCATGAAAAACATCGGAAAGGTTCATATTATTTTCCTAACCCCAAAGCCGCCTTGAAATTCGGCCCGCCTCCCCCGGCAATCCGTTCCGGCCCGAAGACTCCCTCCGTCCAATGAAGTTCGCCCGGGCAAAATTCCTTCCTGGTCCCCGGCTTCGACTAGGCCTGGCCCGGTTCCGGCCGGGCAATCCCGCGCAGGGCTTCGGTCATCTCCTTGCTGCGCAACTTTTCCAGGGCGTCCATCACCGCCTTCACCACATTCCTGGTATTGGTGGAACCATGCACCTTGGTCAGTACATTGGTCAAGCCGGCCGCCTCCAAAATCGCCTTCACCGCGGTTCCGGCGATAACCCCGGTTCCCGGCTGGGCGGGAATGAGAACCACCTGGGAAGCCCCGAAGCGTCCTTTCACCTGATGGGGAATGGTCCCGCCGGAAGCGATGGTGAACCGTTTCAGGGAACGGCGGCCGGCCTTGATCGCCTTTTGAAAAGCCCCCGGAACCTCCTTGGCCTTGCCGTAGCCTATGCCCACCCTGCCCCTGCCGTCGCCCACGCAGACCAGGGAGCCAAAGCTGAGGCGCCGGCCGCCCTTGACGGTGGCGGAGCAACGGTAAACGCTGATTAGCGTTTCCTGGAATTCGCGCTCGCGCGAATCGTCGGAACGATCCCTCCTGCCGCGACCGCGGCGCATGGTGTCGCCCCGGCCCCGGCCGCCGGAGCCTTCGCCGGCGCGGGCGGCCCCCCGGCCGTCACCGCTTCCGCCGCGGGAACCGCCGCGGGAACGACGGCCCCCGCCCTCGCCGCGTCCCGCGCCGGAACCTTCGCCCGCCCTGCCGCCGCCGTTCTCAGCCATGCCCGATGACTCCCGTTTCAGAATTCCAAGCCGCCTTTTCTGGCCGCGTCCGCCAATGCCTTCACCCGGCCGTGGTACTTGCGCCCGCCGCTGTCGAAAACCACCAACCGGAAGCCGGCCGCCTTGGCCTTGTCCGCCACCAGCCCCCCCAAAATCTCCGCCGCCTTGACATTTCCGCCATAGGTTCCCTCGGGAAATTCGGGCGAACCGGTCGACACGGCCAAGAGAGTCCGGCCGGAAGAGTCGTCGACAAGCTGGGCGTAAATATGCCTAAGGCTTCGAAAAACCGCCAAGCGCGGCCGTTCGGACGAACCGGACAGCTTCCGCCGCAGACGCCGGTGCCGACGGGAAAGATCCCGCCGTTTCTTCAAAATCCTTTCCATGCGCTTCTCTCCCGGGATTGGCCGCTCAAATCGGAAAGAGGCTAGGACTCCGCCGATAGCCAATCATTTGCCGCCGGCGCCGAAGGACTTGCCCTCGAGACGGCGGACATGCTCGTCGGTGTAACGTATCCCCTTGCCCTGGTAAAGATCCGGCGGGCGAACCCGGCGGATTTTGGCCGCCGCCTCCCCCACCGCCTGTTTGTCGATTCCCCGGACGATGAAATCCATGTATTCGCGGCTGGTGGCCTTGGGAACCTCTATCTCAATCCCGGGGGGAATCTGGTAATCGACGGGGTGGGAAAAGCCGGCGACAATGGAAAACACCCTCCCCTTCAATTCAACCCGGTAACCCGTGCCCACTATGCGCAAGCGTTTTTCATAGCCCCGGGTGACCCCGAAAACCATATTCTGAATCAACGCCCGGTACAGCCCGTGCAAGGCCCGGTGCTGCTTGGAATCGGAATCGCGGGTGACCACCACCCCGCCTTCCCCCACCGCCACCTTGACTCCCGGCGTCAGCCGCTGGCGCAACTCGCCCTTGGGTCCCGTAATGACGATCTCCGCGGCCGGGACTTTGACGTCCACCCCGGCCGGAAGCGGAACTGGTTTTTTCCCTATGCGCGACATGTATTCATCCTAATTGGCAGCCGACGGCGAAGGGACGGATTTCCCGTCGGCGACATCCGGCTTGCGGGCAACCGCGCCGTCCGGGTCAATACACGGTACACAAAACCTCGCCGCCCACCTTCCTTTCCCGGCATTCGCGATCCGAAAGGACGCCCTGGTTGGTGGAAATCACCATGATGCCCTGCCCGCTCAGAATATGCGGCAGATCCTCGTAACCCCGGTAAACGCGGCAACCCGGCTTGGAGGTTCGGGAAATCGCCCGAATCACCTTTTCCCCCTCGGAACCGTATTTCAGCCGGATCTTCAATTGGTTCTGGAGGGGACGGGGTATAATGTCGAAGCCCTTGATAAAGCCTTCGCGCTTCAAAACCTCGGCGATGCTTATCTTGATGGCGGTGGAGGGAATGCCGACCTCGTCCCGCATCAGGCTGTTGGCATTGCGGATGCGGGTCAACATGTCGGCCACGGGATCGGTCATGCTCATGCTTGAATCCTTTTCACCGGCCGGCGGTTATTCCGGCGCCGGGAATGAAATTCCCCTCCCCCTTCCGCCGTCGGCCAACGCCGGCGAAAGGGGGGACGGCGGCCGGCGCCCGTCCAAGACCAAACGGCGGGTCGTCCCCCGAACTCCGAACGGCTACCAACTAGATTTGCGCATGCCGGGGATTTCCCCCCGGTTGGCCAGATTGCGCAGGCAAATGCGGCAAATATTGAATTTCTTGTACACCCCCCGGGATCGCCCGCACAGTTTGCAGCGGGTATAGCCGCGAGTCTTGAATTTCGGCGGACGATTGCACTTCACGATCCAGGATGTTTTCGCCACTTCAGGTCTCCAGCCTATTCCGCGAACGGCATGCCCATCAATTTCAGGAATCTCCGGCTTTCCTCGCGTCCCCGGGAATTCCTGATGACAAAAGTGACGTCCATGCCCAAGGGATGGGTAAGGCGATCGGCGTCGACCTCGGGAAAAATCGTCACCTCCTCGACGCCCAGGGAATAGTTTCCCGCCTTGTCGAAGGCCCGCTTGGAAACTCCGCGAAAGTCGCGGATGCGGGGAATGGCGGTGGCGATCAGGCGATCGAAAAATTCATACATCCTGGCTCCCCGGAGGGTGACCCGGCAGCCGATTTTGTACCCCTGCCGCAAACGGAAATTGGAAACCGACACCCTGGCCTTGGCGACCACCGCCGCCTGTCCGGCGATGATGGTCATGGTCTTCACCGCCTCGTCCAGGATTTTCGCGTCGTCAATGGCCTTGCCCACGCCCATGTTCAGGCATATTTTTTCCAGTTTGGGAAGGGCGTGCGGATTCTTTCGGTCGAACTCGTCCCGCATGGCCGGCAAAACCGCCTTCCGATATTTTTCCAACAGCCTAACCGTCATGTTTTCCCGTCCTTCGTCAGCCGCGGCCGCCGCCCCCGCGAATCGCCGGGCGGAATCGAAAAATCAATCCCGTTCCAGTATGTCGGCGCCGCATTTCTTGCAGACGCGAACCCGGCGGGTCTTGACCTTTCCCCCTTCCCTTTCCTGCTTGTCCAGGCGAATGCCGACCCGGGTGGCTTCGTCGCACCTGGGGCAGACCAGCATCAGGTTGGACAGGGAAATGAAAGCCTCCTTTTCGGTGCGGCCGCCGCCCGGCTTGGAGGGATCCTTGGATCGCGGCAGGTGGCGGAAAACCATTCTCACCCCCTGAACCTTGGCCCGGTTGCGGGAGTGATCAATCGCGAAAACCTTCCCCCGGGAGCCGCGCTCGCCGGCGGAGTCGGACGATACCCGGCCGCCGGCGGAGCCGGACATCACCTGGACAATGTCGTTCTTTCGGATGCGGGTTTTGACGATTTTCATTTATCAGCCTTTTCGCCCTCTGCCGGCGAGCCCAATCCTCACACCACTTCCGGCGCCAGCGAGACTATCTTCATGAAATTGGCCTGCCGCAATTCCCGGGCCACCGGGCCGAAAATGCGGGTTCCCCGGGGATTCCTCTCCGCGTCGACCAGGACCACCGCGTTGGAGTCGAAACGAATGGAGGTGCCGTCGGGACGCTTGACCGCCTTCCTGGTCCGCACCACCACCCCCTTGGCCACGGTGCCGGGCTTGACGTCCCCGCCCGGTACGGCCTTCTTCACCGTCACCACCACGATGTCCCCCAGCGAGGCGTAACGGCGGCGGGTGGAACCAAGAACCTTGATGCACATGGCCTGTTTGGCGCCGGTATTGTCCGCCACATCCAGCATGGTCTGCATTTGAATCACGGGTAAGGTCTCCCGGCGCCCGGAAAACGCCGCGGGCGAATCCCAAATCAACCTCGCGGGGCGTCATTCCCCCCGCTTCAAGACACCAACCAGCCGCCAGTTCTTGGTCTTGGAGAATCGGCGGGCTTCCATGATTTCCACGGCGTCGCCCATCCTGGCCTCGCCCTTTTCATCATGAACGGCGTATTTCTTGCTGCGGCGAACCCGTTTTTCATACTTGGGATGCTTGAATTCGCGCGTCACCAGCACCTGGATCGTCTTGGCGGAAACCGCCGCCTTGACCACCCCGACCAGGGAACGCCGATTGCTGCGCCGCAAACCGGCCCCGATTTCGACGGCTCCCTCGCTCATGCCTTCGCCTCCTCCATCGCCGCCTTTTCGTTAAGCACCGTCAAGATGCGCGCGATTTCCCGCTTTATCTCCCGGATCCGGTGGGGACGCACGTCCTCCCCCAGAGCCACCTTGCACCGAAGCTCAAGAAGCTCGCGGCGGGATTTATCGATTTCCTCCCGCAAGATCGGCGCCTCCATGGAGCGTATTTCGGCAAGCTTCATAGCGAATGCCTCCTGCGGGCGAAACAGGTCTTGACCGGCAGCTTGTAGGCTTGGCGCTTGAAAGCCTCCCGGGCCAGGGTTTCGGAAACTCCCCCCAGTTCGAAAAGAACGGTCCCCGCCTTCACCGCCGCATACCAGTGATCCACCTCGCCCTTGCCCTTCCCCATCCGGGTTTCCGCCGGGCGGGAGCTGGCCGATTTATGGGGGAAAATGCGGATCCACATCTTGCCCTGGCCGCTCACCAGGCGATTGGCCGCCACCCGGGCCGCCTCTATCTGCTGCGCGGTGATCTTGCCGGCCTCCATCGACTGTATGCCGAAATCGCCGAAGGCGACGTAATTGCCGGAGGTGGCCTTGCCGCGGATGCGACCGCGCTGGAATTTGCGCGAATATTTCAGTCGTTTGGGCATCAACGCCATGTTAAATTCCCTTCCCGGAGAGGCGGGGGCCGGACGGTTCGCCTAGATCCTGCCGGAAGCCGCCGTCGGGACGGAGGAACCGTCGTCGGCAATCTCCTCGCCGACATCCCCCTTGTAAAGCCATACCTTCACCCCGATGTTGCCCATCATGGTATGGGCTTCGGCAAAACCGTAGTCAATGACGGCGCGAAGCTTCTGGAGCGGCAAATTCCCGACCGTGTACCCGTCGGCGCGGGCTATTTCCGCCCCGCCCAGGCGGCCCGAGCACCGCACCTTGATGCCGTAGACCCCGGCCTGGATGCAGGTCTCCACCGTCTTTTTCATGGCCCGGCGATAAGCCACCCGTTTTTCTATCTGCTCGGCGATGCCCTCGGAGACCAGCTGGGCGTTCAATTCCGGGCGGGTGATTTCCTTGATCTTGACCGACACCTTGGATTGGATGAGGCGCTCGATATCCTCGCACAACCGGTCAACCTCGGTCCCGCGGCGCCCGATGACCACGCCGGGCCGGGCGGTATGGATTATCACCTCCACCTCGTCCTCGGTCCGTTCAATCTCGGTCTTGGCTATAGCCGCGAAGGACAGGGTCTTTTTGAGATATTTGCGAATCTGGTGGTCCTCAACCAGATAGCGGCCGAAATTCTTCTTGTCGGCGTACCACCGCGAATCCCAGTCGCGGGTGACCCCGGTTCGGAACCCGATAGGATGAACCTTTTGGCCCACAGGAATCTCCCGGAATAAATGCTTCCCCCAGAAAGTCAAAGCACGTCTATCTCGATGAAAATATGGCTGCGCCGGCGCAAATACGGCGACGCCCCGCCCCGGGATCGGGGGTGGAAGCGCTTGAGCCGGAACCCCTCGTCCACCCAGGCCCGCGAAACGTAGAAGCGGCCGGAGCCGCCCCGATCCTCCGCGTTGGCCTGGGCCGAGCGCACCACCTTTTCAATCATCCGGGCCGCCCGCTGCGGCCGGTAACGGAGAATGGTCAGCGCCTCGTTAAGGGATCGGCCGCGAATGAGATCCACAAGCAGGCGGGCCGTGTAGGTCTTGATCGGCGCATGCCGGTGTTTGGCGACATAACCCATGATATTCCATCTCCCCGCAGTCGCCGCGGACAAGCCGCGGCGAAATTCACTTGCCGTGGCCGTGGTAGTTCCTGGTCCTGGCGAATTCGCCCAGCTTGTGCCCAACCATGCCCTCGGTGACGAAAATGGCGGAAAACTTGTTCCCGGTGTGGATGGAAAAGTTATGGCCGATGAATTCCGGAACGATCATGCAGGAGCGGGCCCAGGTGCGGATATTGTCGCGGGAGCCGGACTCCTTCTGCCTCATCACCTTTTCCAGCACGTTCAGGTCGACATAAGGACCCTTTTTCTTGGAACGCCCCATTTGTCTTCTCCAAGCCCGAGAGACCGTTGACAAATCGCCGAATCCTATTTCTTCCGCCGGGTGATAATCATGTTGTTGCTCCCGGCCTTCGGATCCCGGGTCTTCCCGCCCCGGGCCGAAACGCCGGTGGGGCTGGCGAAGCGATGCCCTCCGGCATGGCGCCCCTCGCCGCCGCCCAACGGGTGATCCACCGGATTCATGGTGCTGCCGCGAACCGTCGGACGCCAACCCATATGGCGTTTGCGTCCGGCCTTGCCTATGGACACCATGGCGTGATCCGGGTTGCCCACCGCCCCGATGGTGGCCCGGCAGCGCTTGTCGACCCGGCGCATTTCCCCGGACGGCATTTGAATGATGGCGTGGCCGCCGTCCCGGGCCTGGAGGGTTATTTGCATCCCGGCGGAGCGGGCCAGCTTCCCCCCCCGGCCGGGGGCGAGTTCGACATTGTGCACCGTGAGTCCCAGGGGGATGTTTTCCAGCGGCAGGCAGTTGCCGATTTCCGGCTCCGCCGCCGGGCCGTTGGCCACATATTTGCCGACTTCAAGCCCAAGCGGGGCGAGAATGTAACGCTTTTCCCCGTCGGCGTAATGGAGGAGGGCTATATTGGCGGAGCGGTTGGGATCATATTCGATGGCGACGACCTTGGCGGCGACGCCGTCCTTGTCGCTCCTCTTGAAGTCGATCTGGCGGTAGCGGCGTTTGGCTCCCCCTCCGCGATGCCGGGTGGTAATCAATCCCCGGTGATTGCGACCGCCCTTGGCCTTGAGGGTTTCCGTCAATTTCTTTTCCGGCGAGGTCCGGGTGATCTCCGAATAGTCTAGGACCGTCATGTGGCGGGTCCCCGGAGTCATCGGCCGCATTGTCTTTATGCCCATGGCGCTTTCCCTTTTCCGTCAACCGCGGCGGTTGTTCCACCCAAGCGCGTATGCTTTTCGGTTGTTCCCGTTCCCTAACCCTCGCACGCGCTTGGGGCTTGGGATCGACAGGGATCCAAAAACCAAAACGCTTCCGGTATCAACGCAAAACGTCGATGCCGTCGCCCGGGGCCAGTTTAACGATGGCTTTCTTCCAGGCGCGCGAAGATCCGGCGTAGCGGCCCATGCGAACCGCCTTGCCCCGGACATTGATAATGCGGATGGACTCCACCCGCACATTCCAGATCCGCGAAACCGCCTCGCGGACATCCGTTTTCGTGGCTTCCCTATCCACTTGGAAAACATAAGTGTTGTGGTTTTGGATAAGGTCGGTGGTTTTTTCCGAGACATGGGGCGCGCGAACCACCCGATAGGGTTCCATGGTCGCCCGGGGCGTCCGGCTCCTGGCCAGCGCGGCGCGTTTCATGATTTGGACACCTCCCGGACAAGAGCCTCCAACGCGTCCCGGGTGAAAACCAGGCGGTTGCGGCGAAGGACGTTGTAGGCGTTGAGGTCGGACAGAACGGAAAGATCGGCGCGGGAAAGGTTGCGGCAGGACTTCAAGATGTTTTCATCATACCGGGGAATCACCAGGAGACAGCCGGAATCCACCTTGAGGTTTTTCAGGATACCGGCGATTTCCCGGGTTTTGGGGGCGGCCAGGGACAATTCGCCGAGCACCAGCACTTCATTGTCCCGGAATTTCCCCAGCAAGGCCGATTTCAAGGCCAATCGCCTGGCATGTTTAGGCATGTCCTGGCGATAATCCCGGGGGCGGGGGCCAAAGGCGGTGGCGCCGCCCCGGCTGCCGAAACGGCGGACCCGGCCCATCCTGGCCCGTCCGGTCCCCTTCTGCTTGAAAGGTTTGGCCGATTTGCCGGTCACCTCCCGGATGTTCTTGGTCTTGACCGTCCCTTGACGCAGGTTCGCTCCATACATCAATATGGCGGCATGCAGCAATTTGTAATTTACAAACTTGCCGAGACAGGCCTCGTCAAAGTCGATTTCCCCCGTCGCCTGTCCCAACCTGTCGAATACGGGAAGCTTCATCAAATCCAGCCCCTCCCAAACCGGCCCCGCCCGAACCATCCGGGCTCCAATGCCGGCAAAGGCGAAAACATATATCCCGTCGCGGATTTTTTCGCGACCGGCGGACGAAAATCCGGATTAAAATTTGTAAAATCCCGGCGACAAGGATAAAACGCGCTCCCCGGCCACCCGGGTCAAGCGTTTTTCAGCGCACTCGGGGAAAAGGCATCATTGAAACCGCGGCCATTACTCTGGGAAAAGGCGCAAAAAAACCTGGCGCCGCCAATCGGCCCCAGAATCCACATGGCACGGGATTCCTTTTCCCCATCGGGGAAAAGTTAGTATGATATGGCCAATCCGGCCATTGTCAATACTTTTTTATTTTTTATTTTCGCCCCCGCCCCATTTTCCCCACTCCGCCTCGGCGAAGCGATCCGTCATCCCGGCGATGTAGTCGGCCGCGGCGCGTTTGACGCCTTCCCGGTCGGCTATCAGCCGGTATTCGTCCGGCAACCGCCGGGGTTCCGAAGTGTAGGCGGCAAACAGCCCCCGCAGCTTGCCCCGCGCCTCGTCCATGACCCGGGACAGGGCGGGATGCCGGTAAAAATGGGCGAACAGGAACTCCCGCAGGATTTCCCGCCCGGCTTCCATCTCCGGAGAAAGTGACAACGCCCCCCGGCCGGCCGACCGGACCGCCTCCGGGCTGTCCAAGCCAAGCTTGGCGACGTTTTTCCCGGTTTCCTCCAGCAAATCGGTCATCAGGAGGTTGATAAGGCGCCTGACCCCCTCGGTCCGCCGAAGCGAGGGGGGAAGCCGGTCGAATCCGGGATAGCCGGTGGCCTGCCGCCACAGATCCACTTTCGCAAGATCCCCGGGATCCAGCATGCCGCTGAACAAGCCGTCGTCGATATCGTGCGCCAGGTAGGCGATGTCGTCGGCCGCCATGCTTGCCGCCACCTCGAGCAAAGGGGCGTCAAGGCGGGAAAATTCGGACTGCCCCTCCGCCACCGCGGGGCCGCCGTGCCGGATAAAGGCTTCGCGGACCTCGTAGCAGAGATTCAAACCCTCGAAGGAGGCGTAGCGCCTTTCCAGGACGTCAACCACCCGCAGCCCCTGGCGGTTGTGGTTGAAACCGCCGGCGTCCTTCAGAAGCCGGTCCAGCTCGCGTTCCCCCGCGTGGCCGAAAGGGGTATGCCCGAGGTCGTGCGACAAGGCGGCGGCCTCGGCCAAATCCTCGTTGAGGTTCAACCCCCGGGCCAGGGAACGGGCCAACTGGCCGACCTCCAGGGTATGGGTCAGGCGGGTCCGGTAATTGTCGCCCTCGCCATTGACGAAAACCTGGGTCTTGTACTCCAGCCGGCGAAAGGCGGCGGAATGAATGACGCGGTCGCGATCCCTTTCGTAGGGATTGCGCCGGGGATGCTCCGGTTCCCACCGCCTCCGGCCCCGGGTCGCCCAGGATCGCTGGGCCGCCGGCAGCAGGCCGTCGGAAAGGGGGGTGAGAAGCCGGCCGGCGGCGGGTCCGCCGAATTCGCTCATCCGTTGGCGTGCATTTTCCACTGGAGGGACGAATCGCGCTCCATGATCTTGGCGGTCAGTTGCCCGCGATAGGTTTTCAATTTCCCGGAGAGGCCGGAATCGCCGAGGGAGAGGATGGCGATGGCCAGCAGGGCGGCGTTTTCCGGGCCGCCGCCGCCGGCGGACATGACGGCCACGGGAATGCCGGCCGGCATCTGGGTCATTGACAGCAGGCTGTCGAGGCCGTTCAAGGCCGGCAAAACCAGGGGAACCCCGATAACCGGGAGAACGGTCTGCGCCGCGATCACCCCCGGCAGGTGGGCGGCGCCTCCGGCGGCGGCGATGATCACCTTCAGGCCCCTGGCTTCCGCCGTTTTCGCGAATTCCGCGGTGGCGTCGGGGGTACGGTGGGCCGACAGTACCCTGACCTCGACATCCACCCCGAATTCCCTGAAAATCGCCAGGGCCGGCTCGAGTTTCGGATAATCCGAATAGCTGCCCATGATTAACGCCACCTGCGGAATCATTTCCCGCCTCCCTCCCTCGCCGCGAATTTGTTTTCCCGTTCGCCCCGGGGTTTTGTATACTGTCCGCGCCGGATTCGGCGCGGGCGGCACCCAATGATAGCGGCGGCGGGGACGATGTCAATCTCCGCCGGCGGACCCGCCCCGGCAAAGGGAAAAAATGGATGCCTTGGTGGAGGCGGTTTTCCGGGATTGTCCCGGCGAGTCCGACCCGGCGGCGGTGCGGGAACTGGCGGCGGGAACCGGGTTTTTCCGTCCCGACGAAGTTGAAGTGGCGGTCCAGCTGGCGGATGAATGGCTTGCAAAGGGACCGGCCTCCGGCTATAATTTCATTATCTCCGAAATCGGCGGGAAAACGGTCGGTTACGTCTGCTTCGGCCTCATACCTTGCTCCCTGGTTTCGTACGACATCTACTGGGTGGTTGTGGACAGGGGATTCCAGGGCCGGGGTCTCGGCTCCCGGTTGCTGGAAAGGTGCGAACAGGCCTCCCGGCGGCTGGGCGCCCGGAGCGTTTTTGTCGAAACGTCCGGAAGGGAAAGGTATCTTCCCACCCGGCGCTTCTACCTGAAGGCGGGGTACGCCGAAGCGGCCCGGCTGCCCGACTTCTATGATTTGGGAGACGCCAAAATCATCTATCGCAAGGACTTGGCCTGATCACGGATTTATTCGAAAGGATTCGCAAATGAGCGAGACCGCCACCCTGAGATTCGCTTCCGGAGAGGAAATCGGGCTTCCGGTTTTCACCGGGGGAGAAGGCGAAAAAGCCCTGGACATTGAAAAACTCCGCGCCGCCACCGGCATGGTGACCCTGGACGAGGCCTATCTCAACACCGCCTCCTGCCGAAGCGCCATAACCTATCTGGACGGGGAAAAGGGCATCCTCCGCTACCGCGGATACCCAATCGAGGAATTGGCCGAGAAGAGCCGCTTCGTGGAGGTGGCCTACCTGCTGATGTACGGGGATCTTCCGATAGCCAGCCAGTTGGACGATTTTTCCGCCATCCTGAACGGCTCCTCCCTGATTCACGAGGACATGCGGCATTTTTTCCTGGCCTTCCCCAACAACGCCCATCCCATGAGCCTGCTCACCACCATGGTGGCCTCGCTCTCGGCGTTCTACCCGGTGCCGGAAAATCCCACCGACGAGGAGGAGGCGCAGATCATCGCCAACCTGATGTCCCAGGTAAGGACCATATCGGCTTTTTCCTACAAGAAGTTCGTCGGCGAACCCGTGGTCTACCCTTCCCACAAGCTGCGCTTCGTCGAAAACTTCCTCAATATGATGTTTTCCTCCCCGGTCAGCAACTACCAGCTGGATCCCGACATCGTCAAGGCCATCGAAGCCTTCCTCATCATTCACGCCGATCACGAGCAAAACTGCTCCACCTCGGCCGTACGCATCGCCGGATCGAGCCTCGCCAACGTCTACGCCGTCATTTCCGCCGGGATATCCGCCCTCTGGGGCCGCCGGCACGGCGGCGCCAACCAGGCGGTCGTCACCATGCTCAGAAACATCCAGCAATCCGGCGACGACGGCCGGCGTTTCCTGGAGGCGGCCAAGAGTAAGGATAGCCGCCTCATGGGGTTCGGGCATCGGATCTACAAGACGCACGATCCCAGGGCCTTGATCATGAAGAAGCTCTGCCACCGGATACTGGGCAAGCCCGGCATGTCCGACCCCATGTTCGACATCGCCATGCGGCTGGAGGAGGCGGCCCTGTCGGACGACTACTTCCTCTCGCGCAACCTTTACCCCAACGTGGACTTCTATTCCGGACTGATCCTGAAGGCGGCCGGCATCCCCTTCGACATGTTCACGGTTCTGTTCGCCATCGGGCGCACTCCCGGCTGGCTGGCCCACTGGCGGGAAATGCGCCACGACGCCAACAACCGCATAGCCCGCCCCCGGCAGATTTACACCGGTCCGGCCGAGCGCTTCTACGTTCCGGTCAGCCAGCGGGAAAAGCACAGCGTCGGGGTGATGCGCCGAAGCCACACCAAGGCGCTGCCCGTCGCCCCCAGGGACTTGATCTCGTCGTCCATGGACTGCGGATGAGGCCGGCGGCTTCCGGCCGGAAAGGAAAACCGCATGCCCTCCCGTCCGCTTCTCGGCGTCACCATGGGCGATCCGGCGGGGGTGGGGCCGGAAATCGCGGTGAAGGCCCTGCTCAATCGGGAAATCTCCGCCCTCTGCCGGCCGCTCCTGATTGGCGACGCCTGGGTGATGCGAACGGCCGCCCGGGATATCGTCGGGGCGGACTGCCGGATAAATTCCCTGGCGGCGGTCCCGGAGTTCAGGGACGCCGCCGGGATTCTCAACGTCCTGGATCTCGCCTGCGTCGACCCGGATAAATTCGAGTACGGCCGGGTGTCGGCCATGTGCGGGGAGGCCGCCTACCGTTCGGTGGCCAAGGCGATAGAACTCGCCCTGGCCGGCGAAATCTCCGGCACGGTCACCAATCCTCTCAACAAGGAGGCGCTCAACCTCGCCGGCCGCCATTACGCCGGCCACACCGAGATCTTTTCCGCCCTCACCGGGGCCGGCGATTGCGCGATGCTGCTGATGGACGAAAGGCTGCGGGTGATCCACGTAACCACCCACATCCCCCTGCGCCTGGCGTCCGAACGGCTCAGCCGCGAACGCATCCTCGCGGTCATTCGGCTGGGGGAGGCGGCGGTGCGGAGGTTCGGCCCCGAACGCCCGCGCATCGGAGTGGCCGGCTTCAATCCCCACTCCGGGGAAAACGGCCTGTTCGGAAGCGAGGAACGGGAAATCATCGCCCCGGCGGTGGCCGAAGCCCTGGCCGAAGGCTTCGCCGTCCAGGGTCCCCTGCCGGCCGACACCATCTTCGCCAAGGCGCTGGGCGGAGCTTTCGACCTGGTGGTCGCCATGTACCACGATCAGGGGCACATTCCGCTCAAACTGCTAGGCTTTCGCTACGACGCCGCCCGGGACGCCTGGCCGGACCTGCTGGGGGTGAACATCACCCTGGGCCTTCCCATCATCCGCGCCTCGGTCGACCACGGCACCGCCTTCGATCGGGCCGGCCGGAACCAGGCCAATCCCGACAGCCTGGTTTACGCGATAAAATGCGCCGCCCGGCTCGCCGGCGATCGCCCGGAGGAGACGGGCCGGTGACGGCGGAAACCGAAATCGCCGCGGCCGTACTGGCCGGCCTGGACCGGACGCCGCTGGCGGATCGCCCCGGGCTGGGCCGGGAGGCGGCCCGGCTAGCCCGAATCCGGAAATCGGCCCCGCCGACCCTGGCGGCGGCCGAACGGCTGCGCGAACGGTTCGAAAATTCCCGCCGGTTGTTGGAGCGGCGCGAGGCGTCGGTTCCGTCCGCATTCCCCTATCCGCCCGATCTTCCCCTGGCGAGCCGGCGGGAGGAAATCGCCCGCTCCCTCCGCGAAAACCAGGTGACGATAATCGCCGGCCCCACCGGCTGCGGCAAAACCACCCAACTTCCCAAAATCTGCCTGGAAATCGGGCTGGGCCGGATCGGCGGGATCGGCGTCACCCAGCCCAGGCGACTGGCGGCGATGTCGGTGGCGGCGCGGACCGCCCAGGAACTGGGGACCGATCTGGGCGAACAAATTGGTTTCCAAACCCGCTTCCAGGCCCGCCTCGGCCCGGCGACCCTGGTGAAATTCATGACCGACGGCATTCTCCTGAACGAATTGCGCGGGGATCGGGAACTCCTGGCCTACGAAGCCATCATCCTGGACGAGGCGCACGAGCGCAGCCTCGACACCGATCTTCTGCTGGGCTGCCTGCGGCGGCTCTTGCCTTCCCGGCCGGGATTGCGCCTCGTGGTCAGTTCCGCCACCCTGGACGTCGGCCGGTTCGGCGCCTATTTCGGCGGCGCCCCGACGATTCTCCTGGAGGGACGTACTTTCCCGGTGGAGACGCGTTATCGCCGGCCGGAAGCCGAAAATTCCGAGGATCCGGATTTGGCGGTGATGGTCCTCCACGCGGTGGAGGAGTTGGCGGCCGAGCTGGCCGGGGGGGATATCCTGGTTTTCCTGCCGGGGGAGGCGGACATCCGGGAGGCGGCCGAGATCCTGGCCCGCTCGGGTCCCCCCGGTTGGCTGGTCCTGCCCCTTTATTCCCGGCTTTCCCCCGAGGAGCAGCAACGGGTTTTCCAGCGGTCGGACAGGAGGAGGGTCATTCTCTCCACCAACGTGGCCGAGACCTCGCTCACCATCCCGACGGTGCGGGCGGTGGTGGACAGCGGCCTGGCCCGGCTGCGGCGGGACTCGGATCGGGCGTCGGTGGAAAGGCTGCAAATCGAAAAAATCAGCCGGGCCTCGGCGGAGCAGCGCCAGGGCCGGGCCGGAAGGACCGCCCCCGGGATTTGCCTGCGCCTTTACGGGGAGGATGATTTCCGGAAACGGCCGGAATTCACCGATCCGGAAATCCGCCGGGTTTCCCTGGCCTCGGTGATCCTGCGCCTCCGCCACCTCGGCCTGGGGGCGGTGGAGGATTTCCCCTTTCTCGATCCCCCCCAGCCTTCCCGGGTGCGGGACGGATACCGGGAACTGGCCGAACTGGGCGCCCTCGACGCCGACCGGGGGATAACCCCCTCCGGCCGGCGAATGGCCGCGCTGCCGGTGGAGCCCCGCTTCGCCCGCATCCTGCTGGAGGCCGGCAAGAACGGTACGCTTGAACCGGCCCTGACCATCGTCGCCATGCTGTCGGTGCTGGACCCCCGGGAACGCCCCCGGGACAAAAGGGGCGAGGCCGAGGCGGCGCACCGGCGTTTCCTCCACCCAAAATCGGATTTCCTCGGCTGGCTCCAGTTATGGAAATTCTACGACGACGCCCTGGCCGAACCGCTGTCCCGATCCCGGGCCAGAAGGTTCTGCCGCCGGAATTTCCTGAATTACCTCCGCATGCAGGAATGGCGGGACATCCGCCGGCAATTGGCGGAACTGACGGAAAGGCTGGGCGGACGGGGAGAGGAGGGCGGCGGGAAGACTTTCGCCGAGCGGGACGGCGGCTACGCCCGTCTCCACCAGTCCATCCTGGCCGGCCTGCTGGGACGGGTGGGCAAATTGGGCGAAAACCAGATCTACCAGGGAGCCCGGGGGACCGCTTTTCTGCTCTGGCCCGGTTCGGGGCCGGCCAGGGCCGTCCGCGAACGCCGCGAAGCCGTCCGGAAAGCCGGCGACTCCCCCGCCGAAGCCGATCGCCGGGGCCGGCCGCCGGCTTGGGTGGTGGCGGCGGAACTGGTGGACACCGGCCGGCTGTACGGACGCGGGGTGGCGGAGATAGACCCCGCGTGGGTGGAAAAGCTGGCCGGTCCCCTGGCCCGGCGATCCTATTCCGAACCGGCCTACGAACCGGCTTCCGGATTCGTCCGGGCCCGAGAAAAGGTCGAGGTTTACGGCCTGCCGGTGGTGGAGGGAAGGCGGGTACATTACGGATCGATCGATCCCCCGGCGGCGCGGGAAATATTCATCCGCCAAGCCCTGGTGGCCGGGGAGTTGGCGCGGCAGCCGCCGTTTTTCCGGGAAAACGCGGCCTTGATTCTTTCCCTTTCCGAATTGGCCGACAAGGCCAGGCTGCCCCTTTCGGCCGATTCCGAGGCGATCTACCGCTTTTACGACGAGCGGCTCCCCCCCTGGGTGCACAACGACCGGGATCTGGCCGATTTCTCCCGGGAGGAGGAGGAACGGAACCCCGGCCTTCTCCTGCTCGGCCGCGATTACCTACTGGAAAACCCTCCGAACGGTATCACCCCGGATCGCTTTCCCCCGGCGATTGAACTGGGGGGCGGACGGTATCCCCTTGAATACCGCTTCGAGCCCGGACACCCCGCCGACGGGGTGACCGCGGTCGTGCCGGTGGCCGACATTCCCAATCTGCCGGCCTGGCGGCTGGAATGGCTGGTCCCCGGCCTGCTGGGGGCCAAGACGGCGGAATTGCTCCGGGGGCTTCCCAAGAGCCGGCGGAGGGAGGCCAATCCCGTTTCGGACACGGCGGAACGGATGCTTGAATTCCTCCGGCGGGCGGATCGCCCCCTCCCCGAGGCCCTGAGCGAAGCGTTCCTAAAGGTTGCCGGAACGCGAATCGCCCCCGGGGAATGGAAGCTGGACCGCCTGCCGGCCTTCCTTCGCCCGAATGTCCGCGCCATCGGCCCGGACGGCGGCACGGTCGGCCAGGGCCGAAACCTGGCGGAACTGTCCGGGCAATTGGCGCTGGCGGCCCGGAACGCCTTCGACTCCCTGGAAAAGGGCGGTTATGAAAAAACCGGCCTGACGGGATGGACTTTCGGAGACCTTCCGGAAAGGGTGGCGATCCCGGCCGGGGGCGGGGCCGTCGCCTTTCCCGCCCTGGTGGACGAAGGGACGACCGTGGGCGTCCGCCTCTTTCACACCCCGGCGGAGGCGGAAACGGCGATGCGCGACGGCTTCCGGCGCCTAGTGCTCCTGGCCCTGGGGGATGGGCCGGAGAAATTGGGCAAGGGCCTGGCCCGCGGGTTCCCCCCCTCGCCCCCGGAATGGGGGAATCCGGTCGAGGCGGCGGTAAGATCGGCCCTGGACGAGGTCTTCGCCACCGACCATCCCCCCCGCACCCCGAGCCGGTTTAGGGAGCGGCTGGCCGAAGGCGAAAGGCGGCTGGCCGCGACCGCCGGGGAAATCGGCCGGAGCCTGGAGGAGTCCTTCCGCCTGGCCGGGGAACTTTTGCCCCTCCTGTCCCGGCCGCCCACCCCGGCCCACGAGGATTCCTTCCGGGACATCCGGCGGCAATTGGAAACGCTTTTGTCGCCCCGGCTGCTCCGGTCGGCCACGGCGGAGCAATTGCGCCGCCTGCCGCATTTCATGCGGGCGGCCTCCCGGAGGGTGGAACGGATGGCCTACGCCCTGGGCAAGGACAGGCTGCGCCTCCGGGAAATCCTGCCCTATCGCGAACGCTATGAAGCCGCCGCCGCCGCCGCCCCCGAAACCTCCCCCGGCCTCCTGGCCTACCGCTGGCTCCTGGAGGAATGGCGGATAGGGCTTTTCGCCCAGATTCCGGGGCAAAAGGTTTTTGGCGATCCCGAACGGATGGAGGCGGCCTGGCGGCGGCATCTCGCCCTGCCGGGGGAGTAAATGGTTCGGGCCGGGAAAAAAATCCGGCGTCTGAGCCGATTCCCCCGGCGGCCTGTTCGCGGACCTGGGCCGTCTTTCTGGGCAGGCGCTGTATTTGTCAAGATTCCGGCGGAAAAATCTTGTCTTTTCCCCGGATGTTTGGTATACGTTTGCTGGACGGCGGGGGGAATAAGTTTTGCCCGGAAAAACCGCCCTTTGGCGACTGCCCGGAGTGGGCGACGGCGGTTGGGGGTTTTGGGTTGGACCGGAGTCCCGGAAAAATTCCTTCGTCCGGCGGCTCGGGCAGGGAAGGTTGTCCAGATTTCGCTATCGGAGGCCGACATCTTCTCGTTCCCGGTCCCGGATAGGGGGGTGGGCATTTTTAGGCGACGGGGTTCCCCCGGCGATCTGCCGGAGGCGAAAATTATTGACGGCGGGCAGATCGCCCCGGATTGTTCTTCCGTTTTAACGTCGACCTTCCTTCCGAATTGCGCCAAGCCAAGCTTCGGAAGTTGATCATGCGACAAAGCGTTCCTCGAAATGAACGCAACATAACACTTCTTATCGGACATTGATTGAACGGCATCAATTTTTTTTTGCAATTACGCTTCTCCTTGTAGTACTCAAATTTCATCCTGCCTAATTTTATTGATGTTACGCCATTTTTGTCTTACGTCGCAACCGAAGGAATTTTGTCGTTGGTTGTGCCTCCAGTCTTTGTTGTATCAAGTCCAAAACCTGCCTCACCCCAACATATGGTAGTTTCTCTACTGCTGACCCCCTACCAATCGTCAATGTCCGATAAGAAGTGTTATGTTGCGTTCATTTCATGTCATTCCATGTATCTTCATGGATGTTTACATCTTATAAAAACTGAAGTTATATATATCCAGAGATGAATGGCGCTAGTAGGCAGTCAGTACTGAAACGGTGGCGATTAATTTGCATCTGCAAATCGCCTAAAACACCTTTACCCATAGTTGCTGCCTTGATTATCTACTATACATAATTCGCCATGAAAGAAGTCGATCTCTGGTTTTATCAGGGTGACGGCAAGACGGTGTGATTGGTTTCCAGGCGAACCATCCGGCAAAAACGGCTTCAGCGGGAATTGCCGGAAGCGATTATGGTCGGAAAAGCGGGTCTGTCCACTTGTCCCCGTTGCGATTTACCAAAAACTGTAAGTTGAATTGTCAAAGTTGATGCCATGAGGAAAGGAAGGGAAAATGCGTAAATTATCAATTGCGTTCGCCTTATTCGCCACCTTGGTATGGTACTCCGTTTCCGCCGGCGCTCTCGATCTTGGACGCGGCTTGAAGAACATCGGAAAGGCGCTTGAAATCGGAAAGGCGCTTGATAATGCCGCCGGCGGCGTTGTCGTTGTTCCCGCCCCCCAGCCTTCACAACAACAAGAGTATTACCCCAGCGGAACTTCAACCGTGACAGAGGCTCCCCAGCCATCCCAGCCTACGGAAGAAGCCTATTGGTTGGATAGCGACCCGGATAAGGAAACCGCCGGCATGGACGAAGACAATGGTGATGAAGGCGATGACCTATTTGGCGCCGACACGAGCGGCGATGAGGAAAGCGGCGGGATAACTGTCGGCGGCGGCAAGGGGAGTGGTGGCGGCGCCTCGGACACAATCGAGGTGGTAGCAACCGGTATCGGCAAGGACAGCGACGGCGCCTTGCGGAACGCTCTTCGCGCCGCCGTCGAGCAGGCGGTGGGGACGATGGTCGATTCGGAAACTCTGGCGGAAAACGACGAGATTGTCAATGATCAGATTCTCAGCTATAGCGCCGGTTTCGTTCAATCACACAAGGTCATCGGCAAACCAACGACTCGGGACGGACTGGTGACCATCAAGATCAACGCCATCGTCAAGAAGACGGAACTCACGGAAAAACTTGAAGCGGCGTCCGTACACGTTACGGAAGTGGACGGGGAAGATTTGTTTGGCGAGGCCGTCACCAAAATTGAACAGAACCAGGCATCCGGCGAAATCGTGAAGAAGGCTTTCGAGGGTTTTCCGCATAATGTTTTGGAGATCAGGCGCGTTGATAAACCTAGTTATGACGAGAGAAACAAGAAATGGATCATTAAAGTAGAGATATCAATCAATAAGGAAAAATACAGAACGTTTGTCAGAAAACTGCTTCCGGTGCTAGAGAAGATTGCGACGAACCGCGGACGGGTCACCATGAGTAGGCGTAGTTATTCGAATTATGAAGGTGCACTTAATTTTGAAGGTATGAATAACTACTTAAATTCATGGATTTTTCTAATCGGGACTCAAGTCAACGATGCCCGTACAACAAGCATATGGGAATTCTATAGGGTGCCGGAAGAAGCAATTATTGGCGCCCAATCAGTTATTAAGCGTGCGAAATTTACAGTTGACATCATTGATAAGAATAAAGATATTATAACTTCCGGAACTTACAATTCTCCAAGACCTTATATGCTCTTTCGCGAAGGGAATCGACCCACTCCCGTCATAACTTTTCCATTACTAAACGACCCAGATAGAGGGGGCAGCCTGGATAGTTTGAATCCAGGAACTGAAAAAATAACATACAACCTTTCCTTCGATATATCGCCAAACGAATTCAAGCGTATGTCGAACGTGGTATGCCGGATTGACAAATGAATCATCACAAGCGTAATCGCTAATAGCCGCCGGTTGGCCGGTTTCACCATACTCCTCTCGTTTCCCGAAATCGGCCAGTCATATCACGACGGCTTTTGGCAATCCTCAAGAGGAATTCTGGAGAGGTAAGCATTCACGGGGGAACCTCTAAAAATGGCTCTTTTGTCCGCATGCTTCGTCAGGCCTCGCTCTCGCGATTTTTGCAAGATAAACTACAACCGCGCATTGCAAAACGCCGTAGCGCCGGCCTTTTTCGTCTGCGAACAAAATGCCTCATTTTTAGAGCTTCCCTGGAGTTGGTTTCCTTTTTCGTGATCGGAGCAACCATGCGAAGCGTGAAAATCCTTTGGTTCCTCTTTTCGCTCCTGTTCGCCTTTCCGGCCGGCTGCCTTGCCGGAGAATTCGGGGCGGCCGCCCCGGAAGCGATTCCGGAGGAAGCCGCTCCCGAAACAGCGGCCGACGGCGGTTCCGAAGCCGTCTATGCCGCCCAGGTCGGTCCCGGCGCCGCCTATGTCGCCGATGTAGCGGCTGAGGAGCAGATTCGGGAATATGCCGATTCCAAGGGCTGGCGCGAAGGCTGGGACGAGGCCAGGAAAAGGATGTTTGTCGTCCAGTTCTCGGCCTTCAACACCGACGATCCCCGGTCCGACCGCAATTTTCTGGTCAAGCGGGAAATGGCGGCCAAGCAGGCGGCGCTCCAGGGCAAGTCCGACATCATCCGCTTCATCAACTCCGACCTGTCGGCCATGGACCAGATCGACGTTCCGGGAACGGATTTGTACGCCGCCCTGAACCAGGAATACGAGGCGGTCAGCCAGCGGATTGAAGCGCAGCGGAAAAACCTGGTCCGGCTGCTGGCCGAGGTGGATACGGCCGAGGCCCGCGCCCTGGACGAGGCCACCACCCGCGATCGGGTGAACGCCCTTATTGAAGCGGCGATAAAACGCTTGGACGGCGAGTTTGACGCCGGGGCCCTGGAGGAGGCGCGGCGGAACCGCTATGAGGACGCCAAGCGCCGCTACCAGGAGGCCAACGCCGAGTACGAGGCTTTGCGCCGGAAAGCGGAAGCCCTGCGGGGCGAGGCGAGCGGCAGCTTCGCCAGCGCGGTGACGGTGCGGGCGAAAATGCCGCTGATCGGGGCCAGCGTCATCCAGCAGGCCGAGTCCTGGAGCGAGGCGGACCGGCAATACCAGGTGGCGGTCCTTCTCTGCTGGTCGGCGGAACTGGAAAAATCGGCCCGGGCCGCCCTTTCCGGCCTTTTGCCCGAGGGAGACGCCAAGGCGGGCGGCCAATCCCTGGCCGAATGGCTGGCCGGACAGGACCTGTCGGCCATGGTTGGGCCGCGCCAGTTCCTGGACGCCGAGGGGCAGCGGCATTTCCTGGGCGTCACCGCCCGCCCCGCCGCCCGCGACGCCGCCCTGGACCGGAACAACCGCGCCATCGCCGATCTGTTCGCCTCGCAAATGGCGATCTTTTCGCTCTTCGCCGACGTCGATTCCTTCGCCGAGGCGCGGCAATTGGCCCAGACCCGCTCCAGCGGAGACCTGGAACAGGTCTCGGACGTCGCCGTGGCCGAAACCCTGTCCCTGCTCCTGACCCAGAAATTTGAAAATATGAAGGTGCAGGGGCTGTCTCCCGTCCTGCGGAAACGGGTCAGGCACGCGATCACCGGCCAGGACATGCATGTTTCGGTGTTCGGCATCAGCCCCAAGGCCGCCGCCACCGCCATGAAGCTGGAGCGGCGGGCGGCGCTGTCGGCCCTGGCCTTCAACCAGGAACAGGCATTCGCCAAGGCGAGGGGCAAGGCGCTGGCCGAAGCGGTGACTGCTGCGAAACGCGATCCCGCCGCCATTCGGGCCGGAGAACTGGCCGGCCGGGCGGAACTTGAGGCAGTCCGAAGCAGGGCGGCGGGCGCTTCCGCCTCCGCTCCCGCCGGGGCGGCCGGCGGCCGCTCCGCTTCCGGCTCGATCATGAGCGGCGAGGCCGCGGATGATTTCTAATCGTGGGATACGGCGGCGCGGAAACCTCCTGTTTGCCAGCCTGTTGACGCCCTTGTTGTTGTCCGGCCGGTCGCCGGCCCTGGAGCCGCCGCCGGCCGGGTTGGAGCGGGCGCATCTTCTGTATCGGGACACGTACGCCGCCGCCGGCAGCGGGGTGTATGCCGAAGGCGGCGTACTCTTCATTGTGGTCGAGTCGCCGGCGGAGCGGAAAGACCGGAACGCGGCCAAAGCCGGCGCCATGCTCCGGGCCAAGGCCATGCTCCAGGACTACCTGATCGAAAAGCATCTGGACCCGGCCCGTCGGCCGCCGCCTTCCCTTCTCAAGGCAGCTTTTCCCCAAGCCATTGCCTGGGGCCGGGAAAGCCGGCCCGGTCTGGGCTTGCCCGCCCTGGAGTTGGACAACATCGCGGTCCGGGTACTGGAGGACGGGCCGGGCGGCGACGGCGGCTACCGCTACGTCCTGGCCCTCAACCTGGAGGAGGCGCTGCGAAACCTTCCCATCGGCCTTTACGGCGAACCCGATCAGGCCGAGGTGGGAGCGGCCCTGCGCCAGACCTGGCGGCGGCGCGAAAAGGAGGGCAGGCTGGCGGATTTCTGCCTTGCCTTCGGGCTGGTCGAGGATTGGCTCCGGCTGAGCGACGCCAATATCGGCTTCGATTGGCCGGGCGCCCCCTGGCTGCGGGCGCCGGAAAGCCTGGACGCCCGCGCCCTAGCCGCCAATTGGGCCGAAGCGGAAAAAGTGTTGCTCGATTCCGGCCGGCGGCCGCAGGACCTGAAACAGGCCCTGGCCGGCGCTCCCCCGCTGCCCGCCATGCTGGCCTGGCTGGAAGATTTGGCCGGAAAGGCCGGGAAACCGGCCGAGGCGGCGCTCTGGCGTCTTTGGCGCGGCGTCCGGCCGGATCTATCCGGATCGGCGGCGCTTTGGGCAAAGCATTCCGCCATGCCCGGCGTGGCCGGGGAGTACGACCGGCTGATGGAGGAATTGTCCGCCCTGGCTCCGCCGGCGGCGACTCCACTGTCTCCCCTGGCGGTTTCCTGGCGCTGTTTCGGTCACGCGGATTTCGCCGGCGGCAATCGGGAACTGCCGGCCGCGCACCAAACCGCCTTGCGCCTTTTCGGGCAGGGCCGGGATGTGGAAAGAATACTGGCCCTGGCCCGCCGGTCGGTGGAAACGGCGCCGGGCGCGGCCGGCGGCTGGGCCTTGCTGGGAGATGCGCTGCGCGTCAGGAAGGAGCCGCTGGCCGCCATTCCGGTCCTGACCCAGGCGCTCTGGCTGGAAGCGGGGGATGCCGACATCCGGGCTTCGCTTGCCCTGGCCTGTCTTGACGCCGG
>JAISYL010000198.1 GCA_031269935.1 Planctomycetota bacterium
CGGCTTCCGGCCAGGGCGGCGTTGCCGACCGGGCGGACGCGCCCGCCCGGGACGCCGGCCGGCAGAAGCCCCGTCGCCAGGGCGGAGGCCGGATCGAGATAGCTGCCGAAGCCTCCGGCCAGAAGGACCCGGTCCAGCGCTTCCGGCCTCACCCCGGCGGTGGCCAGGAGCAGCCGGATTCCGGCCGCCAGCGCCCCCTTGGCCAACTGGAATTCCCGGACGTCGGCCTGGGTCAGGGCCACCCCGCCCATCCCGGCCGGATCGGGGGGAACCAGCCAAAAGGCGGTTCCCTCCGGGTTTTCATGCAAGCGGCCGGCGAGCTCCCGGCTTAGGCCCGGAAGTTCCCCGGCCGCCTCCCCCCGCGAGAGCAGCCGGCCGCCGGGATCGATGATTCCGGCCCGGCGGAGCGCCGCCACCGCGTCCAGGAGGCCGGTGCCGCACAGGCCGGCGGCGGGGGCGCCGCCAATCACCCCGGCCGCGAAACCGCCCCCGGGCCCGAGCCGGATCGAACAGACGGCTCCGGGGGCCGCCCGCATGCCCTGGGCGATCCGGGCCCCCTCGAAGGCCGGCCCGGCGGCGGCGGCGCAGGCGAGGATTTTCCCTCCGGCCGCCAGCGCCGCCTCCCCGTTGGTGCCGATGTCCAGGAAAAGGGTGGACCCCTCCAGCCGGTCCAGATCGTGGGCCAGGAGGCCGGCCACCAGGTCGCCGCCCACGAAAGCCGAGACGCCGGGGACCGTGAGCGCCAGGGGCGGATTCCGGCCCCGCCAGCCCAGGCGGTCGGCGGAAACCGGCCGGAATTCCCGGGCGACCGGGACGAAGGGGCTCTTCGCCAATTCCCCCGGCGGGAGGCCCAGCAGCAGGTGGATCATGGCGGGATTTCCGGCCACTCCGACCAGGATCGGCCCGGACTCGAGCCCGGCGGCGGCGGTCGCCGCCGCCGCCAGTTCCTCGATCGCCCCGCCGGCCAGCCGGCCCAGTTCGGCCAGTTCCCACTCCCCCCGGGAGGCGTATTCAATGCGGCTGATCACGTCGTCGCCGTGCCGGCGCTGGGGGTTTTCCCGCCCGATCGCGGCCAGGACGCCGCCCCGGTCCAAATCGCAAAGGACCCCGGCCAGGGTGGTGGTGCCCAAATCCACGGCCAGCCCGAGCCTGGGCCCGGCCGATCCCCCGCCGGCCCCCCGAATGGAAAGCACCCGCCGCCCCAGGCCCAGCGCCCGGCAACGGAAGCCGGAACGCCGGAGAAGCCCCGGCAATTCGGCCAGCAACGGCAATTCCATTTCCAGATCTTCCCCGCCCAGCGCCCCGAGCAGCCGGGCCTGGTCGTCCCGGCGATCCGCTTCGGAGGGCGGCGGCGGGATTGCCTCCCTTTCCCATAGCCCGCTTTTTCCCCGGAGGGGCCGGGTCAGGAACTCGCCGAGCGCGACCCCGTCCCCGCCGCCTCCCGGATCGGCCAGGACCAAGTCGCCGTAGCCGGACAACAGGCAGGATGAGCGCCAGCCGGCGGCGACTTCCTCCCGCGACAGGCGGGGTTCCGGCCGGCCGGCCGGAAGCGGTTCGCCGGCGACGATCCTGACCCGGCATTTGCCGCACAGTCCGGCCCCGCCGCAGGGCGAGGGAAGAAAAAAACCGGCTTGGCGGCAGGCGTCCAACAGGCTGGTTCCCGGCGCCACCTCGACGGTCCGGCCGGAAGGGGTGAAGACGAGGCGGGGCATGGGCGGTTCAGGCTTTCGCCAGGAAGGACTGGAATTGCCGGGCGGCTTCGGCGAAGGGGATTTTCGGCCGGCCCAAATCCTTCCGGAAGCCCCGGACCAGGGCCGCCTCGACGAAGTGCGGCCCGCCGCCCCGGGGAAGGCCGGCCAGGATTTCCCCGAGTTCCGCCAGGCCGGCGGCCCGGGCGGCGGTCCGGTAGCCGAAGCCCCGGGCCAACCCGACCGCGTCCAGCCGGGCGAAAAGATTGGGCTGGCCGCCCACCGAGTCGTGGACGCCGTTGTTCAGCAGGACATGGACAAAGTTGGGGAGCGGGAGGGAGGGGATGACGGCGGAGGCGCCCAGGTGCATGAGCAGGGCGCCGTCGCCGTCCAGGCAGACCAGAGGGCGATCCGGGCGGGCCAGGGCGGCCCCGGCGGCGATCATCGAGGCGTGGCCCATGGCCCCGGCGTTGAGGAAATCCCTTTCGTGGCCCTGCCCCAGCGCTTCCCGGATTTCGTAGAGTTCCCGGGGGCCCATGCCGGTGGAGGCGACGAAGGCGGCCCGGGAATCGAAGGCGGCGATGATCGTCCCGATCGCCTCCTCCCGGGTCGGCCCGGCTCCGGCCCGGCCGGCCGGGAGGGCCGGAACCGGGGCGAAGCAGCCCTTGGGCGCAATCAGGGCGTAGGGGCCGGGAGCCTCCCGCAGCCGGGCGAAGGCCGCGTCGAGAATCGCCCCGGTCCTTTCCGGATCGGGATCGAGAAGGCGCCAGGGGATTTCCAGGCTGTCCAGCAGGGCTTGGGTGACCCGGCCCTGTTTAAGGTGCTGGGGTTCGTCGGGGACGCCGGGCCGGCCCCGCCAGCCGATCAGGAGCAGCATGGGAATGGCGAAAACTTCCGGGTCGGCCAGGGACAGGAGGGGGTTGACGGCGTTGCCAATCCCGGAGTTCTGGAGATAGACCAGGGGAATCCGGCCGGAGGCCAGCCAATACCCGGCCGCCAGGCCCACCGCTCCCCCCTCGTTCGCGGCCAGGACCCGCCCGCCGGCCGGGGGATGGGCCTGAATATGGTTGCAAAAGAATTCAATGACCGTGTCCGGCACCCCGGCGTAAAAATCGCACCCGCGCGCCGCCAACTCCCGGCAAAAATCGGCCGCCGTGAACATGGATTCAGGCTCCCCGGGCCCCGCCGCCGGAAAGCAATTCCCGCATCCTCCCCCCCTCGGTCCGCCAGTAGGCGAGCATGATGGCCATTTCCGAACCGATGGAAAAATCCTTGACCCCCAGATCCAGGTAATATTGGGCCTGGTCCGGCGACTGGATCTCGGCGCGCGGCCGTTTGCCGTGCTTGAGGGCGGTCCGGATCACCTTGAGCTCCGCCTCCTTGACCTCGGCCTGGCGCTCGCTCAATTCGAAGCCGCAACTCATGGAATAATCGAAGGCCCCGAACTGGATCATGTCCACCCCGGGGACGGCGCAGATGGAGTCGATGTTGTCCACCGCCTCCCTTTTCTCGATCATGAAGGCGAAGACGCTCTTCCCGCTCATCTCGACGAATTGGGTCTGGGAGCGGGAGGTGCGGTAGCCGATCCAGCGCCGGGTGGTGTAGCCCATGAGGCCGCCGGCGGCCGGACTTTCGGCCCGGACCAGGCGCAGGGTTTCCTCGACCTGCCCCGCGTCGTGGTGATCGGTGAAAAGGATCGCCTGAAAGCCCGAAGCCAGGGCTTTTTGCGCCACGTAGCCCCGGTTCTGGAAATCCACCTTGATCATGCTGCCCATCCCGTGCAGTTCCGCCGCCCGGGCGATGTTCTCCAGATCGTATTGATCGAAGGGGGAGTACTCGGCCAGGAATTCCACGTAATCGAACAGGCCGGTCGAACCCGCCGCCTCGGTCATGACGGGCCAGGAGGCGCTTATCCTGGTTCCCAGCATGGGCTTCCCCGCCTCCAGCAACTGCCGGATTTTGTTCTCGGTCATCATGCGACAGCTCCTTTCGCCTATTTGGCCAGGGCCGAACGAGCCCGCTCGACCACCGCCCGGAAAGCCTCCGGCTCCTGGATAGCCAATTCCGACAGGGTCTTGCGATCAAGCTCGATTCCGGACTTGGCCAGTCCCTCGATAAAACGGCTGTAGGTGGTTCCCAAGGCCCGGACCGCCGCGGAAATGCGGGTAATCCACAGGCGGCGGAAATCGCCCTTGCGCTTGCGGCGATCATGGGTGGCGTGGACTTCGGCCCTGACGACCGCGCCCTGGGCGATGCGGCGCAGCTTGCTCCGGCCGCCGACGAACCCCTTGGCCTTCTTGACGGCGGCCTTGCGTTTTTTGTGTTGGGCCACCCCGATGGTCGAACGCGACATGGTCTGCTCCTATCTTCTTGATGGTGAATGCGCACTGGTGCGGGGGAGGGGAATCAGATCAAGCCCAGTCCCTGGCGAATTTGCTTGGCGGCCGCTCCCTCCAGCGGACGGATCGCGCCCAGCCGGCGTTTCCGCGCCGGGCTCTTGACCGCCCGCTTGTGCCGCCCCCCGGCCCCCTTGGCCATTATTTTCCCGGTACGGGTGACCCTGACCCGCTTCACCAGGCTTTTGCAGGGTTTCTGTTTGGGCATTCCTTGTCTTCCTTTCTCGCTTTCGCCCGGGCGTTTCCGGCCGGGTCCCGAATTTATGGACGGACCCTTATCGGGAATCGTCTTCCGGAACATCGCCGCCGTCCCCGCCGGCCTCGGGGGAGTCGCCCAGGTCCTTGGGAATAATCCTGGTTATGGTCTCCAGATCGTGCGCCGCCTTTTCCTCCGCCGCCCGGCGCTCGGCCTCGGCCAGGCGCTTTCCCTCCTCCTTCCCGCGGGCCGCCAGGATCTGCTTGAGATTGGCGAGCGGGGCCAGGCTCATGGCCATTTTCTTGCCGTCCTTCCGAGGCGAGCCGTCCATTTTCGCCACGTCGGCCAGGGGCTTGGCGAATTGCTCCAAAAGAAGCCGCTCGCCCAAATCCGCGTGCGAGTGCTCCCGGGCCCGGAACATCATGATGAAAAGCACCCGGTGCCCGGCCTCGATGAATTGTCTGGCCTTGTTCCGCTTTATTTCCACGTCGTGCGGCTCGATGCGGAAGGATTTTATCCGCAGCTGCTTAAGTTCCACCGCCTGGTGCCGGCGCTTTTGCTCGTGATCCCGCTTGGCCTGCTGGTATTTGTATTTTCCGTAATCCATGATGCGGCAGACCGGGGGCAGAGCGGTGGGGGAAATTTCCACCAAGTCCAATTCCGCCTCCTGGGCGCTGGCCAAGGCCCGGGCCAGGGGAACCACGCCCACCGCCTCGCCGTTTTCCCCGATAAGCCGAACCTCCTTGCCGCGAATCTGATCGTTAAGCCTCAACTCCTTTTTGCCGCCGCCGCTGGTCATTAATTACGATCTCCCCTGAAATGGTGAAACGTCCCCCCGCCCCCCGGAATACGGGGAAAGGCCGGAATCACTTTCCCGCCGCCTGGTTTCCCCCCCCCGGGGGAGGCAGCCGCCGCTCCCTGATTTCGTCCGCCAGTTCGGCAACCAGCTCCCCGACCGGGCGGCTCCCCAAATCCCCGGCCAGCCGGCGCCTCACCGACACCCGGCCGCTCTCCGCCTCCTTTTCCCCCACCACCAGGAGACAGGGAATCTTGAGAAGCTCCCCCTCGCGGATCTTGGCCCCGATTTTGCCGCCGCGATCGTCGAGTTCGACCCGGAGGCCGGCCCGCCGCAATTGTTCCGCCGTCTCTCGGCCGTGGGGGATGGCGGCGTCGGTCACGGTCAGCACCCGGACCTGGAGCGGGGCGAGCCACAGGGGGAAATCGCCGGCGAAATGCTCCAGGAGGCCCCCGACGAAGCGCTCCAGCGAGCCCAGGACGGTGCGGTGGATCAGCACCGCCCGGTGGCGGCCGTTGTCGGGGCCGACGTAGTCGACGTTGAAGCGCCCGGGCAGGTTGAAGTCGAGCTGGGTGGTCGGCCCCTGCCATTCGCGCCCCAGGGCGTCCACCAGCTTGACGTCAATCTTGGGCCCGTAGAAGACCCCCCCCCCGGCGTCGGTTTCGTAGGGCATTCCCCGCCGCTCCAGGACGGCCCGGAGAGCCGCGGTGGCGCTTTCCCACTGGGAATCGCTTCCGATCGACTTGGCCGGGCGGGTGGCGAGGAAGGCCCGGTACCGGTAGCCGAAGGTGCGCATCATGTGTTCCATCAGGTCCAGGACGCCGTTGATTTCGTCCTCCGCCTGATCCGGAGTGCAGAAGATGTGGGAATCGTCCTGGGTGAAGCCGCGCACCCGAAGCATCCCGTGCAGGGTCCCGGACGGCTCGTAGCGGTAGACCGTCCCCAGTTCGCACCAACGGAAGGGGAGTTCCCGGTAGCTGTGGATCCCGGAATTGTAGATGAGGATGTGTCCGGGGCAGTTCATCGGCTTCACCCGGTAGGGGCTGCCGTCGATGTCCATGGGGCTGTACATCATTTCCCCGTAGTTTTCCAGGTGTCCGGAGCGGCGGTAAATCTCCTCCGAGGCGATATGGGGGGTGTAGATCAGCCGGTAGCCGCGCTTGAGGTGCTCCTCCCTCCAGAAGGTCTCCACCTCGTGGCGGATGACGGCCCCGTTGGGATGCCAAAGGATCAGCCCGGGGCCGATCTCGGGCTGGGTGGAAAAGATGTCCAGCCTCCGGCCGAGGACCCGGTGATCCCGGCGTTTGGCCTCCTCCAGGCGGCGAAGGTGGCTCTCCAGTTCCTCCCGGGTGGGGAAGGCGGTGCCGTAAACCCGGGTCAACTGCTTCTGGCCGGCGTCCCCGTGCCAATAGGCCCCGGCCAGGCTCAGCACCTTGACCGCGCCGATCCTGCCGGTCGAGGGAACGTGGGGGCCGCGGCAAAGGTCGGAAAACCCGCCCTGTTCGTAAAAGCTGATCACCTCGCCCCCGGCCCGGGCGATATTGTCCAGCTTGTAGGGATCCCCGGCGTATTTGGCCTCCGCCTCGGCCCGGGTGAGTTCCCGGCGGACGAAGGGGCGATCGGCCTTGACGATCTTTTGCATCGCCTTTTCGATTTTGGGGAGATCCTCGGCGGTGATCGGGGCCGGGGGATCGACGTCGTAATAAAAGCCGTCCTCGACCGCCGGCCCGTAGGCGAAGCGGGTGCCGGGAAAAAGCTGGAGGATGGCCTCGGCCAGGACGTGCGAGGCCGAATGGCGGATTATCTCCAGCCCTTCGGGAGTGTCGGGGGTGATGAACCTCACCCCGGCGTCCTTTCCGATCGGGGCGGAAAGATCGCGGGGAAGTCCGTCCACCACGGCGGCCAGGGCGGTCCGGGCAAGTTCGGGGGAAATCGCCGCCGCGACCTTGGCGAGGGGCGCCGGCTCGGCGAAAGTCGCCTCCCCGCCCCGTTCCAGGCTGATTTTGAACATGGCGGCTCCAGATTGCCGGGCGGGCCGGGACGGGGGCGGGCGGAACGGGACGGGACGGCGGAAAACCCGCCTCCGGTCCCTGATTCCGGCAATCCGCACCCTTTCCCCGGCGTTGGAAAACGTCCGGGCGCGTCAACCTGGGGAAGGGAGGGCGCTCCCGCCCCGGGCGGCGCCGGCTCGGCCCTCCGCCGGCGCGTAAATGGATTGTCGGGAAAACCGCCGAAGTCCCCCGCATCGGGGCGGCAAACCCGGGGCGGGCGAAGACGAGGCCGCCCGCCCCGAAAACCCGCCCCGTCGCCGTTTAATCTCCGGCGGACCGGGCGGAAGGGGATTTTCCCGATTATCCGACAATGACGCCAACCGACGATCCGGTCGCGGCCGGCGCCTTGCCATCATTCCAGCAGAAAGCGGGAGGGAAGTCAAGAACAATTATCCCGGGGAGTTTTCACGCGCCGGCGGCGGGAAAAATTCACGGCGGCGACTCCTCCAGTACGGGAATCGCGCGGAATTATTGAAGCTGTTCGATTCGCGCAAAACCGGCGGCTCCATTGAACTCTTCGCCGCTGGTGACGACAGTGCCTCCGATGAGTTCGGCGAGGGCGAGCGCCATGACGCCGGCCGGGGACAATGAGGGGAAAACCGTGTCATTAGAGCGTGTTGTTCACCCGTTCTCCGCCTTGATTTCCCGGCGCTTGTCCCGATGGACGGATCCTTGGGCGTTGGCCCGGTTTCCCGTTCCGGGGCCGGTCCCCGGTTTTTTTTGGAGTTCCCCCGCCGGGGCGGGCTTTCCGCCCCTTCCGGCCGGGGAGGTTTCCCGGATCAATTCCTCCCCCATGGTTTCCAGTTGTTCCCGGGTCAGGCGGAAGGCCAATTCGGGATCGCGGGCCTGGATGGCCAGGAAAAGCGCCCGATGGGTGTCGTGGAACCGCAATTTCTGCCCCCGCCGGCGGTAAAGCCCGGTGGTGTAGTTGGCGATGACGGTGTCGTTGGCTATGGGGCTGAGCCGCTGGAACACCATGTTTTGGGTCATTCTATACAACAAGGTGTGGAATTTGGCGTCGAGGCCGGCGAAGCGATCCAGCACCCGATCCCGGCCGCTTTCCCCGGTTGCGGAATAATCCCGCTCCAGCGCCGCCATGGCGCCGACAATCCGGCCCATCTCCTCCAACTGCTTGCCGGTGGCCCTCTCGGCCGCCAGGCGGCTGGCGCAGGGTTCCAGCAGCAGCCGGTATTCGCAGAGGTGCCGGATTAGCGTCCCCTCCGGGACGAATTCCAGGCCCAGGGGATCGTCCGCCAGGCCCGGGGTGCCGACGACGAAGGTTCCCCGCCCCCGCTCGATCCGGAGGATGTTCTTGGAAACCAGGATTTTCACCGCTTCCCGGATGGTGGTGCGGCTGACCTTCAACTGTTCGGCCAGCGACTGCTCGTTGGGCAACTGTTCGTTAACCCGCCAGCCGCCCTCGACGATCCTGAGCTTCAGCTTGTTGGCGATTCCCTGCGAAAGCAGTTCGACCCCGCTTCCGGTCATGTCGCCTCCATAAGTGGGTGTTGTTAAAAAATAAGGCGGAGCCTCGAATTTGCCAACGGTTTTCTTGGCGCCCGGCCGATTCCCGGCCTTGCCCGATTTTTTCGGGCGGATTTAAAAAAAAGCTTGACACACCTTCGTCCCCGGCTATCGTCATAGATATGACGTCACACGTCATATGTCAAATTCTTTTTTGGGGAGGGCGAAAAATGAAACTGGGCGCCAAGACTGTCTTTTTGCTGCTGGCCGGGTTGGCGGCGGCGGGCCTGGCCGGGCGGATCGCCGCCGCGGAGGAAAAAAGCTTCCGGCTGAGCTGGGCTCCCGCCTGGGATCTGGAGCACGGCCTGACCCAGGCCGGCATCCAGGCCAATGAAAAAATCAAGGAGCTTTCGGGCGGGAGGATTTCCTTCGTCTTCTTTCCCGGCGGCCAGCTCGGCAACGAGCGCGAGGTCTTCGAGTCGGTGCAGCTCGGGACCATCGACCTGGCCTTCATGTCCAGCCCGGTGATTTCCGGCTTTTCCGACGTCCTGGACGGCTTCGACACGCCCTACCTCTGCGACAACGACATGGATCTCTACCAGGAAATCGTCAATTCCGGCATCGGCGAGACCATGTTCAAGAAGTTGGAGGAGGAGACGGGGGTGATCGGGCTCTCCTACCTGATTAACCCCGGCCGCGATTTCTACCTCAACACCAAGTTCGCGACCCTGGCCGACGCCAGGGGGGTCAAGCTCCGCTCCATGGAGTCGCCGATCCACCTGGCGACCTACCGGGCGCTCGGCTTCAACCCCACCCCCATGGCCTACGGGGAAATTTACCAGGCCATGAAAAACGGAACCATCGACGGCTTCGAGGACGTTTCGGTGTCGGTCCGGGCCCAGAAGAATTACGAGGTGGCCAAGCAAGTGGTCATTTCCGGGCACCTGACCGCCGCCCCCGTGTTCATCATGAGCGTCCGGGCCTGGAATACCCTGGCGGATCGGGAAAAAGCCTGGATGCGGGAGGCGGGGCTGGCGGCCCAGGAGGGGACCCGGGTTACCTACCAGGAACAGACCCCCCTCACCATCGAGTTCATGCGGAAGTATGGCCTGGCCATCAGCCGGATCGAAATGGCCGCGGCCAAGAAGCTGGTCCAGCCGGTGGTGGAGGAGTTCAGCGCCCGGAGCGCCAACGTCAAGACGGTCGTCGATTACTTCAACGATTACCGCGCCAAACACGGCAAGTAGGAGGCGCGGGGACGGGGATCCGGGTCCGGAGGAAGCGGGGGAGGGGCTGGTCCGGACCCGGGCGGCCCGCGGAGGGCGACGGGGTGAAAACGCTCATGCGCCGGCTTGACGCCTTCAATCGGGGGACCACCACGGCGGCCCGCTGGCTGGCCGATCTGTGCGTGGCGGCGATGATTGTCATTGTTTTTTGCGGGGTGCTTTGGAGGTATGTCCTCCGGGATCCCCTGTCCTGGGTGGACGAGATGGCGGCCCTGCTCCTGGTGGTCATTTCCTTCCTCGGCTGCCATCTCGCCATGCACAAGAAAAAATTGGCCCGCATCGACCTCTTGATCTCCAGGTTCGGGGGCCGGGCCCGGACCGTCGCCTACGTGGTTTCGGAGTGCCTGAGCCTGGTCATGGTGGGGGTGGTGATCTATTACGGGACCAAGCTCTTCTTCCTTCCCACCTCCCTTCGCCAGAGGACTTCGGGGATGTACATCCCCTTGTGGTTCTTCTACGGGTTGATTCCCCTCACCTTCGTCGGCAACGCCATTCTCACCGTCGCCAATATCCTGCACTACTTCCTTGACGACGAGGAAAAAATCGCCCGGGAAATCGCGGAAAGGGAGAATATCGCCCTATGATGATGATCCTGGTCTTCGTGGCGACCCTCCTCCTGGGCGTCCCCATCTCCTTCTCCCTCGGGCTCACCGCCGTGGCCGGCCTGTACCAGATGGACCCGGAGATTCTCATCGCCATTCCCCAAAAACTGTTCGCCACCTCCAATTCCTACAGCATGGTGGCCATTCCCCTGTTCATCATGGCCGGGGAGATCATGGGCATTTCCGGCGACGTCGGCCGGATGATGGAATTCGCCCGGGCCCTGGTGGGGAAGGTGCGGGGCGGACTGGCCTACGTCTGCCTCATCGTGGGGACGATGATGGGCGGCCTTCTGGGCATGGCCAACGCCGCCGCCGCCCTCCTGTCCACCACCCTCTATCCCGAGATGATCAAGGACAAGTACGAGCCGGAATTCGTGGCCAGCTTCGTCGCCTCGGTTTCGGTGATTTCGCCCATGATCCCGCCCGGGATGCTTTTCGTCATTTACGGAGTGGCGGCCAACACCTCCATCGCCTCGCTCTTCGCCGCCGGGCTGCCGACCGGGCTGATGATCGCCCTCTTCCTGGCGGCAATCATTTACGTCAAGGGAAAGAGGGCCAATTGGCCGGTTTCCACCACCCGCGCCACTCCCGGGGAATTCCTGCTGATCCTGAAACGGGCCTCCTTCTCCATTTTCGCCCCCATCATGATCTTTTCCTTCATCGCCGTCGGGGTCTGCACCCCCACCGAATCGGCGGCCGTGGCCTGCGTCATCAATTTTCTCGTGGGGGTCCTGGTCTACCGGAAGATCAAGCCGCGGGACGTCAAGCGCATCCTCGCCTCCACCGCCGAAATCAGCGGCGCCATCCTCATCATCAGTTCCATGGGCGGGGTGCTGGGCTGGAACCTGTCCCTGGCCATGATTCCCCAGACCATAGCCGCCGGCATCTCGGCCGTGAGCGAGAATCCCCTGGTAATCATGCTGATTATCCAGGCGTTCCTGTTCTTCGTCGGCATGATCATGGACGCGGCCCCGGCGGTCATGATTTTGGTCCCGGTGTTTATGCCCATCGTCCAGCGCTTCGGCTTCGACCCGGTTCATTTCGGGCTGCTGATGTGCTTCAACCTGTCCATCGGCCTCTTGACTCCGCCGGTGGGAACCGTGCTGTATACCACCTCGGCGGCCACCGGGGTGCCGCCCGGCGTCATGATCAGGTCGATCTGGCCCTGGGTCGGGGCCCTTTCGGCGGTGCTTCTGGTCATCACCTTTCTCCCCCAGGCCGTCATGTGGCTGCCGAAAATGATCATGTGAGAGGCTGTTGTTAAATGCCGGATCGTCCGGGTTGGACAAGGAAAAAGGCGCCGGCGGGATGATTTTTGGCCGGAGGTCAAGGGCAAAAATCATCCGGGAAGCGACTTTTGACGCGGTA
>JAISYL010000223.1 GCA_031269935.1 Planctomycetota bacterium
AGGAAAGCGAAGGGCCGCTCCTCCTCCAGGCTCCGCGTTTCGCCCGAATGAATCTCGTAACCGGCGAATTCCGCCCCCGAAAGCCCGGCGAAAAAACCGATCAGCCGGTTTACCCGGCCCGCGACCCGGGTCCTTTTCTTTCGGCGGCTGAAAACCGTGGCCACCGGCAGAAGTTCCATGCCCCGCATCTCGCCGCCCAGCTCCACCCCCTCCGGATCCGCCAACGAGCGCCCCAGCATCTGGAAGCCGCCGCAAATGCCGAGGATCGGGGTCCCGGCGGCGGCCAGCCGCTTAATCGCCGCCTCCAGGCCGTTTGCCCGCATCCAGGCCAAATCCCCCATGGTGTTTTTGCTGCCCGGGACAATCAACAAGTCCGGCCGGCCCAGTTCCCGCGTCCCGGCGACATAGCGGACGCCCAGGGCCGGATGGCGGCCCAGGGCCGCGAAGTCGGTGAAATTGGCCAGCCGGGGCAGGCGGATCACCGCCACCGCCACGGGTTTGCGGACGGTTTTATTCTCCAGGCGGCGGGAGACGCTGTCCTCGTCGTCCAGATCCACGGAGAGCCAGGGCACCACTCCCAGCACGGGAATGCCCAGCAAGCGCTCGAGTTCGACCAATCCGGGGCGGAGCAGTTCCGGATCGCCCCGGAACTTGTTGACGACCAGGCCGCGAATCCTTTGGCGATCCTCCGGCGGCAGCAGGGCGGCGGTTCCGTAAAGGCTGGCGAACACCCCGCCCCGATCGATATCCCCGACCAGCAGCACCGGGGCTCCGGCCAGGGCGGCCATGCCCATGTTGACCAAATCGTTTTCGCCAAGATTGATTTCCGCCGGGCTGCCGGCCCCCTCGATCACCAGGATGTCGTGGCGGGCCGCCAGCTCCAGGTAGGCCGAGCGCACCGCCGGCAGGAACTCCGGCCGGCGGCGGTAATAATCCGCCGCCCCCATATTTCCAACCACCTCGCCGTTGACGATGACTTGGCTCGCGGAATCGCCGGTGGGCTTGAGAAGGATGGGATTCATCAACACCGACGGCTCCACCCCGGCCGCCTCGGCCTGGACCACCTGGGCCCGGCCCATTTCCAATCCCTCGCGGGTGATGAAGCTGTTCAGGGCCATGTTCTGGCTTTTGAAGGGGGCGACCGAATGGCCGTCCTGCCGGAAGACGCGGCAAAGGCCGGCCGCAATCAGGCTTTTCCCCACGCTGGAGGCGGTTCCCTGGATCATTATCGCCCGGGCCACGGGTGCGCGCCCCCTTCCCTCCATAATTCTTCCACGGCCCGGATCAGCCGCCGGTTGTCCTCCCGCAAACGCACCGCGACCCGGTAGTGGCCGGGCCCGAGGCCGGCGAAATCGCGGCAGTCCCGGATCAGAATCCCCCGGCCGGCCATCCGCTCCCGGAGATCCGGGCGGGGCGAGGCGAAAAACAGGTAATTGGCGGCGCCTCCGATTGTCTCCAGGCCCAGCCGGGTCAGCTCCTCCGCCAGCCATTTTCTTTCCGCCCGGAGATAGGCCCGCGACTCCCGGACGAATTCGGCCTCGGCCAAGGCTGCCAGCCCCGCCGCCTGGGCAATCCGGGAAACCGTCCAGGGCGGGCCGGTCGAGCGGAGCTTCCGGATTAGGGCGGGATCTCCGCTCACCCCGAAGCCCAGCCTTATGCCGGCCAGGCCGTAAAGCTTGGTGAAGCTGTCGACGATCATGACGCCGGGACCGGCCAGGGATTTTTCCAGCAGGGAATATTTTTCCGGATTGTCCGTCAGGCCGAGGAAGCATTGATCCACCGCCAGGAACACGCCCTTGCCGGAGGCCCGTTCGGCAATCGCCTCCAGAAGATCCGGCTCCGCCAGGTGGCCGGTGGGATTGTTGGGCTGGCAGAGGAAAAAAACATCCAGATCCTCCCGGATGGAGTCGAGAATGCCGGCTTCGAGCCGGAATCCGGCCGCCGCGTCCAGGAAATGCCGCCTGACCGCGCAACCCAGGGGGATAAGCGCCCGTTCGTACTCGGCGAAAGCCGGGGCCGTGACCAGGGCGTTCCGCGGGCGCAGGACCAGGGCCAGCCGGTGAATCACCTCGACGGCGCCGCAGCCGAGGAAGATGGCGTCCTCCGGGGCCGGCAACCGCTTCGCCAGGGCCGCGGTCAACTCCCGGCAAAGGGGATCGGGATAGGAAACCGCGTCGGCCACCGCCGCCCTGGCCGCCGCCAGCATTCCGGCCGGCGGCCCCAGCGGATTCAGGCTGGCCGAGAAGTCGAGGGGGGGGGAACCGTATTCCAGGCGGTGGCCGACCACGTCGCCGCCATGGATCAATTCCCGGTCAAGGCCATTTCGCCCTATCCTTTCCGCCGCCTTCGCCGGTTCCGGTGACATGCCGCTCCAGTTCAATCAATTCGCCGTTTCCCGATAGTTCCGATCAAGTTCGGCGCCCATTCCCGCCAAGGCCGTCAGCCGCCGCGCGGTCGAGGCGACGTATTCCGCCTCGTCCAGCGTCAGGCTTCGATCAATCAAGGAACGATCCCGGTAGGAAAGCCATTTTTTCAATACCTGGTAGCCGCCGACGGCAAAGTTCCACGTCGCCCCGGGAATGTTTTTCCAGCATACCCTGTCGTTCAGGAATATGTCCAAAGTGGATTGGTCCGGGGGCGGCGCCCCGCCTTGCGCCTTGCGTTCGGCCGGCGTCGGGGATCGTTCATGAACCTTGCCCCGCCCCGGCATGACTACGCCATCCTTGCCCGGGCGCCCCCACCCCGCCGTCAAGTCCAGATCGCCCGAATTCGGGTCGATTTGGCCGCCGCCATCCTCGTGAAGAATGCCCACAAGCCGAAGCTCGGCGCGGATTTTCCCGGCGGTCACCCCGGGAACGGGCGTTTCTCCATCCAACAAGGCCGCCACCGCCCGGCCCAATTCCGCCGAACTGTGCAGCGCCTTGGCCGTCGTCGGCAAGGGAATGCGGGGCCAGTCGGCCCGGACGGCGTCGGCGTTTTCGGCCAGGTAGGCCGGAGAACAGCAAATCGCCAGGGCGTGATGCCACAAGAGGCCGGCCGTTTTTTCGTCGGCGTCGGGATTTTCGATTCCCAGGCCGCTTAGATAATTCCGCGCCCGGGGGGACAGGTTGGCGACGGGCTCGTCTTCCTCCGGTTTGTCCCCCAGGGCGGCGAACAGCAACCCTCCGTCGCGCTTTCGCAGGCGGGTTCCATTTTTCAGCCGTAGGGGAAAACAGGAAGCGTCCGGCATCAAAAAGTGGTCGTCCGAGAGCCCCTTGACGAAGAAACAGGGCCACCCTTCGTTGGCGGACGGCGTCCGAAGTCGGGACACGAAAAATGAATTGCCCTCCCAACATTGCGCCCACAGGGTCGGGCGAGGTTCGTTCCAGATGGGGCGCGCGCCCGTATAGTAGCACCAACGAACATCGTAAGGCCGAACATAATAACGAACGATTCGCTTTGCGTCGAAATTTTCGCGCGCCATAACCGCTTTGCGCGCGGCAGGGGGATCGAACCGCGCCATATGCTTGGTCAACCCGTATCCCCTCTGGACATAGGCGCTCCAATCCAACTTTTTATCGAAGTATGCCTTCATCCGCCTTTCCAACGCGTCCCGATCCATGTCGATCAAGGCGCCGCCGCGCTTCTCCATCAAGCCGTTCATCGGCGGAACCGCGCACAAGTCCGTCAGGGCAAGCCATTCCCGGTATCGTTTCGACGCCTTGCCGGGGCGGAAGGAATAACGATCCGCCTTGGCGGGAACGACCTTTTCGTATTGCTGGTTGAAACGTTTGTTCTTCAAACTGGCCAATAGCGAACTGCGACGATCCACGGCGCGGGCATCATGCAAATCGTCCCGGTAATAGATGGTAGCCGTTTTTTTCCGCTCGTTGCCGGTTCGCATCCACAATGATGTGACCACCCCTTGTTGAATGCCGGGGCTAAATCCGGGAATGGCGAATACGGTTTCGCTCGTGCGGCCATCCGGCGCATATTCGGATATTTTCCGGTTGCCGTGCAGATTTTCGATCCATATTTTATCGAAGTTGTCCGACAGCTTCTTGCGTAGCGCGACAAAGGAAGGTTCCGACGACCAGGAATAATTGGAAACAAACGACACGACGCCCCGGCCGCTCTTGACGATACGGCGTTCCGCGACGCGGAAAAAACGGACGTACAAGTCGTCAAGGTTGAACTTCTTGACGCCCCATTCCGTGTTCAGGCCCTCCTTGTAGGCGTCGACCAGTCCCGCCTCCTCGGCGGGACTCGCTCCGGCGAAGGCGTTGTAGGGAGGGTTCCCCAACACCACCAGGATTGGCTTGTCCCGCTTCACCTTATTGGCGGCCGCGCGTTCGGCCTCCATTTCCGGGAACGGCAATTGCGTCTTGGGTTCTCCCGGCGGTTCCCAGCCCGTCAGGGCATTGGTCAGGAAGACTCCGGCGCGTTCCTTGCCGGCGTCGTCCAACGGGGCGCCCGCCCGCCGCAACAGCAAACCCAGTTGCAAATGGGCGATGACGAAAGGCGCCGGGAGTATCTCGAAACCGAATACCCGCCCGCAGGCGGCCGCCTTCAGGCGCGCCGCCGCCGCGGCTCCCGCGCCCTTGGCGTCCAGCGTTTCCCGGATTTTGCGAAGGGTTTCAAGCAAATACGCGCCCGTACCGCAACAAGGGTCGAGAACGAACACCCCCGGATCGGCCAAACCGTCGGCCAGACCCAATTCCTCGCGCAGCACCGCGTCCACCCGCTCCACCTGGTATTTGACGATTTCCGGCGGCGTGTACCAGACGCCCAAGTCCTTTCGCAATTCGGGGTCGTAGGCTTTCAGAAATGGTTCATAGAAATACTGGATCGCGTGTTCCTCCTCGAATCGGGCGAAAAAGGCGGCGCGGTCGACCCGGTTCAACGCCGCCCCGGTCCAGTCCATCACCTCCTCCAGGCCGAGGGGCTTCAGGCGGCCGGGCTGCGCCAGTTGGGAAAAAAGATCCGCAATCAGGGGAACATGCAGGTTCCAGGCGGCGGCGCGCCAGTCGAAACGGCTTCCCCGTCCGGCGGGGTTGCCGCGCGACCACAACACCCAAGACGAAAACAGGCCGTAGAACAGCGTCTGCACCAGGGTGGCCCGAAAAAAATGCTCGCCGCGCGAGGTCGGATCCGTCCCCCCGAGGGATGCGGGCGCCTCCTCGCGCCTGGCGCGGGAAGCGGCGGCGGCGCTCCCGGAAAACTTCATGCCCAAGGTTTCCTCCATGCCTTCGCGGAGGATTTTCAAACCCGGCAAATCGCCTTGCGCGTCGATGCGGGCCTTGGCGTCGCGGGCATAGCTGGCTAGCAGCCAAGCCACGTTTTCCGGCTCGGTCAGGACGGCGGCGGACGATAGGGCCCGTTTCAGGTATTCCAGCAGGCGATCGCCCAATTCGGCCGCGGTTTTCCGGGGATGTTCGGCGCGCGCCCAAAAGTCGCCGGCGCTTTCGGCGAGCCGGAACGATTCGAGCTTCGCCCATACTCCCTGTTCATCGCGGCCGACCAGGAGAAAATCGCGGTAATTGGTAACCAGGACCTGTCCGTATTTCCCCCAATAACGGGTGACTTGCTCCCCACCCGCCAGGCGCCAGGCGTCGTCCTCCACCGCCTTGACCTCCACCACCCCGCGTTCCGGCGGGACGCCGGGAAGGAGTTTCCCCTTCTGCCGCTGATCGACGGTATACAGGCCGAAGTCGGGAGAACCGCCTCCGGTGTCCCTCACCTGCGAAACGCAAAATACCCGCGGGGCCAGCTTGGCCCCGGCCGCATTGATCAGGGCGGCCAACGGGGGATAAAACGAGGTTTCCTTGCGGGATCCGCCCGTGGAGGATATGGCGCATATTTCCGCAAGATACGCCTCGAGGGGATGGGGCATGCGCAACCTTTCGCGGATAAACCGGCTCCGCCGAATACGGGAGGACAATCGATATCTTCAACTATAGGCGTTACGGGCAGCCGCCGCAATAGGCAATTTTTTCCGGAACCCCGGCCCGGAGTCGACGTTCGCCGCCATGCCGCCGGCTTTGGATTTCCCCATCCCGCGCAACTCGAATCGCCCGGCGACGCCTTCGCCGGCGCCGGCTCCCCCGGGGAGGGAAGCCGGATGCCCCGGCTCTGGAACCGGGACGGATTGACAACCGCCCCCGGACGGGGCATAATATACTTGTCGCGGACTGGAATTGTGAAAACGGCGCCCCTCTTATCGAAAATCACAATTTCAAGCCGCCGGCGGCATGAATGGCGGCAAGCGGCACTTTCCCGGCCCCTTCGGATCCGGAGGCGCGACAGAAATGGTCAACCGCAACGCGGCGCGGCATCTGGCCCTGGTGGCGAGCATTCTCCTGTGCTTCTTCGTCTACATGGGTTACCGCTATCA
>JAISYL010000228.1 GCA_031269935.1 Planctomycetota bacterium
GGCGAACGTCGAAGTCACGCGGAAAGCTGTTCTACCGATTGGCCCAGCAAGCAGTTCAAGTAAAACCAGTTAGCTTTGATGAAATCACAAAACACAACATCTAGTGGGTGGTGGAGTCAAGTAAATACCCATATCCTTCCATGTTGCTCATTGGGCAAGCACGCGCAACGCCTCCACTGCCACATCTGGAGGCGTCGAGGCGAACTGGAACTGCTCCGATTCCTCCGGACCACCAGTTTCTAGGTTCAGTAAGCGCTCCACCACGGTCGGCAACGGTACACCGGACCAGATGGGTACGATCAACCTCTTTGATTCCGATTCATAACGGAGCCCTTCGGAACCGGACCAGCCTTTTACCCGTCTCCATTTCGCATGCCACCGAGCCATGCAAATGGATTCGTCGTCCGGAAGGTAACGCGGCGGGGCGCCGTCCATGGGCACCCACCAATAGGCCCACGGGTCGTTGTTTCCGATTCGCAAGGAGTGGCAGCCAGACTTCTCCAATCTTCGGCGGTCCTCGCGGGTCGTTCCCTTTGGCAGCGGCTCAGGGCGCGACACTCCGGTCAATGCTTGCGAAATGGATGGTAAACAGCGAAAAAATGGAAGAATCGGTTTATCAGAAAAAACGACGCCAAGTTCGTCCGCTACTGCGGCGCATGTCTCGCGCGATCCCCAGATCCGCCAGCGTTGCGGATATCCGGGATGGCCGGGAAGGCGTTCGGTCCTACCCCGACCCGCTTTTTCGAATTTCTCCAAAGCCGCCCCCGCACGCGCTCCGAACCACGATGCACACTCAGATTCCGCGTGCCAGCGTAGGATGGGTGGGCAAACCCGGTAACGCCTCTCGGAAACCTGTTCAACATGTCCCAATCGCAGCAGCGGTAGGAAATATCGGGAAAAACGCTCCCAAGCGCGCCCTTCAACCCCGTTGTCTATGGGATGAGTCGCGGAGAGGATCCGATCGACGGCGTCGCGCCCGAAATCCCGCATCCGTCGGCTCCGCGCCGACAGCCAGCGAAGGAGAAATTCGCTCTCAGACGCATTGTTCATGCGAGGGCCGTCCCGAAAGATTCGGTTCGCCATGCCGGCCATCGGAGATCCAATGCATCCTTAAGGTATTCACCAGATGCCCTGTTTTTGCCAGCCAGTTCGGCCAGCCGTACGGCGATCCTTCGGGTGTCTTCGCGCACCAACCTGTCGGTGGACCCGGGGGGGCGGGTATTGAACTCGGAAAAGTCGACCGACTCCCCGGCTGGAACGCCCTTCCATCGGCGCCATGGCTCCACAACAACCGCCCCGCCCAGCTGCTGCGGTTCCGAAAACTGATACCCGCCGGTTGCCCGCAACACCGGAAAGTGTGCGATAACCTCATCCGACAGCGAAAACCGGTCCCTATTCGCCACTCCTCCTTCCGACCAGCACAGGCGAAGATTGTCCGGCCATCCGGGCCGCCCCGCTACCGGCAGAGCCGAAGCGTGGCCGGACAGCAGATCGAGGAGCGGGTGGATCCATGCGTCGGCGAAGGACAGGGCCAACTCCCGCACGTGGAGGAGAAAAAGCCTGTCGGTGTGGCATTCCGCCGCACACCAGACGCAACCCAACCCGGCTCGCCACACGTCGTGGAATGTAGACCATTGAGGCGAACCGACGATCACCGCCATTTCCGCCGTCGCCCCTATCGCCTCCTTATACGCACGCGTCCAGCCCACATGCGGCACCCGCACGGCGCGGCAGGACAACAGAACGGCATGAAAATTACAGGCGTCCGTTTTACGCGCTTCCGGCTCCCAAGCGCCCAGTACCGGGGCCAGCCGGTTGGTCACAAACGCGTCACTGTTCAACACCGCCGGCTCGGCTAGGACCGTCAAGGCAGGTGCCCACACGTCCTCTCCATCGTCCGCAGCCGGTCTGGCGGCAACTCGCCCAGGGGCGGACGGCGATGACGTCGCCGATGAGCTGGGCGCGTCGCCAAGCAGTTCACGCAGGAGCGCGGCATCGCGAAGCAGGCGTGTTCGTTCACCCCGAAGATGTTCGGACGTCTCGCGCACAGCCTCCAGTTTGCGGTCGACATCCTCGAGTTCGAGTCGCTTGTCGTCGAGACTGTTCTGAATACGCGCCAGTTCTGCTTTCGTCTCCGCAAGATGCTCTTCAAGTCGGTTTCTAGCCTGAGGCTCCCATTCATCGACTCGGGTGCGAATGCAGTGCGCCAGAGCGGCTTGCCCCGCATCAGAACGCAACAATCGCCGCCATTCTTCCTCCCGCCATTCAAACTGGTCGAACAGAGAAATGATTTTTCCCAGTTTCTGCCGATTGAGCTGCGCGTTGGCGCCGTCCTGACTCTCCGACAGCAATTTCTTTAACGCGTCGGTCCAGCCATGTATATCGCGATCGAGCCGGTCCATGATCGTCCGGTATTCATCAATGCCGCGGAGCTGCTTTTTCCACCACTTGACCAGGCTGTCGGCATCCGACGCGTCAAGGATATGCTCCCCTTTCGGCAAGGGGCTCGGCACATATTCCCAACCATCATTGGACAGGGTTCGGGGAAAGGCGGGCGGCAGCCAATGCCACAACCGACCGTTCTCCTTGGGAATCCAGAGTGCGCCAGAAGATTTCCACGGTCCAACTACGGCGGGACGATGTTTCCATGTGGTGCGGATATACACCGTCTGCCGATCCGGTGCTTTGTGATTCTCGGCGGCAAATCGCGGAGGAATGCCCGACCACTCCTCTTCGGGCACGGCAAGCACTTGGGCTCCGAATGGAATTATCGATCTCGGATTGGCCAGAAAAAGGTCGTCGTTGGGAGAAGGATCGCGTTTTTGACTAGGCTCCCGCTCGAAGGTGACAAACAATCCGGGTTGCGAAGGCAGAAAGTCCGGAAGATTGGGGCAGAAGACCCGGCCCCTCGGTGGAAATTCGGACACCGCTTCCATGGGCGTTCCGTCTGTGCGACCCAGAACCGCGATTTGGCCGTATCGGGCATCGGGTTTGGCGTGGAACACCCCGAAAAATTGGGTCATCGCCGTCCTCCTCTGATGTTTCGCAGGTGGCGGTACAGTTCATGCTCTCCGAAAGCGTGGCTGTTTGCGGCAATCGGCGTTTCAAGAGGACGAATTGCTGCATCGGCGGCTAACCGAAGCCATATCCGCTCCGGATAACCATCGGGGTTCTCCGGTATGCTATGGGCGGACGATTCGGGAAAACGGTTTTCCACCAAGGCGCCGAACAATCTGGAGGCGGAATTCAAATTTGAATTTGTGGATGCGGGCCAGGAGTCAGGCTGCCAGTACCACCCACCCTCGGTCGTGGATTGTTCACTCCACTCTCCGAAACTCCACCTGGGTTCTTCCAGAACCAGCGAACAAGCTTTCATTCCCTCGACCCTGACTTGATATCGCGCTGGTCTGTCGAATGTGGCGGCGGGCAACGTGTCGGCTTGCGAATCTTCGATGACAGGCCAATCCTCCCTTCCTTCACGGTCAAGGCGGCGAACTTGCCAGCGGCCATCGACGGCCGCGGCGGATCGGATTATCTCCGGCGGTGCGTCCGGGAAATAGACTCTATGCCGCCAAGCCCATCCTCCCCGCAATGAATAGGGAGAAGATAGAATCCAGGGCAAGTCGCCGACCAAAAGGCCATCCGGCAATGTCGTCCTAAGAAGCGCCCAGCCGTCCGGTAACCCCGACAACTCCGGGTGGTTCACGACTTCCAGTCCATGTTCCATACCCAATTGCCGGAACAGCGCGCCCAACTCCTCAGCCTGCCTGTCCACCACGCCCTTCGGACCGAGCAAAGCCACGCAGTCACCCGTCTCCACTATAGTTGTGATGAGATAGGCATCGCAGAATCCGTCGAAAACCCCCACTAGATATCCGGTGGAACGCAATCGTCCGGCAAGACGCCCCTCTGCAGAATCGCTCGGCTGGGCAGTGGACACGGCGACAAGATCGAGGGGACCCTGCGGATCGTCCTCCCAGTATGCCATCAACTCCAGTTCTTCGACGACAAAGGCAGCTTGCCTGAACTCCTCCGCTTCGGTGCCGCCGTCCGACCGCCTACCGGAGTCGGTCCAGTCCGGCCATGATTTATCGAGGGGAATCCGGTCGGAGTCAGCGGGACGGTCAGTAGGCGTCCCGAAGCCGAGGCCCAGGTAATTCTCGCAGTCCTCAAATCCATTGTTGCCTTTGCGATGCTTGAAATGGGGGTTGCGCAGTCGGGAGCGAACGAGGATGACTTCATTTCCACAACACAGGCAGACATACTCTCGTCTGCCAAAATCGCCATACGTAGCGCAGGCTTCGCGGGCGGTCAGCAACTTCCCTGTATGGCGCTCCTGTGCCCTATCCACAAATTGAGCCTTTATCGGTGAGCCTTGCCGTTTTCTCAAGCCTGCAACTGTTGCGAGTGTTTTACTAAACGACAATAATAATTGCTCACTCGTTTACCGTCAAGCATGGCGTGTTTGCGGGGTTATACCGATTTCGCATAGTCTTCACGGGAAGGATTCCCTGGACCCCGGCTTCTCCAGGGAAAGTCATTTATCCACTTGACCATATGCCGGGTTCCGGCAACAATATACGGTGTCGACTATTTCGCCGATAAATGCATACTTTGACATACATGAAGGGAAAGCGTATGACAAACGCCTCCGATCGGGAACTTGCGCATGGTGGAGATTATGCTGCCGGGGATCCCAGCGCCTTGCAAGTGCTTAAAAACACTTGGCGAAACGACGAGGAAGGGCAATTCCGTATTCTATACGCAGTTTTCCATCAGTTTTCGGATCCCCAGGCAATGCCCAAGGTCGTTTACCAAACATTGCATGCCGCCGGATTTCTTTCGCGCAACGGCTGTCCTGATCACGGGTTCCGCTTCGACTCTCTGCGGCAAAAAAGATGGCTCGATACGCATTGGCGACGGATTTCCAACATCTTTTTACGTGACGATTGCGATTTGCTTTTGGACTGGCTTGCCACGTACTTCGTGTCCATTCGCCCTGAACTCAACGATGATTTTTTGGAACTCCTTAAGGCTAAAACCCTTGAACACCCCGACTTGCCTGCGGCATCGGCAAGAACAGATCTCATAGGACAACTGCGTGCGCACGATATGGCCCGCGATCTTGCCCTGTATGAAGCAACTCTGCGCTGCAAAAATCCACTCCTGTTCACGGAGCAACCCATATCCTCCGTAGCATCCGAGTCATATTCGCAGTGCGAACAGCCGAAGCCCGCCATTTCCAGCGATACTATGAAAGACACGTCCGCCGACAGCGACCAGGAGACGCCAACGGTTTCTGATTCCGACGGCGATACTCCCAACGATGACTTCAACTACTTTCATACGCTTTTAGAGCAGTGGCGCGAGGCGGCGGAAGGTTTGCTCTCCAACAATTCGTCGGAGTTGGAAAAAACAGCCCGCGAGGTGGAGCGCTTGACCGGCGCCGTCGAGAAGGAAGCGCAACGTCTGAACAATCTTCTTCAGAGTGCGGTGCGGGCGGCAGGATTGGCTGATATGACCGCATGGCGGGGAACCGAGGCATGGAGAAGCGTATGGGCGTCGATTCAAGCCATGGAGCGTGTCCGGCATGAAGAACTTTATTCACGCCGCATAGTATGGTTTGAAGCGCTGGCGCGATGGCTTGGCGAGCAACCTGTTGCAGGCGTTGGCGTCATTCTTCGGCGTCGCAGGGAGAAGATTGTCGAAGCGCTTCAGGAACTCCGCAAAGCAGCGACAGGGGATGCCAATTTGCAGTTTCCTGGCGAAACAGAAGACACGCCACTGAGTTGGTGGGCTTGGTGGGTCGAACAGGCGGAGAGTGAGGAACGTCTTCGCAGTATCCTGGCAGCCTTGCGTGAACACTGGCGAATGCCCAACTTTGCCGGCGTTTTGGAGGAAGGATTTGTTGTGCCATCTGACTCCGTTTGTGTCGAACCCGATCTTTCGCCCGATGTTATATCTGTAGTGACAACCGCCTCTAATCCTTATGCGCCTGTCGCATATGCTGAGCAAGAAGCGTCATCTGTGTCTGAATCCAAGAAGGTATTCAGCGACGCCGGTTTGTCAACCGCGTCCAAGAGCGAACCCAGATGCACGACAGAGATATCGATCCCGACAAAAATATCAGCCGAGCCGCCTGTCCCCCAGGCGGTTAAGCCACAGGTGACTGCCGCCATTGCCAGGGATAATCATGCGTGTTCGGTGGATGCAGATCCGCCGCCGACCAAGCCGGCGGACGAGGACAACTCGTCAAAACAGAGAACTGCGGGTCATGAGGATGATTTCGCTTGGCGGATGATGCGCAATGATCGTATGGATTTGGCATATTATTGGACGCTCTGCCAAGAGGAAGCCGGAAAGCGGCCATGGCCTTCGGCATCGGGATTGCGGGCTCTGGCACTGGCCAACGTCACCGCTCCTCGCGACGAGAAAATCGCCATGGAGTATGAAGCCGTTCTCCATACGGCAACGGACTTCTATGTCGCCGACATTCCAGAAGTGACAGCCGAAGTGCGCCAAGCTGTTTCGCTGGCCGCCGGCCTTATTCCCCTATTCTCCCTTAAAACTCCCGATGCCCGTACCTTGGTTGACAATAGCGAGGGCCTGGGCAACCCGGATGGGCAGCAACTAATACAAATCGCCCTTGATGTGGCCAACCGTAACATCGACTTCACCGTCCTGCGTCAAGGCATTCTTCGCCGCGCAGAGTGGCAGAAACGTTGGGACGACTTTTTGCTCAATCTTGAGCAGTGGCAAAACTCAACCATGCAGGCCAGCATCATTTTCGACGCAGCCACCAAGGTTTGGCGGGAATGGCTACGTCCGGAAAACGATTTAGGAAAGCTGATCGCCTGTCTGGGACAACTCAAACCCACGGAAGCGGACAAGGACAATGCGCGGCGAATCGTTGACAACTGGAGTAAAGATTCTTTCCTCAAGACGCAAATTCACAAAACTGACGCCGAACTCAGAAAAGGTGCCCGGCTGCGTCCCATTGATGCACGCGCCATCACCGGACTCCGCAACCATCTGAAGGAACCGCGGGCCATGTACGCCCAATGGCTGGTTCTCCTATCCTCCGAGCCTGAAGCCATATCCGCCAACTTTAGCAAGAATATCACCGATTTCCGGCATCAAATCGAAAGGCATCTGCCCAAGTTCATTGACTGGCTGGCTTCGCGGCGAACCACAGCCGATTCCTTTCTGGCTGCGGCCTATGCCGTAGCCGAACGAAGTCTTTTGCGGTTGCAATACCTGTTCAATCCCACCGATGACATGGAAAACGTGGCGCTTCCCTTTACCAACGTCAATCTCCTACGTATTCCGGGGCTTTCGCTTGAAGGGTTTGACGAAGGGCGATTACCCCCGGCCTTATCCGGTGTTGCAGCATGGTCCGCAGATTTTTCCACCCTGCTAAAAGCCGCCGGGGAGGACACCGCGGATTGGGAGACGGTGGCTGTGCGTCAGGAGAAGGCAGGCAACTTCATCAACGCTCGCGCCGCTCTGCGCATTTTGCACACACAACAGCCTGCGTATGATCTTTCGGCGCGGATGGCGGAGCTTGACAAACGCTTGAGTCACCGGCGCATCAAATGTGGTGTTGCCATGGAGCAGGCAAGGAACCGTCTCAATCGCGCGTACTGCGATGGCCTGCTCACTGACCGTGACATGATCGACTTCGACTTGCCAGTGGTGCTTGAAACTCTGGAGGATTTCACGGCGCTTGAAGCCCGTATTCGCAAAATGGATGCCCGGATCGACGAAAATCGGCAGATGCGTGTTGAAAAAATTCGCCAGGATATGGATCGTAATTCCCAATGCACGGATGTCGATCGGAAGTTGATTGAGAGGGAACTGGAGGCCGGCAACCTGTTGGTCGCTGAAGAAAGAGCCGCACGCCTTGGTGAAAACAGCCAGCTTACCATAACGGCCGAGGGATCTGAGGGTGAAGCTTTCTTCCCTGATTTCCTGGCAAAGATTGGTTCACTTATCCCCGAGGAGCTGACTAGGCGTCCACTGTTTGAGATTGCCCGACATCTCGGTCCCCATCTTTGTCGCGAGAACGACAACCGCCAACACGTTGACGATGACAACAAAAAAGACCTTCAGGTGATTGAGGATTATCACCGGTTATTCAAGTGCCGCGGTGCCGACAAACGCAAACATCGCGCCGAATTGGTGGAGAAGATACTAACCGGACTCGAGTTCGGCAAGGTTCGGGTCCAAGATTCTCCGGGAGAGGAATTGGAAAAGGATGTGGCACGATTTGTGATTGAAACCACGCCGTTGAACAGGCGCGAAATATGCCCCATTCCTTTCTGGGGGTCGGAGGCGGGCGGCATATACAATCTGCTTTGTCTCTGGAACCAGCCTGCCGAGCATGTTATTCGCAACAAGGTCAATGCCTGCAACAAAGGCGGGAAAGTCCATCCGACTATTGTCTTCTATTTTGGTCAAATGGACTTGAATCGGAGACGCGCTCTGGCGCATGAGAATCGCCGGTCGAACTCCCGGCAGTCCTTTCTGGTGGTGGACAATCACCTCATGCTCTTCCTTTATGGCCAACGCCAGCGCTTGGCGGCGCTCTTCCGTTCTGCGCTGCCTTTCACGATCGCCCAGCCTTACAGCAGCACAAGTGGCTCCGGGCTTCCTCCCGAAATGTTCTATGGGCGCGCGCAGCAACTGGAATCGATCTGCTATCACGATGCCTGCCTGATCTACGGCGGGCGACAGTTGGGAAAAACCGTTCTCCTGCGTACCGCCGAACGTGAAATCCATCATCCCGAGCGCGACAGTATCGGGTTGTACCTTGATTTGAAGCACGACGGCAAAACCCAATTCGGAAGTTCGCGTTCCCCCGATCAACTCTGGGCGGTTCTGGCGGATAAACTCGCCGAGATCAAGCCTGGGATCATGGATCCCAAAACAGTCAAGGGTTCCACATTCAAAGAGAATTTAAAAAAATGGCTGAACGATCGACCGGAAGGAAGGGTCGTAGTATTTCTGGATGAAGCGGACGATTTCCTGCATGCCGACCGAATCAACGACTGGCGCGTTGTTGGGGAATTCAAGAGCATCATGAACGAAATGGGCAAGCGTTTCAAGGTGGTCTTCGCCGGACTGCACAATGTGCAGCGCACAGCCCGGGAAGCCAACACACCGCTGGCTCATTTCGGCGATCCCATCTGCGTGGGGGCGTTCACCGGGGACGAAACACACGAAGCGCTGCGGATGGTCGATACGCCGTTGCAGGCTCTGGGATATCGATTCGACAATGACAGCACGCGGCTTACGCTGCTGGCTCATACAAACTATTATCCCAGTCTCATACAGATCCTTTGCAAGCAGCTCTTGGAGAACCTTCAACGCAACGCCTCCTTTTCCACCAAGGATACTCCTCCCTACGTTATAACCCACGCCCATGTACAGGACGCCTACTACAAGAGTCGGGGGGATATCCTTACGCGTTTCAAATGGTCACTGAATTTGGATTGGCGCTATCGGTTTCTTGCGCTTTTCATCGCCTTCGAACTGTTGGGAGACACTTCCGGACGGCGTTGCCTGTCGCTGAACGTCATCCGCAACGGCGCTTTATGGTGGTGGCCTCAGGGCTTTTCTGGGCAGGACAGTCGCGAAGATTTCCATGTCTTGCTGGACGAAATGGAGGGGCTGGGCATCCTCGCTCCAGAAAATAGCGAGGGCTATACCCTGCGCAACAGCAATGTATTGAGCCTGCTCGGCAGTGCCGAAGAAATCGAGAAACAGCTCGAGGAAGTGGCCCTGCGCCCTGGCGAGGTCGCCTACAGCCCGGAACAATTTAGGGTGAAGTTGTCGGGAGGAGATCGGCGAAGCCCCCTTACCGAGGCCCAGTGGTTGCAGTTGCAGGAATCCGACTATGACGTTGCGCTGGTGTTTGGTTGTCAAGCTGCAGGGATCGAGCATGTGACGAAGGCGTTGGAGTTTGCGCCTCAGGTAAAGGTGGAGGTAACGCCGGTGGAACATTTCAGTCGACAGGAGTCCTATGAGGAATGGCTGATGCCGCGCATCAGAACAGCCCCATCGGACACGTGGCTCTACCTTGTGATTCCGCATGATTGTATTTGGACCCGCGAATGGGTGAATTTCGCCTTGAAAAAATATCCTGGCAATCACTTCGGCAAGAACCGCCAAGTAAAAGTAGTTTTCCTAGGCGATCCCGCCCATGCCGCATCCTGGTTTGAGTCACTCCCGAATCCCTCCCCCGCCATAGTTCGGGGTGAGCGTTTCAAGCTACTTACTCTCGGCCCCTGGCACGGAAACACGGTGGAACAGTGGCTTGATTCGCTTCAGGTCGCTGACCCCGGCAAGCACCGTCAGACGCTCATGCTATATTCCGGCGGGTGGGGGGAGCTTCTCAAGTCTTGCAAAACCTCCTTGGACAAGGAGGATACTGCCGCTGCTTGGATGGCTGAAACATCCGGAAACGCCTCCTCGATTTGGAATAAATCCTTCGGTCTTGCCGGAGACAGGGTAGAGCTCTTCCGTGATATAGTCGAGCTGTACCAGGACTTCATGGACCGCGTGGACGAACGCGGTTATGGCGAGACTGACATCGATCTGGACGAGTTGCGGGGGGTTGTGGCCGAGGGAACTGATTCGGGGCATCGCTTCGACCTGTTCTGGCATTGGGCGGAGGCTTTGGGCTATGTGCGTCCGGTGTCGAATTCGGGCGGGACACAACGGTGGCGGATCAACAGCATTTTCCGTCTGCTTTCGCCAAGGGCGCAGGTATGAACTCCCTCTGGTTTCGTCTTCCGGGGCCCATCAATATGCTGGACGAGGTTTGCACCCGCATGGAAGAGGCGTGCAACGTGCGTATTGTGTTGCCGGAAGGGATTCGGGACGCGTTCTTGCCGGAACTAAAAACCCGTATCGCCGGATGCGGCGGCCCGTATTTGGAAGAAGTGGAGCTCCTTAATCCCCTTGGCGCTATTCCCACCCTATGGGCGCTGATACCCGACGAAGATAGGACGGACGGAGGCACGCTGAGGGGACTGGCCACTGGATTGAGCGGGCGCTGGTTCTGGATATGGGCAGACGATGGGGAACTGGAAGTCTGGTGGGATTTTCTGAAAGACTATGCCGCCATACTTCGGAGTAGCGAATTCATTGAGGATCCGCCGGTTTTCTGTTTGGCCGGCAGCGGCGTCGAACCGTCCGCCTCTGAAAGCGACATCCTATTGCGATGCCTCCGGTGGCAGGGGAGCCTTTCAAGGCGAGATGTGGAGGCATATGTCTGGAACGTCCGCACGGGAACTCGGGTGCAGCACCCATGGTACCACGAACTCGCGGTTTCCGTAATCGCTAGCTTGGCGGAAGACGATATTCTGTTCGTCGAGCACTTATCACGATTGGATATGCCGCTATTACTGGATCACGCTCGGGCGCTGGACGGATATGACGGTGTCCCACCCGAGAAACTTTCTATGACGACAGGAACGGAAACTGCTGATGAATGGTCGCGACGGATATGGCGCGGACAAATTCGGGAGGTCTTCCCCCTGTTGGAGGAGATGCGACTCCTCCTGCTAGCGGAAGGGGCCGCTTTCATTCAACCGCCCTTCACGATTTACGAAGGCAGTCAAATTCGCACCACGGAAGATCCCAGAGAACTGGAATTGGGCTACCTTAGTCGGTTGCTGGATGGCCACGGGACGCTCGGTAAGATGGCTTTCCTATTGAAGGGCATACGTGATGGTCTCGCCCACCTGCGACCAACGCCTATTCATAAACTGACCAATCCCCTTTTCTTGTCGTTGTTGAAGCGCGTTCGCGCTTGAACAACTTTTTGTACGAGTACGAAACCCACTCGGGCTTCAAGGGGCATAACCTGAACGCGTCGGTGGGGCTGTCGTTCTGGGCGCCTCCAGTTCTCCAAGTATCACCTCCGGGGTTGACCGTTTGGGTCAACCCCGGTTCGTTTCCGCTGGGCAGTATGGATATGAAATGAAGGAAATATGTTTCAGAATGGAGGCGTATCGTGGTCGCACGCGACTCGCGGCTATTCCCTGGTATCGCCGCGTTCGTTGTTCCCGTCATATATCCACGTTACGTTCGTCGGAGTAAAAAAAAGGGCAAAACGGCGTTATAATATATTGAGGATGCGCATAGCCACTGTTTGGGCGGCATCATCCGTTCAATCGGTAAAAAAAAGGCCATTTTGGCGTTATCTTATATTGGTGGGCAAATAGCTTTCCCGCTTCGCCAAAGAGTCTATTTTCCCGCGTCTTGCACCAGCCTTGGCTACGCATAATCCAGCGCCAGCCCAATGAGAATGAGAATGACCAGCCGCCTGGCTATGTCGGAAAATACGACGGAGTCTTCCATGGAGAAGTTTTGCCCGAAAACATTCGCCCCGCGATAGGAAAGCCACTTCCGCAGCACCTTGTACCCACCGATTTCGAACTCCCAGACCACTTCCGGAATGTTTTTCCAGCATACGCCATCGCAAAGGACGACATCCACCGTTTTCGAGCCGAACGCTTCCCGCACGCTTTGCCAGTCGATGCGGTAATTGCGGAGCGTGGCGGCCAGCTCATCCTCTTCTTTCGCGGTATACGTGCGCGAATGCGTTTCACCCTTGCCGGGGCGTACCGCGTTTATCTTGCTCTTCACGCTCCACACCGGGGACAACGGCCATTCTCCCCTGTGAACCGGCGTCCCGTCATCGCTGGCAAGCACGGCGACGGTATCCAGTACTGGCCACTCGTCAGGCTTGAGCGGCCGCATCGCCAGCAACTCGGCGATCCGCCTTCCCTGGTGCATGAAGAACGACAAACTGCTGTTTCCGGACTGCCTTGCTTTTCCAGGGCGCTTCCAGAAGGGGAAAGGTATTCTCGGCCAGTCGCGGCGCAGGGCGTCGGCGTTTTCCTGGAAATATGCCGGGGTGAAAAGGACGGCCAGCATGTAATACCAGAGGATTTCCGCGACCGGAATCCCGTCATGCTCCGTGTCCGGCCCGAAGGCTCTGTGTGCATAATCGAGGGCGATATCCGCGACAAGCCGGATGTGGTCCAGTTCCATCGGGTGTTTCACCGCCCGCACCTTTGTGTGCAGGTAGGCCACATCTTCAGGCACAATGGTTTCAAGGGGTGACTTCCATCGCTCTTGCAGAACAGCGGCGGCCTTGTCGAGCAATGCGGCGGCGACGAAATGATAGCGCCGAAACAGCTTTTCGCCCAAACCGGTATAGGTCACGCCAAGCCTGTTTTCCAGCGCGATCGCGTAGGATGCCAGTATTCTCCCATGATCGGCATCGCCGATGGAGTCGATAAGGCAGGATTTGGCATAGGATGCGAAAAATGCCCCTAATATGTCAGGCGTTTCGAGCTGGTTCCATGGCATGAGTGCCCTGGCCAGGCATTGGTCAAACCCGGACAGAGCCGGCGGCGAGTCCTGCCAAACACCGGCGGAAAGGTTTTCGGGCGAGACGAATGATTCGCGGACAAACATCCGTCCGTCGAGATCCCGAACAAATGCCATCCAACGCTGCCCGTTGGTGACCAGGACCTAGTGGATGCGGGTCGCATCCCAGGGTGAAAACCGCTTGGCATCCGCCTCGAACGAATATATCCCGAAATGGTCAAGATGGGGTAAAAACAGAACCAGCCCGCAATCCAACCATCAAATGCAGTGTTGCCATGCCACCTCTCCGAAATTGAAATTTTCAACCCAACCTCAAACACATCATGGACGGCGCACGGATCACAGGGATTCGGTCCCTTGCATCCTCCGCAGGCATGGTCAGTTAAATTGGTCCTGCCTCCTGTTACACCTGGACAGTTTTTTGGACATGAAGACCCGCCGGTAGCCATTTTCCTCGGCGCGATGGGTCTCAATAAAGCCGAGGTGGGCATACAAGGCCAAGTTTTCATGCATCACAACATTCGTGTAGAGCTGCAACTCCGTCGCTCCTGCGGCGAGAGTCCGGCTTTCCGCGAATTCCACAAGCATCCGGCCGTATCCCCGCTCTTGCGCATCCAGAGCGACGGCGAGGTTGCCCAGCAGCATGGCGTTGTCTTTCAGAACCAAGACGACGAAGCCCACAATCTCACTCCCCACCTCAAGAACATAGAGTACTCCCTCGCCCGCGCGAGCTTCGTAATTCTCAAGCAGGGGAGCCGGTTCACGATCCATACGCGGAAGATAGAGCGCATACGCGGCATGGGCGATGCGTCGAACCGTGTCGCAGTCGGCGAACGTCGCTTGACGGATAGAGGAATAAATGCCCATACATCCCTCCCGTTCCTGAATTTGCCGGCGTTGCCCCGAGCGCGTATCAAACGCCAAAAAAAGGATCGGTAACCGGCGGCGCAATCGGGCATTCTAACCACTTTTCCCCCGACTTTCAAATGCCGGAAAGTTTTCAGACCAATTTTGCGACGTGGTTAGAAATAGGTTAGAAAATGGAAAAGGGTTTACGAGCGTTCTCGTAAACCCTTGGTAATATTGGTAGCGGGGGCAGGATTTGAACCTGCGGCCTCCGGGTTATGAGCCCGACGAGCTACCAGACTGCTCCACCCCGCGATATCGTTTGTCCGATCCCGGAGGCTCGCGAAAAAATACCCCCGGCATTCCCCCGGCTCTTCCCTCCCGCTTATTTGAACGTATAATAAATTATGGGAGGGCGCTTGTCAATAGGTTTATCAATTTTTCGCCGCGAATTCCGGGATCCCCTCCGATGCCCCCCGGCGGGCGGATAGGCGCCCGTTCCGGAAGGTGATCGCCCCCCCGGCCAGGGCCGCCCGCCCGGGAGATGCCGATTTGAACGAAACGCCTTCGCCCCTCTTGCACGTTTGCTGCGCCCCCTGCCTGGCCTCGGCCAGGATCGCCTCCCCCGTCCCCCGGCCGTCCGGAATTTTTTTCTTCAATCCCAACATTCATCCCCTCCTGGAGTTCCGCCGCCGGGAAAAGGCCCTGCGGGTATATCTTGAAAGGGATCCCCTTCCGGCGGAAATTGTATCCGATTATGGCCTGCGGCTATTCCTGGAGCGGGTGCTGAACCGGGGGGTGGTTCCGCCCGCCCGCAAGGATCGTTGCGCCCGCTGTTACCGCCTGCGGCTGGAGCGGACGGCGGAGACGGCCCGCGCCGGCGGCATCGCCGCCTTTTCCACCACTCTCCTGGCCAGCCGGGAGCAGGATCGCGCCCTGGTGGCGGAAATCGGCGGCGAAACGGCGGCCAGGTTCGGCCTCGAATTTCACGACTCCGGCCGGGGATGGATCCGGCCGAGTGAGGAAAGGCTGCGGGGCATCTATAAGCAGCAATATTGCGGCTGCATTTTTTCCGAGGAGGAACGCCACCTTGGGAATCGCAAACATTGCTATCGGGGCAATCGGGAGCCTTCGCCCTTATCCTGAGAAGGGGGCCGCCCCGGATCCGGATGGGCGGGGGAAAACGGCGCTTCCCGGGAATGCCTCCAGACCGCCGAGGGACCGTCTATGCTAGGCTGGCTGTTCAGAATGCTGGTCCTGCTCCTGTTCGGGGCGGGATTTTTCCATCTCGCCTTCCTGGAGGCGCCGGACCCGGGGCTGTCCCGGGCCGGCGGCGATCTCCTCGCCGCCAACCTGCCGGGACGCGATCGGGGGGAGCCGGAAATCCGGGTTCTGATCGCCGAATCCCTGGATCGGGCCGTATTGACCATAAACGGCCGCATCGCCATCAACGCCGTGGGGTCGGACTTGCGCCGCCACCGCGGCGATTTCAGTCAGTCGGTGTCGGTGGAGGTCTCCCCCACCGGCCAGGGAATCAGGCTGGGGGGGGATCAATATGTCCGGGCCAGCCTGAAAAGCCTGGACAACCAACCCCTGCGCCTGACCTGGAAGTCGGGAAACGGCGAAACCTCCCTGAACCTGCCCCGCGAGATCGAAATTTCCGGCACTCACGTCGCCGCCGAGGGTAAGCCGTCCCCCCGCCTGCGGATTTTGACCCGCTTGCCGATCGAGGAATACCTTTACGGAGTGGTGGCGGGGGAAATTCCCGGAAATTGGCCGCTGGAGGCTATCCGGGCCCAGGCCGTGGCGAGCCGCTCCTTCGCCTATTTCTCGATCCGGAGCCGCGCCAACGAGGAATACGACGTCCACGCCGACACCCGATCACAGGTGTGGAAGCCTTCCCCAACCGCGGAACCGCTGGTGCGCCGGGCCGTAGATTCCACCGCCGGGGTGGTCCTGACCGAGAAAAACGCCCTGATCAAGACTTTTTTCCATTCCGAATGCGGCGGCTTCACGGCCGACGCCAGGTGGGTGTTCACCAAGACCCCGATTCTCGCCCTGTCCGGGGTTGGCTGCCCGCGCTGCTCCAACCAGAAAAACAACCCCACCTCCTGGCGGGCGACCTACTCCCGGCAGGAAATCGAGGCCCGGTTGCGGAAAGCCGGCCTGCTGAAGCGGCCCGGCGAAATCCGGGTGCTCCAGGGACTGGATTCCCGGGGCAATCCCATGGGCCGGAGGCTGGGGAGGCTGGTGAGCGTCGAATTGACCCTGGCCGGCGATCGCGGCGGCAATGTCCGCCTGCCGGCCAACGACTTCCGGCTGGCCATGGGAGCGGATCGCCAGAACATCTCCAGCACCTACCTGTCCATCGAGGGGGGCGACCAGGCGAGGATAACCTTTTCCGGCTACGGCTGGGGGCACGGGGTCGGCCTTTGCCAATACGGCGCCTTGTACGCGGCCGACAAGCTGGGCTATAATTTTCTCGATATCCTGGGGGTCTATTTTCCCGGAGCCAAGCCGGTACGCCTTTGGGGAAGCGCCCCCGCCGGCCAATAAGGGCTCGTCAGGGCGGACGCTTGCGGCTCCCGGCCAAAAACGATTCCAACAAAAGCCGGGCCGCCTCGGAATCGAGGCGACCCTGGCGGCGCCGGCGATTCAGGCCCGCCTCCTTGAGCAGCCGGGCCGCTTCCCGGGTGGTCAGCCGTTCGTCCCAGAGGACGGCGTTCCAACCCGCTTCGGCCAGCCGGTCGCGGAATTGCGCCGCCTCCCTGGCCTTGGGACCGGCGCGCCCGTCCAGGTTCAACGGGTGGCCGACCACCAGCAGCCCGGCCCCCTCGGCCTTCGCCTTGGCGGCAACCGCGGCCAGCGCCTCGGCCGGAGCGTTTATCCGGGCGAATCCGGAGGGGACGGCCAAGCGCTCCCTCTCGTCGGATACGGCGAAGCCGACCCGGCGTTCCCCCAGATCGATCCCCAATACGATCACTTGGCGGCTTCCCGGGGCCCGGGGCGGTTGCCGCGCAGGGCCGCCCGGACCAGGTTCCGCAGCAGGAAGGCGTTGGTGAGCGGTCCGACCCCCCCCCGCGGCGGGGTGATGAAGCCGGCAATCTCGGAGACCTTGGCGAAATCCACGTCGCCGGCATGGCGCAGGGCGGGGCGCCCGTCCGCGCCCGGAAGCGGCGCCCCCCCGGAATCGAACCCGATCGGCAGGTAGTTGTCGCCGATATCCACCACCGCCGCCCCCCGCCGGATCATGTCGGCCCGGACCAGGGGTTCCAGATCCGGCTCCCGGGGCTTTTCCCCCCCGTTTTCCAGCCAGGCCCGGCGAGCCGCCTCGTAGGCCCGCCAGCGGGTGCCGGCCGCCCCGGCCGCGGCCACCACCACCTCCGCCTCGCGCATGACTTCGCGCAAATCCGTGCGGCTGTGGGCAATGGTCACGGTGGCGTTTTCCGCCAGCAGCAACAGCGACAGGGGCTTGCCGACCGCGGCGCTCCGGCCGATCACCAGGGCCCGCTTCCCCGAAAGGTTCCCCAGGGATTCCCGGATCAAGGCCAGGGCCGCCATGGCGGTGCAGGGGGCGGGATCGGACCGTCCGGCCAGGCACAATTCGCCCAGGTTGACCGGATGCAGCCCCTCGGCGTCCTTGGCCGGATCCATGGCTGCGGCCAGTTTGAATTGGTTCATCCCCGCCGGCGGCGGATTGAGGATGATGATGCCCGACACTCCGGGATCCCGGGACAGCCCGGCGATTTCCGCGACCAGCCCGGCCTCCAGAAGGCCGGGGTCGAACTCGGCCAGCCGGTGTTCGATCCCGTGGGCGCCGGCCATCCTGGCTTGGCTGGCGGCATAGGCCCGCGAACCCGGCTCCCGGTTGGCCAGCACCGCGGCCAGGGTGATTTTTTTCCCTTCCCTTTCCAGCCGGGCGACCCCGGCCGAAACCTCGGCCAGGATTTTACCCCTCTCCGCCCCGCCGTCCATTATTTTGGCCGCCACCGCGGTTTCTTCCTTTCCCCCCGATCTCCCGGGGACCCTCTCCGTTCATTTCCAGGCCCAGGTCGATTCGCCGCCCCGATCCCTGATTTCCACCCCCAGTCCGGCCAACCCCCCGCGAATGCGGTCGGACAAGGTGAAATTTCGATCCCGGCGCGCTTCGCCGCGCAGGGCCAGCAACAGGTTCACCAAGCCGGGGGCCCCGTCCGCCGCCCGGGCCGGCCGTTCCCGGGGCAGGCCCAGGATCTCCAGCTGGACTAGGAGGATTTCCCGGGCTCCCCTTATTTGCTCCCCCGGGAGACGTTGCCGCAGGCCGGCGTTGATCCGGCCGACCCCGTCATGGACGGCGGCCAGCGCCAGGGGGGTGTTGAAATCGTCGTCCAGGGCGGCGCGGAACCGGCTTTCCGCCCGGGCCGCCTCGGCGGCCAGGCCCTCGGCGGGGGCCGGGCCGGGGGGTACGGCCTCGACGGCCCGGGCCGATTCCTCCAGGCAGTTATGGATGCGTTCCAGCGAATTTTCGGCTTGGCGAAGGAATTCCGGCCGGTAAAGAAGCGGCATGCGGTAATGGGTTCCGAGTATCCAGAGCCGGAGGGCGGCCGGGCTGGCCAGGCGAAAGGCGTCCCGCAGCCAGAAGGCGTTGTTCCTGGATTTTCCCATCTTTTCGCCGGAGTCCTCCGCCTCCTCCCCGTCCCTTCCCACGGTGATGAAGCCGTTATGGAGCCAATGGCGGACGAAGCGGCGGCCGCTGAAGGCCTCGGATTGGGCGAGTTCGTTCTCGTGGTGGGGGAAGGCGAGATCGGCGCCGCCGCCGTGGATGTCGAGTTGGAAGTCGCAGTACTTCCCGGCCATGGCCGAACATTCGATGTGCCAGCCCGGCCGGCCGGGACCCCAGGGCGAATCCCAACTGGGTTCCCCCGGCTTGGCCGCCTTCCATAGGGCGAAATCCTGGGGATTCCTTTTGTCCGGATCCCGCTCCACCCGGTGCTCGGTGTTCTCGTCGTCCCGGCTGCGGCCGGACAGGCGCCCGTAATCCTTGAAGGTCGCCACCTCGAACCAGACTCCGCCCCGGGTGGAATAGGCGTGGCCCTTCTCCAGCAACCCGGAAATCAGCGCCAGCATGTCGTCGATGTGCTCGGTGGCCCGGGGCCGGATGGTGGGGGACCCGACCCCCAGGGCCGCCATGTCGCGCTCGTATTCGTCCTGGTGGCGGCGGGCCAGGATCCGCCAGGGAACCCCCAGTTCGGAGGAACGCCCGATGAGCTTGTCGTCGATGTCGGTGATATTGGAAATGAAGGTGACGATCAGGCCGGAATATTCCAGGTGGCGGCGGATGGTGTCGAAGACCACGGCCGGGCGGGCGTGCCCGATATGGCAGGAATCGTAGACGGTCGGGCCGCAAACATACATGGACACCCGGCCGGGCAGCCGGGGCGAAAGCTCCTCCTTTTTTCCCGTCTCGGTGGAAAACAACCTTATGCTCATGCTGGCTTCCTTTTTCCCCGTCCGGCTTCCGGCTTGCGACCGGCTTTCATTATAATGTCCGGCGGCCTCTTGTAAAAGGGTTTCGCGGTTCGGCCCCGGACGGCGGGGGGCGATGGAAAAGATTTGACGGGGATGCGAAGCGAGCTACAATCCAGGCGAAAGCCATTGACCCGGGCGTTCAACGCCGCATCCCCTGGGGTCGGTAAACTTTATTTCTTTACGAGCCCTTAACCCGATTTCTTTCCGGATTCCAGGCGGGCGCCCGCCCGCCGACAGAAAGGCGAATCATGAACCTTCCAGTCCGTTTCTACGATCTCACCCAGCCGATTTATCACAACTGCCCCGGTTGGCCCGGACACCGGTTGACGACGGTGGATTGGGAATTCCAGCGGGTGAACCACGGGTTCAACGCGGAGCGGGTCAGCTTCACCACCCACGTCGCCACCCACATAGACGCGCCCTATCATTTCCTGGCCGGCGGCAAGACGCTGGATCAGCTTCCGATCGACTCCTTCGCCGGCCCGGTGGTGTTTTTCGATCTGCGGGAGACGGTGAGGCCCGACTCCCCCATAACCCCCGCCGATTTGGAACCGGGCCTGGATCGGGTGCGGAAGGGGGACATCGCCATCGTTTGCACCGGCTACGGGCGGAAGTACGGCTTCGGCGAGGAATATCTGCGCGCCTATCCCTACATGAGCGGCCCCGGGGCGGAACTCCTGATCAAGGCCGGGGTCAAGGGGGTCGGCACCGACGCCCTGAGCTGGGGAGGGTGGGGGTCGGACGAAAAGGGCAGGCCTCCCCACCTGGCCGTCCTCCCCCACGGGGTCTGGATACTTGAAGGATTGATTATTCCGGACGAATTGCTGGACGGCAAGCGCCGCTATCTCACCTGCTTTCCCCTGTTGCTGAAAGGCTGCGGCGGCGCTCCGGCCCGCGCGGTGGTCCATGATTTCGACTGATTCCCCCGCCGGCGCCGGGGCGGGCCGGACCCCGGCCGCCGATCCCGAACGGCCAAGCTACCTGGAAGCCGACGACGTCCACAAATCCTTCGGGGGATCCAAGGCCCTGGACGGGGTGCGGCTGCACCTGCGAAAAGGGGAAATCCACGCCCTAGTCGGCGCCAACGGGGCCGGCAAGTCCACCCTCGCCAGAATCATCGCCGGCCATTTGCCGGCGGACAGGGCCGAGATTTCCATCGGCGGCCGGCGGGTGCGGATTCAATCGCCGCGCGACGCCCTCGGCCTGGGGGTGGCGATGGTCACCCAGCAGCTTAGCCTGGCCCCGCATCTGAGCGTCGCCGAAAACATCATGCTGGCCGAATTGGCCAAACCCGGGCGCCTCCGCCGCCGCCGCCTTTTCGAGATGGCGGGGGAGTTTCTGGAGGCGGTGAATCCCGCCGGCGGCATCGATCTTTCCGCCGAGGCCGGGAAATTGTCCAGCGCCCACCGCCAGATGGTGGAAATAGCCAAGGCCATGAGCCAGAATCCCCAGGTGATCATTTTCGACGAACCGACCACTTCCCTCACCCCCTTCGAGACCGAACGGCTTTTCGAGGCGATGGAAAGCCTGATCCGCCAGGACAAGGCCCTGGTGTTCGTCTCCCACCGCCTGGAGGAGATATTCACCATTTGCGATCCGGTGACGGTGCTGCGGGACGGACACAACGCCTGTTCATCCGTGGGCATCGGCTCCCTCGATCAGTCGGGTTTGATCCGGTTGATCAGCGGTCGCGAACTGGGCGGGGACCTCTACGGCGCCGGCGAAGCCGCCGGCCGAATCGCCGCGGATCCGCCCGGGCGGCCGCGGGACGGCGACCGCGGGACGGCGCTGGAGGTGAAACATCTTTCCCTGCCCCCGAAGGTGAAGGACGTCTCCTTCACCCTCCGCAAGGGGGAAATCCTCGGCCTGGCCGGCTTGGTGGGGGCCGGGCGCTCGGAAACGGCCCGCGCCATTTTCGGTCTCGACCGGCGGGCGGGCGGGGAAATCATCCTGGGCGGCAAGCCCTACACCCATAACACGCCCCGCGAATCCTACCGGCTTCGCCTGGCCATGATCCCCGAGGATCGGAAAACCCAGGGAGCCATCCCCGACTTCACCGTGCGGGAGAACGTCATGCTTGGCCGCAGCGCCGCCTTTCCCGGCTTCGGCACCGGCTATGCCGGGCTGCTGCCCATGGTCATGGACATCATCGGGGAGTTGCGCCTCGATCCCCGCAACCTGCGCAAATTCATTCTCGATCTGTCCGGGGGCATGCAGCAGAAGGTCATGCTCGGCCGGGCGCTCCTGGTCAATCCGGAAATCCTGATTCTCGACGAGCCCACCCAGGGGGTGGACATCGGCACCCGTTCCGACATCTACGCCATTCTCCGCCGCCTCGCCGCCCGGGGCATTTCCATGCTGTTCATCTCCTCCGATTTCAAGGAGGTGCTGGGAATTTGCGATCGCGTCGTGGTCCTGGCGGAAGGGAGGAAAGTGGCCGAATTCGAGGCGGCGATTCTGGACGAGGAAAAGCTCACCATGTTCGCCGCCCCCCGGACCTCGGCCCGCAGCACCTACCGCCTGCTCCAGGCCCTGGGCGAACGCTGGCCGGGAGCCTCGATCTACTGGGTGTACTTCGGACGGGGAAAGGTGTATTGCTTCGACCTGCTGGACGGCTGCGGCGGTCTGGGCTTCGGGGCGGGGGCGGTGGTGGATCGCGGGTCGACCTGTCTCGCCGCCCTGGAAATGGAGAATGACAGCACCGTGGCCGAGGGGTCGGCCGGCGGAAGCCCGCGGGCGCATGGCTCCCTCGTCTCGCTTGTCCGGCCGCGGCGCAACGCCCGGGGGCGGCGCCTGGGCTATATCGGCCTCACCCTGCCGGCCGGCCGGCCGGATTCGCCTTGCCCGGAGGAATTCGCCGGCATGGTCGAGCGGTGGGGAGGCTGATCCGGGAGCCGCGCTTTTTTTTCGTCAATCCGATCTCGAGGACGCCGCCGATGCCCAAGTCCGAACCAATCCGCCCCTCCCTGTTCCGGCGCGCCTGGAACGGGGCGCAGTTGGAGTTGCGCATGCTGGGGATTGTCGTCCTTCTGGCGGGGGCGCTGTCCCTGGCGTCCCCGCATTTCCGGACTTCGGTCAACCTTTACAATCTCATGGATCAGACGGTCACCATCGGCATCGCCTCCATCGGCGCCTCGCTGGTCATCCTCACCGCCGGCATCGATCTCTCCGTCGGCTCGGTGCTTGGCATTTCCGCCGTTCTCCTGGGCATTTCCTTCGGCGGTTGGGGGGTCGGCGCGGCCGGAAGCATCGCCGTCTGCCTGGGGGCGGGCGCGGCCGCCGGCGGCATCAGCGGCCTATTGGTGGCGAAGGCCGGGCTGGCGCCCTTCGTCGCCACCCTGGGCATGATGACCATCGGCAGGTCCCAGTGCTACGTCATGTCCAACGCCAAGTCGATAAGCACCCTGCCCCGCTTCGTCGAGGATCTCGGCAATGCCGAGTTCATGGGCGTCCCGGTCAATTTTCTTTGCCTAATCGCCTTTTACCTGGTCACCTGGATCTTTCTCAACCTCAGCAAGACCGGCCGCGCGATTTACGCCATCGGCTCCAACGAGGAGGCGGCGCGCCTGGCGGGGATAGCGGTGGACAGGGTGAAGATTCTCTGCTACGTCCTTTCCGGGGCCGGGGCGGCGGTGGCCGGAATCTTCCTGGCCGGCCGCATTCTTTCCGTCGACGTCGTCGCCGGCACCGGCATGGAGATGGACGCCATCGCCTCGGTCGTCATCGGCGGCGGCAGCCTGACCGGGGGCAGGGGGTCGATTATCGGCACCTTCATGGGCGTCCTGGTGCTGGTGCTGATCCGCAACGGGCTGAATCTCATGAAGGTCAACGCCTATTGGCAGGGTACGGCCGTCGGCCTGGTGATTATCGCCGCCCTGCTGGTGGAGAGGCTGTTCCGCAAGGGTTGAACGGATCGTTCCGCCCCGGACGGCGGACGCCCCAAATCCCGTGGCTTTTTTGAAAGGAGTGATGAAATGGCCAAGAAATTCCTGCTGTCCGCGTTGGCGATCCTGGCCCTGGCGGTGGCTTCGGTCCGGGCGGGCGAAATCGTTTACCTGACCCCGTCCCTGGATGTGCCGTTCTGGCGCTATCTTCTCAAGGGAATCGAGTCCGAGGCGCAAAAGGCGGGCTACACCGTGGTCGCCTACGACTCCACCAACGACGCCGCCCGCCAGTTGTCCAACGCCCAGGACGCGATTTCCCGCAAGGTGGACGGAATCCTGATTTCCCCCACCGACTCCTCCACCGCGCCCCGCATCCTGCGGATGGCGGAACAGGCCGGCATCCCGGTGGTGATCGCCGACATCGGCACCGATTCCGGCAATTACGTCTCCTTCATCATTTCCGACAATTTCGAGGGAGCCCAGCAGGTGGGCATGGAAGCGGTGCGCCTGTTCAGGGAAAAGGGCATGAAAACCCCCGAAGTCGGCCAGGTGTCGCTTTCCCTCGCCCGGGCCAACGGCCAGAAGCGGGCCGGGGGCTGGCGCAAGGCGATGGAGGAAATCGGGGCCAAGGAAGTGGATCTGAAGCAGATGCAGCTCTATACGGCCGAGGAAACCTTCAAATACGTCCAGGACATGCTGACCGCCAACCCCGACATCAAGGCGCTGTTCGTTCACGCCGATTCCCCGTCGGTGGGGGCCGTGCGGGCGATCCAGACCTCGCGCATGGGTTCCCGGGTCATGCTTTTCGGCTTCGACGGCATGCCCGAATTCATCGAGTACCTCCGCGACGGCAAGCTGCTGGCGGTCGGCATGCAGCAACCTTATCTCATGGGCGTCGAATCCGGCAAAACCATGATCCAACATCTCAAGGGGGAAACGGTCGCCAAGGAGATAATGGTTCCCATCATCCTCGTCTCCAAGGCGAATCTGGACGAGGTTTTGCCCACCATCACCCTTACCGTGTTCGGCGGCGAACTCTAAGAGGCGGTTGTTAAATACCGGATCGTCCGGGTTGGACAAGGAAAAAGGCGCCGGCGGGATGATTTTTGGCCGGAGGTCAAGGGCAAAAATCATCCGGGAAGCGACTTTTGACGCGGTATAACCCG
>JAISYL010000242.1 GCA_031269935.1 Planctomycetota bacterium
AAAGCCGCTTCTCGGATGATTTTTACCCCTGACCGCCGGCCAAAAATCATCCCGCCAGCGACTTTTTCCTTGTCTAACCCGGGCGATCCGGTATTTAACAACACGCTCTAAAAGTCGACCCGCTATCCTCCCGCTTTCGCCAGAATGTCCCGTTCCAGGGCGGCCAGCGCCGCCGGGTCGGCGGCCAGCGCCTCGGCCGCCTTTTCCCTCCCCTGCCCCAGGCGGTTTCCCCCCAGGGAAAACCAGGAGCCGGAAACCTGGACCAGGCCGGCTTCCGCCCCCAGGTCGATCAACTCGGTTTCCCGGCAGATGCCCCGGTTGAAAACGACCTCGAATTCGGCCTGCCGGAAGGGCGGCGCCACCTTGTTTTTCACCACCTTGACCCTGACCCGGGTTCCCCGCGGCCCTTCCGGGCCCTTGAGCGTCTCCAGGCGGCGGATGTCGAGCCGAATCGAGGCGTAAAAGCGCAGGGCCCGGCCGCCGGGGGTGGTCTCCGGATTGCCGTAGACCGTCCCGATCAGCATCCGGATCTGGTTGATGAAGATCACCACCGCCGCGGAACGGTTTATCGCCCCGGTCAGCTTCCGCAAGGCCTGGCTCATCAGCCTGGCCTGGAGCCCGAGGTGGATGTCGCCCATGGACCCTTCCAGCTCCGCCCGGGGGGTCAGCGCCGCCACCGAATCGACCACCACCAGGTCCACCCCGTTCGACTTGACCAGCAACTCGCAGATTTCCAGCGCCTGTTCGCCCGAATCCGGCTGGGAAATCAGCAGCCGGTCCAGATCCACCCCCAGCCGCCGGGCATAGGCGGGATCCAGGGAGTGTTCGGCGTCGATCACCGCCGCCACCCCTCCCCCGGCCTGGGCGTTCGCGGCCGCGTGCAGGGCCAGGGTGGTTTTCCCGGACGATTCCGGCCCGTAAATCTCGACGATGCGCCCCCGGGGGTAGCCGCCCGCCCCCATGGCCAGGTCCAGCCCCAGGGAACCCGAGGGGATGGCGGGAACGGAGCGGGGCGGAGCCTCCCCGAGGCGCATCACCGCCCCGGCTCCGAACTGCCTTTCAATTTGGGCCAGCGCCGCCTCGAGGGACGGGGCCGGCCGGAATTGGTTTTTCGCCATCGCGCCTCGTGTTCCGCGAGGTCCAAATCCTTGATTTGGACCTCGCGGAACGCTGGAGTCAGGATTCCGCCGGCTCTCCGGGAGGAGCGGCCGGCGGCTTCCCCGCCAGGGGCGGCAGGGGCCGCATCGCCACGACGACCACCTTGTTCCCCTCCCGGTTTTCCACCACCGACAAGGGGCCCTTTTCGTCGGTCATTATGCTTCCCGTGGCGTGGGGGAAGTAGATGTCCGTCCCCTGGTGGAGCCGCTTGGAGACATTGATCATGCCCACCGATCCCGTCTGGTCGCGGGAGCCGAGGGAGGCCCGCTCCAGCAGCATGTCCCGCAATTCGTCCCGGAGCTCGCGAAGTTCGGAGATCAGTTCGAAGAGGACGCTTTTCTGCTCGTTGCCGAGCCGGGACTTGATCTCGGGATCGGCGAACAGGGGGCCCAGGAGGAGGTCGGCCGACTGGATAAGCTCCAGGCGGTCCGTCACCTTGCCCCGGATGTCGTCCTTGAGGTTTTCCTCGTTCCAGTCCAGCCCGGCCAAAACCCGGGTGGACACCCCCAGTTCCGAGCCGACGGTCTCCGCCTCCACCCCCCCGAAGCCGCAAACCAGCCCTCCCACTATCGCCCCCCCGGCCACCGTCACCCGGCCCAGCGACTTGACGTTGGAGTTGACTATTTCCCGGTCGACGGTCACGTGCCCCATCGCCTCCACCACGGCCTCGTCGATATAGTGGGCGTCGAGGTTCCGGCAGGTGATGATCGCCGCGTTCTTCCCCTTGACCCCCCCGGCCAGGCGCACGTCGCCCTCCGAGGTTATGCGGGCGGCGCCCATGTGCCCATGAATCGTCACCCCCTGCTTGCCGGTTATGTAGAAGCCGTCCGGGAGGGCGCCCCGGATGACGACCCGGCCGACGAAATCGATGTTGCCGATCCGGAGATCGACGTCGTGGCCTATTTCCAGGATCTGGGAGACGCCGATGACCCCGTTTTCGTAAATCAGGCGGCCCTCGGTGTCGGCGGAGAATTCCCGGCCGTTGGCTATGGCCGTCACCCCGGAACCGACCTCGACCGCCATGGGCGAACCCGGTTCGGGGGGGATTTCGCAGCCGAAGACGTCCCTCCCGGCCCGGCCCGGCCCGGGAGGGAGGATGGAGGCCACCCGCTGCCCGGCGAAGCAGTTCTCAATCAGGTTGAGCTGCTTGAAGTCGATGTTTCCCGAGGCGTTCTGATCGTAGCGGGGCTGGAGGGTGGAGGGCTGGACGTGGAATTCCAGGGATCCGTTTTCGCCGCGGTTCATGGGTTGGCCCCGGGCCAGCTGGAAATAGCCGGAGAACGGGCCGCCTCCGCTCTGGGCGGCGGCGAAAGTCACCAGGGCGTGGTCGTTAAGTCCGAAGATCACCCCGCAGGATTTGAGGATGTCGGCCAGTTCCACCGAGGTCACCCCGGAGAAATTCGGTCCGGGAAGCAGCCGGACGAAGACCCGGAGGCGGTCGAGGGAGCAGACCGCGTGGATTTCCCAGCGGGGGGTCCGATCCTGGAGGAGGGTGCGCGCCGGCAGCGGCTTCCCCCCCCGGCCGGGGATTTCGCAGTCGGCCACGTCCAGCGCCGGCAAGTCGACCGCCATCGCCTAGGCCTCCCCGTCCGGGCCGGCCGCCCCGGCTTCCTGCCAGCGCTTCAGGCGATCCCGGAGGGAACGTTCGCTGATGGCCAGCGCCTCGGCGGTTTTCGCCCTGGCCCCGCCGAAATGGGCCAGGGTGGCGAGGACGAATTCGCGTTCGACCTCGTCCAGCGGGCGGGGGAGGAAGGCGGCGGCGGCGGCCGGGGCCGGGGGGGCGAACCGGCCGTTTCCCTTGGGGAGGGCGTTTTCAACCTGGGCGGCGCCGATGGTTTCGTCCCGGCCCAGCACCACCAGCCGCTCCATGACATTGGCCAGTTCCCGGACGTTGCCCGGCCAGTCGTGGCGGGTCAGGACCTCCAGGGCCTCGTCCGAGAGGCGGCGCTCCCCCACTCCCTCCTCCCGCCGGAAGCGCTCGAGGAAATGCCCGGCCAGGGCCGGGATGTCGGATTTCCTCTCCCGCAGGGGCGGCAATTCCACCGAAATGACGTTCAGGCGGTAAAAAAGATCCTGGCGGAATTCCCCGAGCGAGACGCTTTTCTCCAGGTCCCGGTTGGAACTGGCGATTATCCGCACGTCGACGGAAATGGTCTCGGACGAGCCGACCCGCTCGAATTCCTTTTCCTGGAGGACTCGGAGGAGCTTGCCCTGGAGGTTCAAATCGGTTTCCGACACCTCGTCCAGGAAAATGGCGCCGCCCTCGGCCATTTCGAAGCGTCCGATGCGGCGGCGGTCGGCCCCGGTGAAGGCCCCCCTTTCATGGCCGAACAATTCGCTTTCCAGCACCCCGGCCGAAAGGGCGGCGCAATTGACCTTGACCAGCGGCTTGGCCCGGCGGGGGCTTTGGACGTGGATGGAGCGCGCCGCCAATTCCTTGCCGGTCCCCGACTCGCCCCGGATGAGGACGGTGGCCGACGACGGGGCCGCCTGGCGGATTTGCTCGAACACCGCCTTCATGGCCGGACTTTTCCCGACGAAGTCCGCCGGCCGGAATTTCCCGGCCAGTTCGTCCTTCAGGTATTCGTTTTCGGCCAGCAGGCGCCGGTGCTCCAGGGCCCGGTTGACCGTGAGCTCTATCTGCTCGGCCTTGAACGGCTTCATCAGGTAATCGAAGGCGCCGCGCTTCATGGCCCGCACCGCCGTCTCGACCGTCGCGAAAGCCGTCATCACCACCACCGGCAGCCGGGGATCCAGGCGCCTGGCCTCCTCCAGAAGGGCGAGGCCGTCCATTTCCGGCATCCGCAGGTCGGTGAGAAGCAGGGATGCGGAACCGTCCGAGACGGCGTCCAGGGCCTCCGCCGCCCGGCCGAAGCCCTGGACCGAAAGATCCGGCCGCGCCAGTGCCTCCAGCAGGCTGTCGCGCATGAATTCGTCGTCGTCGACGACGACCACCCGGTATTTGGGCATTTCCCTCTCCCCCCTCCGGCGGGAAAAGCGTCCCGCCGCCGGACGCCTCCTCCGCGGCGGCGGTTTTTGTCGGCCGGAAGCGAATTATACCGGAGCGCGGCGGCGGAAAGCAAGCGGATAGGCCCTTTCCGGAAACGAAACTTCCGGCCGTCAGGGCTCGTAAAGAAATAAAGTTTACCCGTTTATGCTTCGTTACCCGGCTCTCTCGGGGTTTTTTCGCCCGCCCGCCGGCGAAAAACCCCGTCGATCCCCGCGCCTCGTCTAAACGGGTAAACTTTATTTCTTCATAGACCCTTAGCCGCCGGATCCGAAAAAAAGTGGAGGCTATCCGGTCTTTCCGCTATACTTTGTCCCAACTTCAATCGTCGGACGCCGGGGCGTCCGCCCGTCCGCCAGGACCGCCTTCCGGGCCTCCCCGGCCGGCCGGCGGCAAAGGATGCGAAACATGGAAATCGCCAGCCATATCAGGTCCGTTCCCGATTTTCCCAGGCCCGGAATCGTCTTCAAGGATCTAACCCCGGTCATGGGGGACCCCGTCCTTTTCCGGCGGGCCGTCGACTGGCTTTCGGACCGCTTCGGGACTTCCGGCGCCGCCAAGGTCTGCGCCGCCGAGGCCAGGGGCTTCATCTTCGCCGCCGCCCTCGCCTACAAGCTGGGCTGGGGGATGGCGCCGATCCGGAAACCGGACAAGCTCCCCTGGAGAAGCATACGGGAATCATACGATCTCGAATACGGCTCCGCCACCCTCTGCCTCCACGAGGACGCGGTCAAGCCCGGGGAAAGGGTGCTCCTGGTCGACGATCTCCTGGCCACCGGCGGCACCGCCGCCGCCATGATCCGTCTGGTCGAACGCCTGGGGGGGGAGGTGGCCGGGCTGGGGTTCATCGTCGAGCTCGATTTCCTCCGGGGCCGGGACGTCTTGGCCGGCCGGCGGGTGGAAAGCCTGGTGCATGTCGGCCGCGAATGAGCCGGAACCGGGGATCGCCCGGGAAAAGCGGGCCTGGCGGCGGACCCTTCGCCGGCTTTTCGCCCTGGTTCCCCCGGAAAGCCGGGCCGGCCTGGACTCGATCCTGGCGGAACGGATCGGCGGCTGGCTGGCGGACCTGCGGCCAGGTTCGCTCCTCGCCTACGCCCCCCTCCCGGACGAGCCCGATTTGTTCCCGGCCCTCCGCGCCTGGCTGGCCGGGGGGGGCGTCCTCGGCCTGCCGGCCTGGCTGGGCGGCGAGCGGATGGTGTTCCGGAGGGTTTTCGACCTCGGCCGCGACCTCCGGGAATCCCGGCGGGGAATCCGGGAACCGCTTCCCGATCTCCCGGAAATCGCGCCGGGGACGGCCGGGGCGGCGATCCTCCCGGGCCGGGCCTTTTCCGAGTCCCTGGATCGGCTGGGCCGGGGGGCGGGATGCTACGACGCCGCCTTCGGCCGGCCCGGGCCGCTCCTGGCGGGGGCGGCCTACGACTTCCAGGTTTTTCCCCGCCTGCCGGCCGGCCGGGGCGACGTCCCGGTCGACCTGCTCCTGACCCCGACCCGGACCTTGAGGCGAAACCGATGCCCGCCCCCCTGATTTTGGCCCTGGAGACTTCCTGCGACGAAACCGCCGGGGCGATCCTCGGGGAGGGCGGGGAGGCACTGGCCCAGTTCGTCGCCAGCCAGGTGGATTTGCACCGGGCCTACGGCGGGGTGGTGCCGGAGGTGGCCTGCCGGGCCCACATGGAATGCCTGCTCCCCGGGGTGGAGGGGTTGCTGGCCCGGGCCGGGATTGGGCCGGGGGAGCTGGCCGCGGTGGCGGTTACCAACCGGCCGGGGCTGATCGGGGCGCTCCTGGTGGGGATGTCGGCGGCCAAGGCCCTGGCCCTGGCCTGGGGGAAGCCCCTGGTGGGGGTGGATCACCTGGAGGCGCACGTGGCCGCCGCCGGCCTGGCCTGCCCCGGGCTCGCCGCCCCCTATGTCGCCCTGGTGGCCTCCGGCGGCCACAGCAACCTTTACCTGGTCCGGCGGGAGCCGCCCGCCCGGGGGGGGATGGAGCCGCTGGCCGGCACCCTGGACGACGCGGCCGGCGAAGCCTTCGACAAGGCGGCCAAGCTGTTGGGCCTGGGTTTTCCCGGCGGCCCCCGGATCGAGGCGGCGGCCGCCGGGGGCGATCCCCGGGCCTTTCCCTGGCGTAACGCCTGCCTGCCGCCGGACGGGGTGAATTTTTCCTTCAGCGGCCTGAAAACGGCGGTTCTGCGCGCCGCCCGGGGCCGGGCCGGGCGGCTGGGGCCGCTGATCCTGGACGGGCGGGGAGTGACCGACGCGGCCGCCTCCTTCCAGGAGGCGGTGGCCCACGCCCTGGTCAGCCGGACCCTGGCGGCGGCCGAACGCCACCGGACCGAATGGGTGGTCCTGGCCGGGGGGGTGGCGGCCAATTCCCTTCTGCGGGAGAAGCTTTCGGCCGGGGCGGCGGCGCGGGGAATGCGGACGGCGATTCCCCCCCCGGCCCTGTGCACCGACAACGCGGTGATGGTGGCGGCCCGGGCGCGGGCCCTGTTCGCGGCCGGGGTCCGCGACGGCCTGGATCTGGAGGCGGCGGCGAGGTAGGAACGATGTCGATGCTGGTGGCTTCCCTGGCCAGCGGTTCGTCGGGGAATTCCTATTACCTGCAATCCCCGGAGGGGGCGATGCTGGTGGACGCCGGCCTGTCCGGCCGGCGGCTGCTGGAAAACCTGCGCGCCGTCGGGGGCGACCCCGCCCTGGTCCGGGGCGTCATCGTGACCCATGAGCACCGGGATCACGCGGGGGCGGCCGGAATCCTGCACCGGCGGCACGGCTGGAAGCTGTGGATGACCCCCGGCACCCGCGAGGGGGTCGGGGATCGACTGGGGAAGGCGGAGGTGGAGGCGATTGGGGCGGGTTCGGGGCTGATCGCCGGCGGCTTCCGCTTCGAATTCGCGGCCACCCCCCACGACAGCCGGGAGCCGGTGGCGGTCACGGCCGAACGCGGCGCCCGCCGCTGCGGAATATTCACCGATCTCGGGCATCCCTTCCCGGGCCTGGCCGAGCTTGTCTCCCGCCTGGACTGCGTTTTCCTGGAAAGCAACTACGACCCCGGGCTTCTCGCCGCCAACCCCAATTACCGGCCGCCCCTGAAGAGCTGGATCCGGGGGGAGGGGGGGCATCTCGCCAACGCCGAGGCGGGGAGGCTGGTCCGGGATCTGCCGGGCGCCCGCCCGCGGCGGGTGATTCTCTCGCACCTGTCGCTGGAAAACAACCGGCCGGATTTGGCCTACCGCTGCTTCACCGGCCTGACCGCCGGGCGGGCGGAGAATTACGGGATGCTGACCCTGGTGGCGCCCAGGCACGACCCCCTTCGGCTTAGCGAGGTCGACTAGCGGTCCGAAAAGGGTAATCCTATGAATACCGAAGTTCGCCCGCTCCGGAATCGGCCTCTCCCGCCGAAGGGGAATTCACTTCCCCGTGGGCGGTTGCCGGATGAACCGGGGGCGCTCCCCGTAAAGTCCAAATCCAAGGATTCGGATTTTACGGAGCGCTAGATGGAAATCATCGGGGACGAGGCCTCCAGCCTGGAATCGCGCGCCGACCTCATGGGGGCCGGCAACCTCTTCGAGTATTTTTGCCTCCGCACGGCCGGGGACATGCGGACGCACGGCCGGGAAACCGATTCGCCCACCACCTCCTTCGCCGGCCTCCTGGTCACCTTCCTGGCCGCCGCCGCCCTTTTCATTTTCGGGAAGCCGCAACTGGCCAAGGCCGTCTTCGCCCTTTTCGGGGTCATCCTGCTCTGGACCGCCTGGACCATGATCATCCGGGCCTCCGAGCGGATCGAACAAAAGGCCGACGACATCCGGGCCGGAATGTTCCCCCCCTCCTCCTCGCCCCTGGTCCTGGCCCGGCTCAAATGGTGGAACCATTTGCTGGCCCCCCTCCGCTGGGGACGGCACAGCCGGCTCTATGATCGCCGGAGCAAGCTGGAACGCCGCATCGCCGAAACCGGGAAGCGCCTGGCGGAACTGGCCGCCGCCCCGCCCTCCCCCGAGGAGGCGGGCGAACTGGCGGACCGGATAAGCACCTTCCGGGATCGGAGCGAATACGAGCTGCGAAACGCCGCCGTTCCAGACGAGGCGGAGCGGGTCCGGGGCGAGCTTCTGCTGCTCCTGGCCCTGCGCCGCAAGCTGGACGGGATGGCGGAGAAGCTGGAGGGCATCGAGAAGCTGGGGGTGGTGTTCCAGAGCGTCAACCCGGAGGATTTGTCGCAGGTGGTGTCCGAGGCCATCCAGCTCCTGGAGGAGCGCCGCCTCCTGGTGGCCGCCGTCGACCGGATAAATCCCGAGGATTTCATCGACCTGGTGACGGTGCGGAC
>JAISYL010000038.1 GCA_031269935.1 Planctomycetota bacterium
GGATGTCCCGCATGCCGACCAGGGCAATCGACCAGGGGAAGGGAATCCTGGCGCGGTTGTTGTAGCCGTCCCGCAACTGCCGGAGGAAGGTGATTAGCGCCTGACCCGACAGGCAGTCGACCTCGTCGAAAAAGATACTCGGCGGCTTGTCCAGACCAATGCACAACTGGGTAAGCCCCCGCCTGACAAGTGTAGTGGGAGTAGCATTCGCCACTTTAGGTTGGTTGGCATTTGCCCGCAGGTTCGCCATGGGCGAATATTCCATGGCCATTTGAATGCCGTCTACAATTGAATATATGCCGAGCGTCATGTCTGTTATGCCTTGCAACTCCTCCAACGAACAATGGAGCGCATAAAACTGTCCTTCCGCGTTGATCTCGTCGGTCAAGGCATGGAGGAAGGTGGTCTTCCCCGACTGGCGGGCGGCGTGGATGACGAAATAGTCCCCTTGCTTGGCCAGCAGACGCGCCTCCGGCAGGCGGGCGATGACCGGCAGCAGGTAATGGCGGTTCGGAATGCAGGGACCGGCAATATTGAATCGTTTTGGCATGACTGGGTCCATGTCTCGCGCCTTTTTGAACGTGCCCGGGCGGAAGCGGCCGGCTTCCGGAAAAAATCATTATACCGCCGGGACGGGCGGAAAACAATCGGCGCCTGGTTGCGGTTGGCGGCTGGCCAGGGCCTACGCCCGAAATTCCCTGGTAAAACCGCCAGTTTGAGGAAAAGGCTGTCGAAAAATCCGCCAAAACCCCAACGCTTCCGCAATATCTTGTATAAAGGGGTTATTTATGGACGAACCCTTACCGCCGCGACTTCGCTCCTTGTCTAAACGCGCGACACTTGTTTTTCGACGGATCCTTGGGCTCCGGGGCGGCGGCGGACGCCGGCAAAAAAAACTTGACTTTTTTCCGCCGATGCTTAACATGGGGAACGCTGACATATCCCCTTGACCGGGGAGATGGCTTTTTTTTCGCGATCCGGTTCCATATTGTGCGTGGGCTTCGGCCCAAGGAGAAGCGATGTCCAGCCTCCAGGCCTGCGTCCTTGCCGCCGGCAAGGGTACGCGGATGGGAGGCGACCGCCCCAAAGTCCTGTTCGAGGCCAACGGGAAACCTCTGCTCGAATGGGTACTCGGCGCACTATCGGAAGCTGGCGTCGACTCCTGCGTGGTGGTGGTGGGCCACGGCAAGGAGGAGGTGATCGCCAAGCTGCCGGCTGGAGTTCGCTGGGTTGAGCAGTCGCCTCAACTCGGAACCGGGCATGCCGTCAGGTGTGCCCGGGCCGCGTTTAATGATGGGGAAGCGGACGGCCTTCTGGTCGCCTGCGGCGACATGCCGCTGGTGAGGCCGGGCACTTATCGCCGCTTGGCCGAGCTCCGTCGCCGGGAAGGCGCCGACGCCGCCTTGCTGGTGGTGGCGGTGCCGGCGGAAAGCCGGTTCGGGAGGGTTGTCCGCAATCCCGCCGGCGGGGTGGAGCGGGTGGTCGAATACAAGGACGCCTCCCCGGAGGAGCGGAGAATTTCCGAGGGCAGCGCCGGGGTCTACTGTTTTCGCCCCGCCGCCCTTTGGCCGGCCCTGGAGGCGATCGGGAACGACAACGTCCAGGGCGAATATTACCTTCCCGACGTTCTGCCCCGGATCCTGGTCGGTGGAGGCCGGGTGCTGGCCGTCGAATCGGAGGATGCCGGCGAGGAACTCGGGGTCAACACCCCGGAGGATTTGACCCTCGCCGCCCGGGCGCTGGCCGAACGGGCCGGGAAAGGGGGCGGGGGGTGAGAATATTCACCGGCAACGCCCATCCGCGCCTTGGCCTGGCCGTCTGCGCCCACCTGAGGGTGGAGCCGGGGCGGATCGACGTCCTGCATTTCCCCGACACCGAAACCAAGGTGCGCATAATCGACGACGTACGGGGCATCCACGCCTTCATCATCCAGCCGACCTCGCCGCCGGTGAACGAGAATCTGATGGAACTCCTGGTGATTGTCGACGCCCTGAGGCGGGCCAGCGTCAAGACCATAACCGCGGTGATTCCCTATTTCGGCTATGCCCGGCAGGACCGCAAGCACGAGGGGAGGGTGCCCATAACCGCCAAGCTGGTCGCCAACCTCCTGGCCGCCAGCGGGGTCAACCGGGTGCTTTGCATCGATTTGCACGCGGCCCAGATCCAGGGTTTTTTCGACATCCCCATGGATCATCTTTTCGCCCTGCCGGTGCTTATCTCCTACCTTAGGGAATTGCGGCTGGAAAAGCCGGTGGTGGTCAGCCCCGACATCGGGTCCATGAAGATGGCGGATCGCTACGCCAAGCGGCTGGGCTGCGGGGTGGCGGTGGTGGAAAAGCGGCGGCTGTCCGACACCAATGTCGAAACCGGCCACGTCATCGGTGACATTTCGGATTGCGACGTCATCATCGCCGACGACATGATAACCTCGGCCGGCAGCATGGCCGCCGCCATCCGGACAGCGCGGGAGCACGGGGCGAGGACCGTGCGGGCCATGGCCACCCACGGCCTTTTCGTGGAAAGCGCCTTTGAACGCCTGCTCCGGGCGGCCCCGACCGAAATCATCGTGACGGACACCGTGCCTCCGCCGGCGGACATCCCTCCCGATTTGAACCTGAGGGTGCTGCCGATGGCCGGGATTATCGGCGACGCCATTTCCTGCATCTACCGCAACAAGAGCGTATCGCTCCTGTTCATATGACGTTTCGGGAGATTTTCATCCGGCTCCCGGCGGGGAGAAAGTCGACTTTTAGAGCGTGTTGTTAAATGCCGAATCGTTCGGGTTAGACAAGGAAAAGGCGCCGGCGGGATGTTTTTTGGCCGGCGGTCAGGGGCAAAAACATCCGGGAAGCGGCTTTTGCCGCCGTATAACCCGAACGATTCGGTATTTAACAACACGCTCTTAAGGGAAATCTAAAAGTCCACAGAAAGCGAGGTGCATGGTGGCCACTCTCAAGGCTGGAAGGCGCGAAAGCGTGGGCAAGTACGAGGCTTTTAAAATCCGGGCGGCGGGCGGGATTCCGGGGGTCGTCTACGGCAAAAGCCTGAAGGAAAACATCCATGTCGAGATAAACCTCAAGGAATTCCAGGGCCTGCTGAAATCGTCGGGCCGGCTAATCGACCTCGAGGTGAACGGCAATCCCCTGCCCGTCCTCATCAAGGCGGTGCAGCACGGGACCTATGAGCACGAGATACTCCATACCGATTTCCGGGCCGTCAGCCCCGACGAAATCATCGAGGTCGAGTTGGAGATAATCCTCGGGGGCGAATCCCCCGGGGTCGCCGTCGGCGGCATGCTGGAGCAGAACCTGCACCATATTTCCGCCCGCTGCCTTCCCCGGGATCTCCCGGAAAACGTGAGGATCGACGTGGGCGCCCTCAATATCGGCGACGTGATCTACGCCCGGGAACTCGCCCCGCTCCCCGGGGTGGAATTCATTTTTCACGGCAATCCGGCGGTGGTCAGCTGCCGCCATCCCAAGGGCGAGGAGGCTCCCGCCGCGGCGGAGGAAATCCCGGCCGCGCCGGAGGTAATCGGCGAAAAGGAGCGCGAGGCCAAGGCCAGGGAACAGGAGAGGAAGGAATAGCCGCGGAAGGTTCTGGGCGTGAAGGTGGTCGTGGGACTGGGCAATCCCGGCGGCGAATACGAATGGAGCCGCCACAACGCCGGCTGGCTGGCGCTGGCGGCGGTGGCCCGGCGGTTCGCGGCCGGCCGCTTTTTCCGGGAGGGAACGGTGGAGGCGGCGGAGTGCCTCAGGTCGGGGGAAAAGATTTACCTCCTGAAGCCCATGGGATACATGAATCGTTCCGGGCAATCGCTGGCCGCCTGGCTGGAGTACTACCGGGAAATCAGGGAGGAAATCCGCTCGGGGGCCGGCGGCCCCCCCGACCGGGGGATTGACTGCGACTGGCCGGGACTCCTGGTCCTGGCCGACGACGTCAATCTTCCCCTGGGGCGGTTGAGGCTGAGGCCGGCCGGCTCCTCCGGCGGACACAACGGCTTGAGGGATTTGGAAAAGGCGCTGGGGGGGCCTGGTTATCCGCGGCTCCGCTTGGGAGTGGGGGCGGCGCCGCGACGCCTGGAGTTGGCCGACCATGTTCTGGGGCGTTTTTCCCGGGAGGAGGAGCCGGCAATCCTGCGGGCGGCGGAAACTTCGGCGGAGGCGGTGGCCTGCTGGACGGATTCGGGGCTGGAGGCGGCCAGGAACAGGTTCAACGGTCCCGATCCGGCCGGCGCGGACGCTTGACGGGGGGGGAGGTTGGCTGGAGGTTTAGTCGGAGGAAATTGATGTGAGCAAATTGTATGAAGCCATGTTCGTGGTCGACAGCGCCAAGGCGAAGGAGGATTACGCCAAAATCGAGGCGGAATGCCTGGGTTGCGCCACCCGGCACGGCGCCAGGATCGTCAAGGCCGTCAAGTGGGACGATCGCCGCTTGGCCTACGAAATCCGCAAAGCCAGACGGGGGACGTTCATTCTGGTCCACTTCACCGCCGATTCCGGCGCCATCGCCAGGATCGAGCGCCAGTGCGCCCTGAACGAAAACATTCTCCGCGTCCTCATCCTGGTCGACGAGGACGGGGTTGAGATAAACGCTTTTGCGGTCAAGGAGAGAGGCGAGGCCGAAGGTTCGGCCGAATCCATCGCTTGATGGATGTCCGGGAGGTTCTTTGTCAATAGGAGATAATGGTGGCTGGATTCAACAAGGTGATTCTTATCGGCAATCTCACCCGCGACCCCGAACTTCGTTACACCCCCCAGGGGACGGCGGTGGCTGACCTCAGGATTGCCGTCACCACGGTGAGAGGCAAGAGCGGGACCGAGCGCAAGGAGGAGACCCTGTTCATCGACTGTACCGTCTGGGAGCGCCAAGCCGAGACCTGCCGCGAGTTCCTCACCAAGGGGCGCCAGGTTCTGGTCGAGGGGAGGCTGATCGAGGATCAGTGGCAGGACAAGGAAACCGGCGAGCGGCGGAGCCGCATCAAGGTTTATGTCCAGAGCGTCCAGTTCCTGGGCAACCGCGACGGCGGTCCCGGTTCCAGCGGGCGCTTCGAAACCGGCGGCAGCGGTCGCTACGACTCCTCGGCGGAGGGGGATCGGCTTTCCTCCCGGCGGGTTCAGCCCAGGACCGAGGTTCGGCCCGGCCCGGCCAAGGGAACTCCGGACGCCTTCGACAAGGAGGATCCCGCCGCCCGCCCGGCCGCCCCGGCCGGCGACGACATCCCCTTCTGAGGCGCGGGATTTTCGCGGCGTGACGGCATGAATGGAAGGAAGAATTTACGTGAGCTCGGATTACGGAAGAGAGAAGCAGGATTTTCACCTCAACGGGGGACGTTGCCGCTATTGCGCCAAGAACGCTCCCCCCACGGTCGACTACAAGGACGTCAATAACCTGCAGAAATTCATGAGCCCGCAGGGCAAGCTTTTCGATCGCAAACGTCTCGGCAATTGCGCCAAGCACCAGCGCGCCGTCGCCCGGGCGGTGAAGCGCGCCCGCTTCCTCGGCTTGTTGCGCTACAGCGGCAAGCAATAGCCGGCCGGGAAAGCCGCCGGAAGGGGGACGGGAACGCGCGGGCCCAGGCGCCGCGGCCGGAACGGATCCGGCCGGAGGGCCAAGCCCGGATAGGCCGGCCGCGAACCGGTTCGGGGCGGGCGGATTGGGAAGAGTTGGAGATCCTAGCGATGCCGATGAAATTGTTGTTGAGCGACGACGTGGACAATCTTGGCCTCGCCGGCGAGGTGGTGACGGTGGCCAACGGCTATGGCCGCAACTATCTCCTGCCCCGCCGCCTGGCGGTGGCGGTCACCCCGGAGAACCTTCGGCGGATAGAGGAGGTGAAACGGCTGCGCAAGGTCCGGGAAGTGGAACGGGTCAAGGATCTCCGCACCCTGGCCGAACGCATCGCGGCCCTGGACATCACCATCAGGGAAAGGGTGTCCGAGACCGACGTCCTCTACGGTTCGGTGGGAATCAGGCAGGTCGGCACCGCCCTGGCGGCCGAGGGAATCCAGGTTGAGGACTCCATGATTCGCCTGGCGGAGCCGATCAAAACCCTGGGCGTGCACCGGGTGAGTGTGCGGCTCCACCCCGAGGTCGAGGCCGAACTCAAGATTTGGGTGGTCGGCATCAAGGAAAACGCCCCGATCGAGTAGGCTTGCCGGCCTCGGTCAGGATTTGTGCCCCTGGAGCTGGCTCCGGTAGAGGGTGGCGTAGGCGCTGTCCGGCCGGGCCACCAGTTCCGCGTGGGTCCCGCTCTCGGTTATCAGCCCGTCCTGGATTACCACGATGCGGTCCGCGTGGATTACCGTCGAAAGCCGGTGGGCGATGATAAGGACGGTTTTGTTGCGCATGAGATTCTCGATCGCCTTTTGCACCACCGCCTCGGACTGGTAATCCAGGGCCGAGGTGGCCTCGTCCAGGATGACTATGGGCGCGTCCTTGATGAAGGCCCGGGCCACGGCCACCCGCTGCCGCTGCCCGCCGGAAAGCATGACCCCCCGCTCGCCTATCATCGTGTCCAACCCCCCGGGAAGCGAGTAGATGAAATCGGACAGGCAGGCCGCCGACACCGCCAGCCTCAACTCCTCCTCCGTCGCTTCCCGGCGGCCCAGGAGGATGTTGTCCCGGATGCTGCCCCCGAAGAGGAAATTGTCCTGGAACACCATGGCGACGTTTCGGCGGAGCGATTCGAGCGTCAGATCGCGGATGTCGACGCCGTCGATGGTTATCGAGCCGGAATCGGGGTTGTAGAAGCGGGGGAGCAGGCCCACCAGGGTGGTTTTGCCCCCGCCGGAGTTGCCCACGAAAGCCACCGACCGGCCGGCCCGGATTTCCAGGTCGATTCTCCTCAGCACCGGCTTGCCGGGAAGGTAGGAGAAATGCACTCCCGAATAGCGGATGCCGTCCGCCAATCCCTTCAGTTCGGCCGCTCCCGGGCGATCCACGATGGTGGGCTTCGTCTCCAGGGCGTCGAGGATGCGGTGAATGGCCTGGAAGGAGAAAAGGATGCCGTTGTAGTTGTTGCCGATGCCCTTGAGGGGGGTGTAGAGCATGATCAGGGTGGCGAGGAAGGAAACGAAGGCGCCGGGGGTGATCAGTCCCCGCGCTATCATGAAGCCCTGCAGCCAGACGGTGACGGCGATGCCGATGGCCAGGGCCGCGTGCATGCTCATCGACATGAAGCCGATGCGCTGGGTCATCTTGATGCCCAGCCGGAAAATGTATTCCAGGGTTTCCCGCATTTGGGCGTTGAGTTGATCGTAGAGGAGGTAGGCGGCCACGGTCCGGTTGCCGCCGAAGGCCTCGTTGTACTTGGTGGTGGCCAGCCCCCCCATCATGGCCGAGTTGGAAATCAGCGTCTTGATTTTCGATCGCACCCTGATCATGGGGACAAAGGCCAGGATCAGGGCCGCCACCGCCACCAGCGCCAGGATCCAGGAATTCCAGAACATCACCGCGATCAGGGAAACGGACATGAACAGGCGGTTGACGAAGAAATTGATGTTCCCGATCAATCCCGAACTGGCGGTGTCGGCGTCGGAGCAATACCGGAGAAGGGCCTCGCCCGAGGTCATCCGATCGAAAACGGCCGCGTCGTTGTGCATCATCCGGTCGAAAAGGGCGAGCTTGACCGTGATGGCTATCTTGTTGCCGGTCCAGGTGGTGAGGTAGCCGGAGGCGTATTTGAAGGCGCTCTGCACCAGGGTGAAGATGATTATGAGGATGGGGTAATAGGACAAGTCGGCGGTTTGCCCGCCGAGTATCACCGTGTCGGTGAAAGGCTTGAGGACCGCCGCGATCATCGCCTCCATCGCCCCGACCGGGGTCGACATGAGAATGGAAAGGACCCCGCGCCAAAGGAAGGGGCGGACGAAGCGGGAGAATTTGCGGATGTCGCCCAGATCCTGGCTGGATAAAAACAGGTGTTTCATGCCACTCCGTCCTTGGTCAGGCGTTCGGCCTTGTCCACCAGGCTGATGAAGGCGCGGATGTCCCGCATTCCCAGGGGGGACGGAAGCCGGAAATTGAGCGGGCGGATGGCCGCGAATCCGCCCAGGGCGGCGCATAGCCTTCTCCCGGTTTCCTCCCCGCCGGCGTCGTAGGATCGGCAAAGATCGGCGATGTCCGGGTTCAAGCCCAGGCATTCGAGGGAAAAGATGAAGAGGAAGACGTCCCGGAGCTGGAAGGCGGCCAGATCCGCCTCGTCGATGTCGTCCTCGAAATCAATGAAGTGAATCCGGGAATCGCTCCAGGTGAGGTTGCGGATTTGGGCCCCGCCGTGGGCCTCGCCCAGGCCGTGCAGGCGGCGCAGGGCCGCCAGCGCCCGGGGGATCAGATTGCCGGCCGACCCGGGTTTCCGGGAAAGGACGAGGTCGAGCCCCGGGCCGGCGTCGGACATGACGAAGTAATCCTCGCCCCGATGCATCACCCGGGGGACGTCGATCCCGCGTTCGGCCAGCCATTCCAGCCGGCCGGATTCGAAGGCGACGCTGTCGGCGCCCGGACCGGGCGGCGGCCGGACCAGGGGATTGCCGGTGAAGCGGTAAATTATTCCCTGGGCCAGCCGGCCGAGCGGGTTCTTGCGGCGGCGGCGTTTCTTGACGTAAACGAAGCGCCCATGCATCCGGCAGCGGAAAATGTCGGGTTGGACCGCGAGGGCTTTCCTGTCTATGGTGTAGGGCATGCAACTTTCCTCATGGCGGCCAGCATATTCGCAATCCCTTCCGCCGCCAGATTCCACCGGTCGTTGGCCAGGCAATCCTGGGATATCAGGTTGCCTCCCAGCCCCACCCCGAGGTAGCCGGCCTTGAGGAATTCCGGGGCGTTGGCGGGGGTGACGCCCCCGATTGCCACGTAATCGCTTTCGGCGAACGGCCCTTTGAGGCTCTTGGCGTATCCCCGCGGCATGTCGCCGGCCGGAAAAAGTTTCATTACCTTGAAACCGTGGGAGAGGCAAAACCCCGCTTCGCTGGGGGTGAGGACGCCCGGCAGAAAGGCGATCCGGTTTTCCCGGCACCAGGCCAGGAGTTCGGCCGGACAGGATGGCGCCAGCAGGAAGGCGGCTCCGGCGGCCAGGGCCGCCCGGGCGGCGTCTATGGCGAGGACGGTGCCCGCCCCGACCCCGACCTCGGCGTCGCCGCCGAGGCGCTTCCGGATCATCGCTATCTGTTCCAGGGCGCCGGGCGAGTTCAAGGCCACCTCGAACAGCCGTATCCCGCCTTCATAAGCCGCCTGGGCGTAGGGAAGGGTTTTTTCCAGGGGGATGTTGCGCATTATGGCCAGGGCCGGCGATTTTCCGAACGCTTCCCGCATTTCCATTCGTTTTCCTCCCGGAGGGGAACGCCGGTTTCACCGGCTTATTTCCGGCTTGCCTTCCAGGTGACGCCCAAGCTGCTCCCGGGAAGGATACCCTTCGATGTCTCCGCTGGTTTGAGTGGCCAGGGCGCCGGCAATCGCTCCCAGGCGGCCGCGGGTCTCGAGGTCGAGGCCTTCCAGGCAACCGGCCAGGAATCCGGCGTCAAAGGCGTCCCCGGCCCCGATGGGTTCGACGCAAACGCAGGGAACCGGGGGAATATGCCAATGCCTTCCCGTCCGCTCCCCCACCCAGGCGCCCCGGGCGCCGTCCTTGAGGGCGGCGCATTCCGTCCGGCCCTCCCGGAAAAGCCGCTCGAGGAGGTCGGCGGGTTCGCCCCCTCCGAGGAGTTGGCCGGCTTCGTCCATGCCCATCATGACGATATGCGCCCGCCGGGCCAAATCGGCCAGCAGCCGGGAATGATCCCGGCCGCCCCAGAGTTTGCGCCTGATATTGGCGTCGAAACTGATTTTGACCCCGGAACGCTCGGCCAGTTCGATGGCCCGGGCGACGGTTTCGGCGCAGGAATCGCTGAGAACGGGGGTGATGCCGGTGAGGTGGAGTATTTTCGCCCCCGCCAGCGCCCGCTCCGGAACGTCGTCCGGACTCAAGTGGCTGGCGGCGGAATTCTCCCGGTAGTAATGGACCCTGGTCTCCCCCGCCGTCCTTTCCTTGAACATCAGGCCGGTCCGGTGGCCGGGATCGAAGACGGTCCATGACACGTCAACTCCCTCGCCCCGGATGTGGTTAAGCACGTGGCGACCGAATTCGTCCTCCCCCAGGCGGCTTAGCCAGGACGCCCCGTGTCCGAGTTTGGCCAGGCCTATGGCCAGGTTGCTCTCGGCCCCGGCGATCCGGGGGCGGAAGCCCTGGATGTAGCGGAGCGGCCCGGAATCGTCCGGGATCAGGCAATACATGGTTTCGCCGATGGTCACCACTTCGGGCGCGTTTTCCCTGGGCATGGCGATTCTCCTTTTTCCGGTCCGGGAACGGGATCAGGGCAACCCGGCCATTTCCCGGATCACCGCTCCCGCCGTGAGGATTTCCGGGAGCACCCGGCCCCGTCCCTCGCCCGGGGGGTAAAGGACATTGACCGGAATGGCCGCCCGGTTGAATTCCCGGCGGAGGGTGAGGGCGATGCGCTCGTCCGGGAGGGTCCAGTCCGCCCGCAGCAGCGCCACCCTCTTTTCCGCCACCAGGCTCGCCAACTCGCTGTCCAGCCAGACCAGCTTGTTGATTTGGCAAGTGGCGCACCAGCGGGCGGTGAAATCGACATACACCGGCCGCCCCTCGCTTCTGAGGCTGCGGACCGCCTCGGGCGACCAGTCCCCCCATTCCAGCCCGGTTCCCCGGGGCGGCAGGCCCAGGGCGAGGCCGGAAACCAGGACCGGCAGGGCGATCGCCCCGAGCAGCCTGGCCAGCCGGGGCGAGGCCGGCCGATCAATTTGACTTCTTCCGAACAGCCAGCAGGCCAGGGCGGTCAGGACCAAGCCGATGAGCAGGGCGAGGAAGCGCCATTCCCCCAGGGTGGCTTCCAGCGTCCAGGCCAGGTAGGCGGTGGCGGCGAAAAGGGGGAAGCTCATGGCTTGGCGGAAAGTTTCCAGCCAGGGACCGGGTTTGGGCAATATTTTCAGAAGGCCGGGAAAGGCCGACAGGAACAAGTAGGGGGAGGCGAATCCCAATCCCATCAGGGTGAAAACCGCGAACGACCAAATGACCGGCGCCGCCAGGGCGTAGCCGATGGCCGCGCCCAGGAAGGGGGCGGAACAGGGGGTCGAGATCACGGTGGCCAGGAGCCCGGCGCCGAATGAACGCCGAATCCCCCCGCCGCCGGCCGCGAACCGGCCGTCCGCCAACGGGGTTCCGATTCGGAAGGCTCCGGCCATGTTCATGGACAGGATCAGGAAAAGGTGGCAAAGAAGGAACAGGAACCACTTCGACTGCAATTGCGCCCCCCAGCCCAGCCCCAAGCCGGCGACGACGGCGCCGAGGGTCCAGAAACACAAAAGGACTCCCCCGGCGTAGGCGGCCCCGTGAAGGCAGATCTCCCGCCGATTGCCGTGCGCCTGCCGGGCAAAGCCCATTATTTTCAGTCCGATCACCGGAAAAACGCAAGGCATGACGTTAAGGATCAGGCCTCCGAGGAAAGCGAACGCCAAAAGGGCCGAAAAATCGGGATGGGCCGGGGAGATCCCCTCGGGATCGGTTTCCCCCGGCCCGGAGGCCGGAAGCGGCAAATCGATCTTGATCGCCCCGAAGGAAGCGCCGGCCAGCCGGATCACTCCCCGCAAGGCCGGTTCCCCGATCGACGGCTTTTCCAGCCGGGGCAGGCGCAGGAGCCAGCCGTCCGGGGATTTTTCCAGGGACTGGGGTTTTTGGCTGTCAATCCGGAATCCGGCGGCGCCGTCCTCGAAAAAATGCGCTCCGGTCAATTCCGGCGGATCGGGCCGAAGGGACTTGAAGCGAAGGAGCCAGGAATCCGGGGTCTCGCCCGCCTCCCAGTCCCAATCGGCGTCCCCAATCGGCAGGCCGGCCAGGGCGGCGGCCAGGTCCCGGTTGGCGGCCGGCCGGGCGGCGTCCGGGGAAGCCGCCGTCACCTTCGCCGTCAATTCCATCTTCACCGGGAGGCAGATCGTCTTGGTGCAGAATTGGCTGTTCAATTCGCCGGCGAGGATGATTTCGGCGCCAGGGGGGAGGTTGTCCGGCGGAGTCACCCAATGGATCAGGTAGGTTTTGCCTTTCAGTACATGCGTGACGATGCCGGAAACGCGCCGCAAATCCGGGGCCGGCCATTCCGGCGGCGATATGGAAAAGCCGGCCGGCAATCGCCAGTCGAGGCGGGCGGCCAATCCCGGGCCGCCGGGGTTGAGCCAATAACTGTAGGCGTCGGGCCGATGTTCAAGTTTGAGCAGCAGCCGGAAGGGTCGGCCGGGGACGAAAAACGGGGCCTCGGGGATCAATTCCGCCCGGGCCAGGGCATCCCGTCCGGCAAAATCCGCCAGGGGGCTTTCCGGATCCCGAAACCCGAAATCCGGTTTGAAATCGAGCGCCCCGGTCCGGCCGGGAAGCCAGATCGCCAGAACCAGCGCGGCAATCGCCAGGCGCGGGGGACCCCAGGCTGGTTGGTTTCCTTGATCGTGAATGCCCGGAGCGGGCGCCGGCGCGGGGAATTCCCCCGCCGGCCTGTTTGGGACGGACATGCGGGCCTCCAGAAGTAAAACTTCCGATTATACGGTTCGAAGGGGCCAAAACCATTAAAAATTCGATTTTCCGGTTCAAGCCGGGGTTTGGCCGGGGAAAATCAATTGACAGGAAACGGGGAGGCGGCAAAATTTTGTTTTTCGTCCTTCGGAGCCGGATCGGCCGGCTCCGGCCGCAGGAAGGAGGGTTCGTGGCCAAAATCAAGGGGAACGCCATTTCGCCGACCCGCCGGGAGGATTACGCCGAATGGTACCAGCAGGTGGTCAAGGCGGCCGAATTGGCCGAGATCAGCCCGGTACGCGGCTGCATGATCATCAAGCCCTGGGGCTACGCCTTCTGGGAGAACATCCAGAAGGGGCTTGACGCCCTGCTCAAGGCGGCCGGCCACGCCAACGCCTATTTTCCCCTTTTCATCCCCAAGAGCTATTTGGAAAAGGAGGCCGAGCATGTCCAGGGCTTCGCCAAGGAATGCGCGGTGGTGACCCACCACCGGCTGGAGGCGGGGCCGGACGGGAGTCTGGTTCCCGCCGGCGAACTGGAGGAGCCGCTTATCGTCAGGCCGACCTCGGAGACCATCATCGGGGCGGTCTACGCCAAATGGGTTCAATCCTACCGGGATCTCCCCATTCTCCTGAACCAGTGGGGCAACGTCGTCAGGTGGGAACTGCGGACCCGCCTGTTTCTGCGCACCTCCGAATTCCTTTGGCAGGAGGGGCACACCGCCCACGAAACCTCGGAGGAGGCCTGGGAGGAAACCCGCCGGGTGCTGGAGATTTACCGGGATTTCGTGGAAAACAGCCTGGCCATCCCGGTGATCGCCGGGGCGAAAACCCCCGGCCAGCGCTTTCCCGGGGCGGTCGAGACCCTTTGCATCGAGGCCATGATGCAGGATTGCAAGGCGCTCCAGGCCGGCACCTCCCATTTCATGGGCCAGAATTTCGCCCGGGCGTCGGGGATAATCTACCAGTCGCGGGAAGGGAGGGAGGAACATGCCTGGACCACCTCCTGGGGCGCCTCGACCCGCCTGATCGGCGGCGCCGTCATGACCCACGCCGACGACGACGGCATGGTCATGCCGCCCCGCCTGGCCCCGGCCCAGGTGGCGATTCTTCCCATTTTCCGGGACCCCGCCGGTCGCCGGGCCGTACTCGGCCACGCCGAGGGGGTGGCGGCCGCTCTCCGCCGCCTGGATACCGCCTGGGGCGGGAAAATCGAGGTAGTTGTCGATTCCCGCGAAATGAACGCCGGAGAAAAGGGCTGGGAATGGATTAAAAAGGGGATCCCCCTCCGGGTCGAGATAGGACCCCGGGACATGGAGAGCGATTCCGTCAGCGTCGGCCGGCGCGACCGGAGCCCGAGGGAAAAATACAGCCTGGGCCGCGAGGATTTCATCGCCTCGGTTCCCGGCGTTTTGCGGGAGATGCAGGACGGCTTGTTTGCCCGCGCCCGGGCGTTTCTGGAGGGGCATTGCCGGGAAATCGACGATCCGGAGGAATTCAGGGGATATTTCACCCCGAAGGATCCGGAAAAACCGGAAATTCACGGCGGTTTCGCCTGGAGCCATTGGTGCGGCGGCCGGGAATGCGAGGATCGGGCGGCCGGGGATCTGTCGGTCACCATCCGTTGCCTGCCCCCGGATCGGGAAAAATCCGGCCCCGGGAAATGCATCGTCTGCGGCGGGGAGTCGCCGGGCCGGGTCCCTTTCGCCAAGTCGTATTAGCGGCCTGAAAATGGAATTGGCGTAACGCGGTTCACCACCATCTAATCTGTTCGGTGACGTAGGAGCGGATATTGACGAATTCCGGCGAGGAGATTTTACGCGGCCGGGGCAGGGCCACGATGACCTCCTCCTTGATCTTGGCCGGCTTGTTGGTGAGGATGAGGATGCGTTCGGCCAAATACACGGCTTCCTCGATGTTGTGGGTGATGAACACCACCGTGCTGCCCATTTCGCGCCACAGG
>JAISYL010000104.1 GCA_031269935.1 Planctomycetota bacterium
TGGGCGACAATGGTTTTGCCTGGCCGGCCTCGCCGGACATCTCCGCAAGGATCATTAAAACCAGGGCGGCGTGTTGGCCCAAACGCATACGCAGTCGATGTCGCCGGGATTCACCTTCGAATGCGGCTCCGACGACCAGAAGGTTATGCTGTCGCCTTCAACGAGCCTGTAGGACTTGTCGCGGATAGTCACCTCAAGCTCGCCCTGCAGAATCAAGCCGCATTCGAAACCGGGATGGCTGTATTGTTCAATTCCGGTTCCGGCGCCGGGCTTGTAAATATTGTATATGAACTCGATTGGTCCCGACATGTCGGGATTGAGCAATTGGAAGGTCACCCCTTTCCCGGGAGAAAGCAGCTTGCGTTGGCCGCGATGCACCACCGGCGAGACGGCCGAAGCGCCGGATTCCCTCCGAAAAGGCGGAATGTTGCCGTTTTCGCCGCCATTCCCGTTGTCCCCGTCCTGACTCGCGAAAAAATCGCCCAAGGGATGTTCCAACGCCGCCGCGATTTTCTTCAACGTGGAAATGCTCGGCGATATCTTCGACCGCTCCACTTGGCTTATCGAGCTTGAAGTCAAACCGGTGGAATTGGCGATATCCACCACCTTCAGGCCTTTCTCCAAGCGAACCCGCCGAATCCTCTCGCCAAGCTTCTCCGGAGGCTTTTCCAACTTCATACTTTGCCGTCCCCGATATAAACCGGCACGTTCCCTTCCCGTCCCCGGACATCGATTCCGCGGAGAGCGGCCGCCTGTTTCGCCATGATCGCCCCGCGATCGCGACCGCCGACCCTTCCCCCGGCCCATCCGGCAACCACACCGCATCCCAGTCCGGCCGCCGCGCCGACAAAGAGTTCCAGAGCCTTGGCCGCAATCGCCGGATCGGCGCCGGAAAGCAACAGCCCCTTCCCATTATCCCTCTCGGCGGCCATCGCAATCTCCAAGCGGGGCCGGGCTTGAACGTCCGGCCCCGGCTTCCCTTCCGCTACAGCCTTTCCACCGGCCCGATCCTCGGCAGCGCGTACACCGATTTCCAACCCGGACTCTGCGGTTCCTTGAGGAAAGGCGCCAACTCCTCCTCGGATCGGAGAGTGACCCCCTTGAGCGGCGGCACCTTTCCGGCCGGGAACGCCTCCAATATTTGTTCCACCAGCAGGGACAACAGTCTGCAAATCGCCAACACCGGCCTCTTGGCTTTTTCGGGATCCGCCAAGGTCGGCTTTCCGACCACGCCCTCCGGCGTGCCGTAGCACTCCATGGCGGCATGGCCCTCGCCTTCGTCCCACCTATGGGGGCGGCGCATGTCGTCGACGGAGGTGTCGAACCAGCCGGGCGGGAGATATTGCGTGCTCTGGGTGTCCACCGCGTGCTTCATGTCGATCATCTCGGGGAACATGAGGAGCCCGAGCGAGGTTTCGTGCTCGCAGGCATGGATGAAATTCGTCTCGAAGCAGTTGGGCTTGCCGTTGTTGGGATAGAAAAACTCGCGGGTGGCGCGATGCCAGTCGAAGACCTGGTACACGCCGGGCAGCTGATGGCGCTTGCAGAATTCCTGGATCGCCGTAACCAGGTTCCAGAGGTGGCCGTGGTTGTTGACAAGGATGATTTTGCGGAAACCGTCGTCCCAAAGCCCGAGCATGACGGCGATGACCGTTTCCACCACCACCTCCTGCGGGAGTATTATTGTCCCGGGCATGCCGATGTGGTGATAGGGATGCCCGCCGTAAACGAGCGCCGGGTAGGCGAGATTGACCTCGTACCCTTTCTTGGCGGTGTAGCGGCGGATTCCTTCCAGGAACTGGGTCACCTGGAAGATGTCGTGCCCGCTCGAACAGTGATCCCCGTGGTTCTCCGAGCAGCCGATGGGAACTAGCACGATGTCGTTCCTGCGGCGGCGCTCTTTCAACCGGTGCCTGGGGGTGGTTTGAATGTAGCAGCCGGCCTTGGTCAACTCCGATGGCTGGGGAATGCCGAAATCCTCCCGCAGGCTTCTGTCCACCTCCGCCTCGCCGGCGTCCCATAGTTCCTTCTTCAGTTCGCCCACGGGAGTGTTGTCAAACAATATCGCCGGGTTTTCCGTAAAAATCCACCTGTCGTCCTTCATGGCATCCATCCTCGCAAGAAAAATGTGAACCCCACAGTGAAACAATTATTCCCCGCATCAATATATCGACAATCACAATCCCGACATCGCCTCAATCGTCTCCAGCACCACGGAGAAATCCTCTTCCGCATGCCCCCTGGCGTTGCAGGCGTCAAACACCTGCGCGGCGGCGGCGGCCACCGGCGCGTATACGCCGCCTTCCCTGGCCGCGGCCAGGATCAGGTTGAAGTCCTTCACCATGGTCCTGGTGAACGAGGCCGGGGTGAAATCCCGCTTCCGCAACCGCGGCAGTTTGAAACGAAGCTGGGGCGACGCAATCGAACTGCCGTCGAAGACATCCAAGGCGGTGTTCCAGTCGATTCCGCCCTTTTCGCACAACACGGCCGCCTCGGCGAACATCTCCAGGGTCACTCCTATCATCAGGTTGACCGCCAGTTTCATAAGCCTGGCCTGGTCGCCGTCGCCTAGGTAGTGACGCGCCCTCGATATCTTTTCCAGCAGGGGCAAGGCTTTTCGATAAGCCGCCTCCGGGCCGGAAGAAATCACCGTCAATTCCGCCGTTTCGGCGAAAAGCGTACTCCCGTTCACCGGGCAGCGCAGAAAAGACGCGCTCCGGGACGATATGGCGTCATTGCAGGCGCGACTCGCCGCCACCGACACGGTCGACATGTCGATTACCGTCTGTCCCGGACGGAGGAAGGCGGCCAAACCGCGCTCGCCCAGGACAACATCCATCAGTATTTCGGAATTCGGGAGCATGGTGAAAATAAAATCGAACCCGTCCACTCCGCTTTCCAGGCCGGCGAGCGCCCTGGCCCCGTTCCGGACCGCCCGGTCAACCACCGCCCCGTTCGCATCGAAAACCGACACCTCGTACCCGGATTTCAGCAAATTCATGGAAATGGGGAATCCCATGTTGCCGACGCCTATCCAAAGCACCTTTTCCATCGCTCGCTCCACAAGAGGCGGCGGCGCGCCCATGCCCGGCCAGCGCGCGCGGCCAGCGTTTTTCATCTCCGGGCGGTTATATCCACAACCCTGGCTCCGGCGGCGGCGATTAGATCGCCCGGCCCGATCCGGAACTGGAGGCCCCGGCGCCCGGCGCTGACATGGATTTCGGGATGCCCAAGGGCGGTGGAATGGATAAAAGTGGGGAATCTTTTTTTCATGCCGATGGGCGAGCAGCCGCCCCTCGTGTAGCCGGTCACGGCCGGGAGTTCCTTCATGGGGATCAGGGCGCAACTTTTGTTGCCTGAAACTTTCGCCGTTTTTTTCAGATCGAGTTCCTCTTCGCCCGGGACAATGCACACAAGGCATCCCGTCCGATCGCCCCGGAGCACCAGCGTCTTGAAGACAACCTTCGGGTCAAGGCCGAGTCGCGCCGTCACGCGGCCGGCGCCCAAATCCCCCTCGTCCACTTCGTAATGGACGATTTGGTAGGGGATTTTCGTCCGATCGAGGATGCGGGCGGCGTTGGTCATGACTGTTTTCATGGCGTTTCCACCCGGGAACCCTCGAGGCGGGCGCTTTCCGGAATAAGGGCCCGCCCAAAAATTACCTATGCAGGTTTATACCGCGTCACGCCTCCGCCCACGGCTCAATCACCATTTTCACCACGTTGTCGCGCCTATTGACGAAAATGTCCAACGCCTCGGCATACTTCTCCAAGGGCATGCGGTGCGTCACAATCGACCTCCAGCCGATAATCCCCTTGTCAAGCATCCGGACAACCTTGTCCGACACGTTCGGGTTGGCCTTGGACCCGACCAGCCTGATTTGCTCGTTGACGATTTTGAGAAGGGGAAGCGGCTTCACCCTCGTCTCGTCGTACATGCCGATTAGGACGACGGTCCCGCCCTTGCGGACGCTGTTGACGGCATCCGCCGGCCCGGTCGGCGATCCGGAACATTCAAACGCTTCGTCCGCCCCCCCGCCCCCGGTAATCTCTTTTACCCTGGCTGGAGGGTCCTCCTTCTCGAAATCGACGCAGACATCGGCGCCAAGCGTCCGGGCGAGCCGCAGACGATGCCCTCTTCCAACCGCGATGATTTTGTCCGCCCCCATGTTTCTGACCATTCCGAGGAGGCAGAGGCCGATTGGGCCCACCCCGTAAATCGCCACGTTCCCGCCGGGGGTAATTCCCCCGAGTTCCACGCCGTGCAACGCGGCCCCGCCGGTGTCGCAGAGGGAGCCGGCGGCATAATCCAGGGAAGACGGCATTTTCGTAAGGCATTTGGCGCGATAGGCGTTGAATCCGGCGTTCGCGCCCCGATCGTTATGCCCGTAATGGCGATGGCCCAATTCGCGCCGGCCATAGTTCAGGCAAATGGTGTAATTCCCCCGTTTGCAGTTTTCGCATTGCCCACAGCCGCAATGCCCCTCCCCGGCCACGCGATCGCCAATCCGGAAGCTATCGACATTTTCCCCCAAGGCCACGACCTCGCCAGCCCACTCATGCCCCAGGACAAAGGGGAAAGACGGCGGCCAGCGCATTTTTTCGTAACGGCCGCCGATGATGTTGGGATCGGAACCGCAAATGGCGACGGCATGGATTTTGCACAATACCTCATCGGGAAGCGGCGCGGGAACCGGCAGTTCCACGATTTCCGTATGCCCGTACCCGGTCAGCGCGCACGCCTTCATGGTTTTGGGAAGGTCGGCCATCGTCTTTTTCATCTCCTCCGGAATGCCCGAAAATCTCCGCCTCCGCGGCTGGACTTCGGATCTTCCGTCCGCGCCCAACCCCGGGATTCATCCGGACCGGGGGAGGATTTCCCCCGGTCCGTTTCGACAACATGTCCACAAAAAGGAAAGCAAACGGCGGCGGGTTCGATTTCCTTTGAAAGTCGGCTACAAATCCTCTTTGCCTATAACCTTGATGTTGACCCGGAACAAATCGGGAAGTTCCTCGCCCCGCAGCGCCATGGCGGCGGCGACCACGGACTGATACCCCTGGTTGAACGGATCCGTGTGACAGGTCATGGCCATCTTTCCGTCCCGGATTGCCTTCAGCGCATCGGCGTTGCCGTCGCTTCCGCCGACAAAAATTTGTCCGGTCTTGTTGGCGGCGGCTATGGCCTCGACCGCGCCAAGCGCCATTTCGTCGTTACAGCAATAGATCCCTCTCACATTGGGGTGGGCTTGGAGAAGGTTCTGGGTAACGTCCATCGCCTTGGCCCGGTTGTAGTCGGCCGGCTGTTGGGCCACAAGTTTGATGTCGGGGAATTTTGCCAAGGCCGCGTGCGCGCCCTTGACGCGATCGATGGAGGTCTGAGCCCCGGAAACCCCCTCGAGTATGATAAAATCGCCCTTTCCCCCCATCATCTTGGCGAGGCGCGTCACGCTTTCGTATCCGCATTCAAAATTTTCGATGGCGACAAAGGTCTTGGCCAGCTTCCTGTCCCCGCCGATGCGCGTATTCAGGTTTATAACCGGTATTTCCGCCTCCTCGAGCTTCTCCATGGCGGGAATGATCCCCATGGTGTCGGAGGGGCACATGATGACCAAATCGGCCCCCGACACGATGGCTTGTTCCACCATATGGGTCTGCTCCTCGTTGTTGTCGGCTTTGAGGGGAGCCAGGACGGTCAAATCAATCCCGAATTCCTTCGCCGCCGCCTCGCCCCCCTCCTTCACGGTGATGAAAAATGGGTTGGTGAAGTTCTTGAGGATCATGGTAACCGCTTTTCCCTCCACTCCCGGATCGGCGGCCGAGACCGAATACACCGCCAGCAAAGCCATGCAAGCCGCCAGGGGAAACCATTTTCTCATCGCATTCTCCTTTTCCGAACGTCAATATCAATACTTTGCGCCGCCGCGGCGCATCGCCGAAAAGCTACTCCCCTCCCCTCCTCCTTCTGGTTGCGAACGCGGTCAGTTTTTGCGTCGTGGCCTCCAGGAAGATCGAAAAGATGATCACGAATCCCACCGCCGTTTGCTGCCAGGTGGTGTGAACTCCCCAAATATTCATGCCGTTCCTGATGAACACGATGATCAGGGCGCCAACGATGGTTCCGGAGATTGATCCCTTGCCGCCGCCGAAAGAGGTGCCGCCGATAAGCGACGCGGCGATGGAGTCGAGGGTGAAAGCGGCGCTTATGCCGGGGTCGGCCGCATTCAGCCGGGCCATATAGAGAATCCCGGTTATGGCCGCGAGCAGACCATTGACGATATAGACCATGGTCACCGTCTTCCGGGCGTTGACGCCCGACAGGGTCGCGGCGTTGAAATTGTTCCCCACCATGTACACCTTGCGGCCAAAGATGGTTTTGCCCATCGTGAAATGGAGGATAAGGAAAATCGCCAAGGTTATCAGGGCAAGGTTGGGAACCAGCCCAAAAATTCTTCCGGTGGCGATTTCCCTGAATTCCTGCGGGAAATCGTAAATATAGACGTTGCCGGTGAGGACGAAGGCCAAGCCGAGGGTCACCCATTCCACCCCGTAGGTGGCGATGAACGGCGCCACGCCGACGCGGGTTATGAGAATGCCGCTGACAAAACCGCAAGCGACGCCGACGGCAAGCGCCAAGCCGATTCCCGCCAGAAATTGGCCGTTCTTCACGAATCCGGCGCCAATAACGCTCGAAAGCACCAATACCGATCCCATGGATTTGTCGATGCCCTTGGTGATGATGGCCAGCGTCATGCCGAAACTCATCAGGATCATGAAGGGCGCCTGCTGGAACGCCACCGCTGAAAGGTTGTTCATGGTCCAGAAGGCGTCCGGCTTGGTGGCGGCCATGAAAGCGACGATAATGGCCAGAATCATGATTCTGGAATACCTGTCCAGTAAAAACCGCAGGGAGATTCCGCCGTCCGGGTTGATCTCACTCATCGCGGTACCTCCTCATCGCGTCGCGCCGGCGTTTCCGTTTTTCGCCAAGTACGTCGGCGACCAATATGGCGACGATGACAATACCGATGATGGCTTTTTGCCAAGTGGGAAGGATATTCATCAGGTTCAGGCCGCTCGCCAGCACGCGTACCAGCAAGGTACCCATGACCGTGCCGAACAGCCCGCCCCGGCCGCCGTCGAAACTAGTGCCGCCTATGATGACCGCGGCAATCACGTCGAAGGAATAGTCGGCGCCGGCTATGGGGCTGGCCGAATTCCCCATCGAGGCTAGCATGAGGCCGGCCACGGCCGAGAAAAATCCGCTGCACACGTATACGTATATCCGGTTGCGAACCACATTGAGGCCGCTCAGCCTCGCGGCTTGCTCCGAACCGCCAATTGAATAGATGTTGTATCCGAACCTGGTTTTTTTGAGGACCAGCCACATCGCGGTCAGGGAAAAAACCGCCATGTAGGTCAGGATGTAGACGCGGCCAATCCTGCCGTTGCCTATCCAGCCGAAACCGGCGCTCCCGACCGCGAGCGTTTCCCCGTTCGCGACCACCAGGGCCAGTCCCGCCCCGATTCCCATGGTGCCGAACGTGGCGATCCAGTAATCGAATTTGAAAACCGCCACCATCATCCCGTTAAGCGCTCCGATTGCCAGTCCGCAAACGATCCCGAGCGCCATGGCGGGGACGATGTCCATTCCGCTCCGGATCGAGTAGGCGGCGACGACGCCGGAAAGCGACATGACCGATCCGACGGAAAGATCGATCTGCGACACGAGGATGACCATGGTCATGCCTATGGACGCCACCAACAGCACCGATGAATGCCTGGCGATCAGAAGCATGTTGTTGACCGACATGAATCTCGGCCGGATAATCGAAAAGAGGATCGCCAGGATGATTACCCCGTAGGTCACCCCGGGTATTCTGGAGAGGATCCGGGCCGGAAGACTTTTCCCGGCGGTTGAAGCGTCATGCATCCCGATCGCCCTCCTTTGCGATGGCAAAGGAAATTATCGCCGTTTGCGACAACTCCGAACGCTGGAATTCCTTGACCACCTCCCCCTCCCGCATGACATAAACGCGATCGCTCAGGCCCACCACCTCGTTCAATTCGGAGGAGATCATGAGTATGGCCGCTCCCCTGGCGGCCAAGGCGTCGAGAAGGTGATAAATTTCCGCCTTGGCGCCCACATCGATTCCGCGGGTGGGTTCGTCAAAAATGAAAAATCGGCAGTCGGTGGAAAGCCACTTGCCGACCACCACTTTCTGTTGATTGCCGCCGGAAAGCTCGCCGACCAGTTTGTCGACCGAGGGGGTGACTATCTTCAATTCGCGCCGGAACCGCTCGGAGTGCTGTTTTTCGAGCGCCAAATTAAGTATGCCGTTCGGGAACAACTTGGACAGGCAGGCGGAAACGAGATTCTCCCTCACCGGCATTTTCAGGATCACCCCCTCGGCCTTGCGATCCTCGGGAAGAAACGCCATGCCGAGGCCGACGCATTTGTCCGGCGACGGGGATTTGATCGGCCGGCCGAAAAGTTCGAAGGAACCGGATAGAATCGGGTCATAGCCGAACACCGCCTTCGCCACTTCGGTTCTCCCCGCCCCGACCAACCCGGCGAGGGAAACGATTTCGCCCGAACGAACGCCGATATTCACGTTGCGGAAGCGGAGGCCGGTGAGATTTCTGGAAACGAACACCTCCTCCCCGGGCTGGTTGTAGTGACGATCGTAAAGATGGGTGATCGTACGCCCGACCATCTTGGACACCGCCTCGTCCATCGACATGCTCTTGACGTCAAGGGTGTCGATATACTCGCCGTCCCGCATGATCACCGCGCGATCCCCGACGACCTTGATCTCGTCCATGCGGTGGGAAATGTAGATGATGCTGGTCTTGCTCTTTTTCAGCCGCTCGATGATCTCGAACAGCTTGTCGATTTCACGCTTGGTGAGGGACGACGTCGGCTCGTCCATAATCAGCAGTTTGGTGCGGTTGGACAAGGCCTTGACAACCTCCACCATCTGTTGCTGGGCGATGCTCAATTCCTTGACCAGCGTACCCGGATCCAGATCCACCCCCAGATCGGCCAGGATTTCCCGGCTGTCCGCGACCATTTTCCGGTAATCGATCACCCCGGGCAGCCAGGAAATCGTGGGTTCCCGGCCCACGAAGATATTCTGCGCGATGGTCCTCTCGGGAAGAAGATTGAGTTCCTGGTGTATGATGCTGATGCCGGCCTTTTGCGCCTGTTGGACGCCTTCGAAGTTTACCGGCTCCCCGCTGAAGATGATTTCCCCCTCGTCCCGCGCATAGACGCCGGAAATGATTTTCACCAGGGTGGACTTTCCGGCCCCGTTCTCGCCCAACAGGACCACGACTTCCCCCTCGCGGACATCGAATCCCACATTATGGAGAGCCAAGGTTCCGGGAAAGCGCTTGGTGATGCCGGTCATTCTCAGGATCACGTCACCGCTTGTCATGGCTTGCTTCCGTTATCGTGAACGGCGACGGCGCTTGCGGGCGCATGACCCGGAAGGCCGCGTCGGCGCCTACAGGCTTCTGTAATCGGCCAGCATCCTCCGTCGGCATAGAGCATTTCCAGGCAACATGAGAAATCCATTTTCGCTTCCTATCTCCTTAGGGCTCGTCCATAAATAGCTTATACAAGTTTATACCGCGTCACCAACGTCGCTCTCGTAAATTTTTGCCCACCCACGGGTGAAAATTTACTGCCGCGACTCGGTTCCTTGTCTAAACATGTATAAGCTATTTATGGACAGACCCTAAGCGCAACCGGCGCTCACCAGTATTTTTCCGGCCGCCCCCTTGGCCGATTGTTCCAGCCCCGACTGGATATTCTCCAAGGATACGCGGGCGGTGACGGCCTTGCGCATATCGACGCGTCCGCTGGCCATGAGGTTGATGACGTCCGGGAAAATGCCGCAACCCGACTGGCCGTTGGAGCCGCTGATCCTGGCGGCGTTCCACATGAACCGGAACATGTCGATCTCGGTCTTGCCGGTCCGGTGCCCTATCTGGCAGGTCTTGCCGCCAATGGCGATGGCCCCCTCCATGATCGGATAGGTGGCCGGGTTGGCGCCCGCGCATTCGGCGAAAACGGAAACGCCCTGGCCATGGGTCATGTCCAGCAGGTATTCGGCCGGCTTCCCGCCCTCCCTTTCCATGGCTATCGGATCAACCACGTAATCCGCCCCCAGTTCCCTGGCCAGGCGCTGGCGTTCCGGCGCGGTTTCAAAACAAAAGAGTTTCGCCGCTCCGCAGGCGCGGAGAAGCGCAACCGCCGAAAGGCCGACCGGGCCGGCCCCGAACACCGCCGCGTGCCCGCCCGGCCGCGTCAGCCCGCCGCAGACGAACAAGCCGTTATAGGCCACCCCCACCGGTTCAATCATCGCCCCCTGCTCCAGGGCGGCCCCGTCGTCGCCGTAGCGTTCCCTAAGGTCGTTCAGGAGATAGCAGTGCTTCGCCTTGATGGCGGCGAATTCGGCGAAACCGCCGTCGAAAGTCAGGCCCGGCTCGTCCAGGTTGCGGCACTGGTTGAACATCCCCCGGCGGCAGGCGTCGCACTCGCCGCACCAATGCATGGACTCGACCGCCACCAAATCGCCTTCTTTAAGGGTTTTCACCTTTTTCCCGGCTTCCACGACCGTGCCCGAGAATTCATGCCCGGTGATTATGGGGTAGCGGCAATGCCCGTTATACCTGGTGTACTTGTCGTCGTCCATGCGCAGCAGGTGAACGTCGGTACCGCAAATGCCGGCGGCCCCGATTTTCAGGAGCGCTTCGTCGTCGCCCGCCCGGGGAAGCGGACGATCCGCGACCGAACTCCGCATATTCTTGAATATCGAATTGCCCCGCAGGGCGCGCCTGGTTTCCGTTTCGCGCGGAGAAAGCGCATATCCCGGCTTGGGCGCCCAATCGGCCTCGACGTAGAATGCCCTCACGATATTGCCTCCTTAGATCGCGTAAAGAAACAATGTTAGGACTCGTCCATAAATAACTTATACATGGACAGATCCTTATTTCCGCGCCTTTAATCCGCAAACGACGGCTTGACCCGGGTTCAGCCGGATTTGCCCGCGGGGTACGTCAATTTGATGGGCTCCGCTTTCCGCCAGGACTCCGTGGCGGCAAGGGCCAGCTTCAGGCCCACCAAGCCGTCGTAAGCCGTAACCGGAGACGGCTTGTTTCCGCGCACCGCGTCGATGAACGCCCGCATCTCCAGTTCGTAGCCTTCCTTGAAGCGGCCGAGGCACCAATTCGCCATGTCGACGACGATCCGGCCGCCGCCGACGACCGTATAGGGCGTCAATTGATTCTGCCCCACGAAAACGCTCTTTTCCAGTCCCACCACCTCCGTCCGCGTGTCGTATACGCCGTTGGCGTTGCGGCTGATCTCAATCATGCCGAGGGCGCCGCCCGCGAACTTGAGGAGTATCTGGCCTTCGTCGATGTCGTCAAGATCCTTCAGGTAGCCATGCTTGAGCACCGCCCCCCGCGCGTAAATTTCCGTCACTTCGGAATCCATGAGCCAGCGGGCGACGTCAAGATCATGGATGGCCATGTCCACGAAAATGCCCCCACTCTGGGGAACATATTCCGGCGGCGGGCCGTTGGGATCGCGCTGGCAGTCGTGAATATAGATGGGCTTCCCGCATTCCCCCCCCTCAATCATCCGCTTCGCCGCCGCATAGCCGGGATCGAATCGGCGCATGAATCCAATCTGGAGAAATACGCCGTTTCCCTCGATCATTTCGACGATCTTTTCCGCCTCCTCCAACGTATAGGTTATCGGCTTTTCGCAGAAAATCGGCTTTTTCCCGGAAACGGCGGCGGTCAAAACCTCGTAATGCGTCTGGGTGGGGGTGGCTATGACCAGCGCGTCCACCTTCGGATCGGCAATGAGATCCCCATAGGAAGAGTAACCTTGTACGCCGAACTCTTTTTCCGCGCGCGCGCGGGCCTCCGGAAAGGGATCCGACACCGCGGCCAGAACGGCGCCTTCGCTGCGCCGGATGTTCCGCGCGTGATGGAACCCCAACCGCCCGACTCCGATAACGCCTATCCCGAGAATACCGGCCATTTCGTCCCTCCTTCAGCAGCCCCCAAAACTTTAAAGGAAATCAAACGGCGGTAGGTTTGATTTCCTTTGCCAGCCCTTTTTCCGGGACGCGGCTATAAATACCGCCTCAAAGTTTGAAGTCCGCGCCTCGCTATCTCCGTCTCCTCCTCGAGCGGGAGGTTGCCGTCCGTCTCCACCGAAAGGACTTGGTCGTATCCGCGCTGTTTCAATAGCCCGATGCAGGCGTCGTTTTTGACCGAGCCGTCGCCCAGGGCGCAACATTCCCCCTCTTTCACGTCCTTGGCGTGGTAGTTTACGACCCTGTCCGCGATTTTCTCGAGGACTTCGAGTTCGTCCTCGCGTTTGGCGCCCTCGGCCGTCGTCTTCCCGTATGAAAACGAACTGCCCTGCACGTTTTCCACGTAGGTCGAGCGGAAGATGTTGGCGGCGTCGTAATTGATGCCGAAAAAAGGCGAATTCGAAATGCCGGCTATGCGCCTAAGGCCCTCGCCCGTGAGGGAAAAGGTCCCGTGCGGCTCCAGCGCCAGGATTACGCCGATCCTTTCCGCCGCCTCGATCATGGGAAAAAGGCGATCCCGCAACAAGGAGAACGCGTCCGCGTCGGACATGCCGTCCGGTTTCATGCCGTCGCCGGTGTTGAGAATGGGAATGCCGGCCGCGGCGCACCATTCCAGCGAGCGGACGGCGGTCTCCACGCTGGCCGGCTCCGCGATGATGCGGCCGTGCGCCATCCACAGGGCGGTCACCTGGCGGATGCCGCTTCCCTTCACCAATTCGGCGAACTGTACCGGATCGTCCAGATCAACGTTTACATGGGGGCAAAAGGGACTCATGGCCTCCGTTTCCACGTATTCGTAGCCCAATCCGGAGAGGATGTCCAGGCATTTGGGGAATGGGTACTTTCGAAAAAGGACGCTGACGCAGGCAATTTTCATATGGTTAACCCCCTCCAAGCCGACTTTAAAGTTTCCCGGATCGGCCTTGACGTACGGCCCGGAACGACTTCATCGGTAAAATTCCGGACGGCATTCCTCCGGGAACTCGACGACACGCCTTTCGCGCAGGGAACGCACCGCCAACTCTCCGGTCAGACTGGCCATATAACCGTCCCAGGCGCAAGGGCCATCCGGGCGGCCCAAAAGGGCATGCCTTGCCCATTCGCGGATTTCCGTCTCATAGGCGCTTTCGAAACGCTGGCTCCAGCTTGGGAAAACCTCCCGCCCGCAAAAACCGTCCTTCCGCCAGACCAGATTGGCCGGATCCGGCAGCCGGATCGTCGCCTCCTCCCCGACGACCTCGCATTGGAGGTCATAGCCGTACCAGGCGTTCATGAACATTTCCAGGTCCACGCAGACGCCGCCCCTGGTCCTGAGGTAAACAACCTGCGGATCGGCGAGATCCGGATCGGCGTGGCGGGATTTCCGCGGACAGACCAGTTGCACCGATTCGTACTCGTCGCCGAGCAGCCATCTTACGATATCGAACTCGTGGACCAGCGAGGCCCTGGCGGTCATTTCCGTGGTGTGCTTCTCGCCCTGGGGCCGCTTGTTTCGATGCTGGGCGTGCACAATCAGCGGATTTCCGACGGCTCCCCCGTCGATGGCCCGCTTCATCTGCGCGTAGCCGTTTTCGTAACGCCGCATGAATCCGACGTCCAGGAGGCGCCTGCCGCCCTTGATTTCCGCGGCCATGATGTTCCCGCACCCTTCCGGCGAAACGGCCAGCGGCTTTTCGCAAAGCACATATTTGCCGCTCTCTAGGCAGGACACGGCATACTCCTCGTGGGTCCTGTCCCACGAGGAGATGATGATCGCGTCCACGTCGGGCGCCGCGATCAGCCGCAAAGGATCTTTTTCGCGCCTGGCACCGTATTTTTCGGCCACGGCTCCGGCCGAGGCCGCGTCCAGATCGCTCACGGCGACGAGGGCGGCGTTGGGCGTAAGTTCGGCGATTCTTCGCGCATGGCCCCGGCCTATGTTCCCGGTCCCGATGACGCCAACCCTGAGCGTGCCTGGCATATGCCCGCCTTTGAGCCGGGCGGTGCGGCGCGGGGAACGAAACACTCCCTCCCCTCCGCCGCACCGCGGCCATGAGTTTACCAACAGTGTGGTTGTATCTTTTTGAAAATTATTTACGAAAACGCCGTTCGGAAAAATCCGGATATTGCCCCGAAATCGGACCCGATCTTCCTTCCGCGCGTTCCCGGCGCCTAAAGGGCGCCCTTTAGGGACTGCGCAAAAATAACCGCTCCATATTTATACTTCGTTGTTCGAGGCTCTCGTGATTTTTTCGCCGGACGACCGGCGAAAAAACACTGTCGCCTCTCACGCCTCGTCCAAACATGGATCGCTTATTTTTGCGCGAGCCCTTAGTTGGCCTTGCTCAGTTTTTCCTTGATGTCGGCCTTGAATTTCGCGAGATTCGCCTTGTCGACGATAACGGTCGCGCTCTTTATGCGTTTTTCCAGCTTCTTGCCGGCAAGGAAATCGACGGCCGCCTTGACCCCGCTGTATCCCATGTCAATCGGCATCTGGGCCAGGGAAGCGGTAAGTTCGCCCGCCTCGATGGAATCGAGCGCGCCGAAGGAACCGTCGAATCCCATGACGAGGATGTCCTTCTGCTTCTGGATGTTGGCGACCGCCTGGTAGGCGCCGAGCGCCATCTCGTCGTTCGTGCAGTAGATGGCCTTTATGCCGGGGTTGGTCTGCAACACGTTTTCAGCCACGGTCACGGCCTTGCCGCGTTCCGAATCGGCCGGCTGTATGGAGACGACCTTGACGCCGGCGGCCTTGAAGGCGTCGCTGGCGCCGTTGCAGCGTCCGTCGTGGTTCGAAGAGCCGACGATGCCCCTGATTATCGCCACCTCGCAACCTGAAGGCAGCTTCTTGATCAGGTAACCGGCCGCCATCCCCCCCGCCTCGTAATTATCGGTCCCGATAAAACTCTCATAGAGGCTTTCATCCTGGGTGGTCAACGCCATGTCGATGACGACGACCGGCACCCCCGCGGCCTTGGCGTTTCCCACGGCCGGAATAAGCGCCACGGGATCGTTGGGCGCGAGGACTATGGCGGCCACCTTGTTGGCGGCGGCGTCCTCGACCATATTCGCCTGGCCGATCGCGTCGGTCTCGGCGTTGGGGCCGATGACGTTGACGTTGTAGCCAAGATCCTGTCCGGCGAGTTTGGCGCCGGCCTCGACCATGTGCCAATAGTCGCTGTTCAGGGCCATGACGATGACCGTGATGTCCTTGCCGGCGTCGGCGGCGGCGGCCGGCGCCCCCGTCAACAGGGATGCCGCCAGACACAGGGAGAAAATCCGCGACAGTTTCATTTGCGACCCTCCTTTTCCAATAAAAAACAACCCGATCCGCGAAACCCGGATCCCGATATCCCGGTCCCGCGGCGGTCACTCGATTTCCTTCGCAAATTCCTTGGCAAGGCGCTTGACCTTGGCGAAACCGCCGCTCCTGACGACGTCTATGAAGACGGCTATGAGTATGACGGCGCCGATCACGATCGTCTGCAGATCCGAAGTCACGTTCAGGAGGTTCAAGCCGTTGCGGAGCACGGTGATGAGCACCACTCCGGAAAAGGTGCCGAGCGTATTGCCCTTTCCCCCGAAGAAGCTGGTGCCGCCGATGATGACCGCGGCGATGGCGTCGTTCTCCATAAGCATGCCGGACAGCGGGTAGGCGGCGTTGGTCCGGCCGGTCAGGATTATCCCGCCGATGGCGGCCGTGAAACCGCTGATCACGTATACCATGGTCCGTACGTAGTCCACGTTGACCCCCGAGAGGCGCGCCGCGCTCATATTGCCGCCCACGGCGTAGATGTGCCGGCCGAGAATGGTGTAGTTGAGGAAAATGCTGAAGGCCAGGTAGGCGACGATCATCATGACGAAGCAGACCGGCACCTTGCCGAGGAAGGTCGACGGATCCGAACTGACGAAATTGGCGCCGGCCCACTTGATGGCCGGCGGAATGCTGGCGATCGGCGTCGCGCCGGTGGCGACAAGCGCGATCCCCTTGTATATGTTCTGGGTGGCCATCGTGGAAATGAACGGGTGCGGAAGCTTGCATTTCGTCAGGAGCAGGCCGTTGACCAGGCCCAGGAACATGCCCGTCACGACGCCGATGAAAAGCGAAAGGTAGGGATTCCAGCCCAGCTTGACGGCGCAGATGGCCATGACCACCGAGGAAAGGGTCATGGTGAATCCCACCGAGAGGTCGATGCCGGCGGTCAATATGCACACCATCATGCCCAGCGACAGGAAGCCGTTGATCGTCATTTGCCGGGAGACGTTCAGGAGGTTCGCCGAGGTGAGGAAATTCTTGTTGGCGACGGACAGGATGACGCACATTATGATCAGCGCCACCACCGGCCCCGCCTTGGCGAAGATGTCCCTGGCCGCCGCCGACGCGTTCTTGCTATTCACCTGTTTTCCCTCCCGTGGCCATGGTTAATATCCGCTCCTGGGTGAGGGTCCCGTCATTGGCGAACACGGCGCTCTGGATCCCCTCGTACATGGTCATGACGCGATCGCTCATGCCCAGGATTTCCGGGATTTCGGACGAAATCATGACGATGGCGGCGCCTTCCGCCAGCAGTTGGTTCATGATCGCGTATATTTCCACCTTGGCGCCGACGTCGACGCCCTTGGTGGGCTCGTCGAAAATGAAGACCTTGGCCCCGGAAAGCAGCCATTTCATCACGACTATCTTCTGCTGGTTTCCCCCGCTGAAATCCGCCACGTTTTTTTCCGGATGCAACGGCCGCAGGCGCAGCCGTTCCCCGAGTTCGCGGACCTTGCCCCGCCGGCTCGAATTGCTCAACAACGGTCCCTTGACAAACTGCCTCAGCGTCACTATGGTCACATTTTCGACCACGCTGTGCATAAGGACGAGGCCTTCCTCCTTCCGGTTTTCCGTAATGAGGACGATGCCGCTGTCGATGGCGTCGCGGGGGGCCCGTACGCGGATTTCCCTCCCTTCGACGAATATCCTCCCCGCCAGCAGCGGATCGGCTCCGAAAATGCCGCGCGCGACCTCGGTTCTGCCGGCGCCCACCAGGCCGAAGATGCCGAAAAGCTCTCCCCGGCGCACGCCGAAGGATATGTCATCGAATTTCGAGGCGCAGAGATTCTCGCACCGGAACAATTCGTCCCCTATCCCGGAAACGCGTTTCGGGTATTTCTCCTCGATGGTCCTCCCCACCATCAGGCGGATGATGTCGTCCTCGGAAACCCGGCTGATGTCCTGGGTCGGCCCCGAGTTCCTTCCGTCCCTCAGCACGGTCACGACATGCCCCACCTTCCTGGCCTCGTCCAGCTTGTGGGTGATGAACAGGATGGCGATGCCCATTCCGTTCAACCTGGTCATGAGGTTGAGGAGGGAGTCGATTTCGCCCCGGCTCAGGCTCGAGGTCGGCTCGTCCATGATGATGAACTTCGCGTCGTGATCCACCGCCCGGGCGATCTCAATCAATTGGCGGTGTCCCATGCCCAGCTTTTCCATGGGCAGATCGACGTCGAGATTTTCCAGGCCAACGCGCCCCAGGGCGATGCGCGCGCAACGCCTGGCTTCGCGCCAATCGATGAAAACGCCGTTCCTTTTCTTCTCCTTGCCGAGATACAGGTTTTCGACAACGCTCAAACAGGGGATGTTGTTCAACTCCTGGTAGATTACGGCAATCCCGAGATCGTAGGCCTCCTGGACGGTGGCGACGCCGATTTTATCGCCCTGCCACCAGATGTCGCCGCCTTCCGGCCGGTTGATGCCGACGATGGTTTTGATCAAGGTGGACTTGCCGGCGCCGTTTTCGCCCAGAAGCACGTGTATTTCGCCGCGCTTGACGGTCAGGTTCACCCGATCCAGGGCGGTGACGCCCGGAAAAATCTTGGTGATGTCCCGCATTTCGAGCAAAGGCGCGTCCGCTTCGCCGTCGGCGGCGCGATTCATCGGCGTGGATTCCAAAAGACGTCCCTCCCCAACAAATCCATTCCCGGCGCAAAACGGCCGGGGATCCGGCCAATGCCGCCAATCGGTCTTTCGCCGCGGCTCGTCCCGATCCGCTCCGGCGACGCGGCGCCGCCCCTCATTCCAGCGGGATCCACACGTTGCCCCCGGCGTCGCTTTCGACGCAGGCCTTGACGAACCGCATGGCGTCGACGCCGTCCTCGACGGTGGGAAAAGTGTAATTGTCCGCCTTCCCGCCCTCAATCCTGGCGAGGAGATGCCGGCAGAACGAATGGTAGATATTGCCGAACGCCTCGTAAAAGCCTTCGGGATGCCCGGCCGGCAGGCGGCAGAGGCGATTGGACGCTTCCGACATGTATTCCCGGTTGACGGACATCTCCCGGGTGGGGGAGTTGATCGGGGTATACCTGACCTTGCCCATCCTGGCATGGCTCCATTCCAGCGAACCTTGGGCGCCGAATACGCGGATGCGCGGCTCGCTCTCGAAGCCGATGGCGATTTGCGATGCCCAGAGCGTCCCCGAGGCGCCGTTCCCGAAGTCCAGGAGTACGGTCGTGTTCGTTTCCAGGGGAAGATGCCGGGGATAGGTGTCGAAACGGGCAAGCACCCGCCTAATCCGAAGGCCGGTGGATTGCGCCACCAACTGGTGCAGGTGCGTGCCGATGTCGCCCGTGCACAGGGAGGAGCCGACGCGCTCCGGATCAAAACGCCATAGCGCCTGATCCGAGCGTTTCTGGACCAGCGAGGAGATGACCCAGTCCTGCGGATACTCGGCCGTTACATGCAGGATATCCCCAATCAAGCCGCCGTCGACCATTTCCCTGATTTGGCGGATGGCGGCGTAGCCGGCGTAACTGAAAGTCAAGCCGAAAAGGACGCCCTTTTCCCGGGCCAGGCGGGCAAGCTCCACGGCTTGTTCCAGATTGAGGGCGAGCGGCTTGTCGCACATGATGTGGATGCCGCGCTCCATGAAACTCCTGGCGATGTCGAAATGGCTGTCGTTGGGCGTGGCGATGCAGACGAAGTGGATGCCGTCGCCGCGCCGCGCCTCCTTTTCCGCCATCTCCCCATGGCTGGAATAGACCCGATCCGGATCCACGCGCCATTTCTCGCCCGTAAGCCGGTTCTGTTCGGCGTCGCGGGTAAAACAGCCGGCGGAAAGTACGGCGAAATCGTCAAAAGACGCGCCGTGCCGGTGGACATCGCCTATAAAGGCCCCGTTGCCCCCTCCAACCATGCCAAAGCGAAGAACCATGCGTCAACCTCCGCGACAAAGCCAATCCTAA
>JAISYL010000218.1 GCA_031269935.1 Planctomycetota bacterium
GAACCCAAAAACTTCTTTTTCATGGCTTTCCTCCAGATAAAGTGGCCTACACAACTTTATCCGGAATCCACTCGGCGATTACAAGCAAAATCCGTATAACAAATGTGAGATGCGCCCGATTGGACCTTGGTCCCGCCGGAAGGGTTCCCCCCCCCGGTGCTCCCAGGAGTTCCAGCGCCTCCCGTTTGACCGCGGCCAACTCCCGGCGGTCCGCCGGGCGACGACGGTCGACTTCCCCCAGATCGAACCGCCCGGCGACCCGGGCGGGCCGGGGGCCGAGAATGGCCAGCCGGGTCGCCGCCGCCAGCGCCTCGTCCAGATCGTGGGTGACGAAAAGCGCCGGAAGCCGGCGCTCCCGGCGGACGGCCAGCAAGAGATCGAGCATTTCCCCCCGGAGGCCGGGATCCAGCGATTTGAAGGGTTCGTCCAGGAGCAGCAGGCCGCAGGGGAAATGCAGGGCCCGGGCCAGGGCGGCCCGCTGGCGCATGCCGCCGCTCAGGGCGGCGGGAAAGCTCCGCTCGAAACCGGCCAGGCCGACCCTGGCGATCAAGTCCGCCGCCGCCTTCCGGCCCCCGGCCCCGCCCGCCGCCGCGACGTTTTCCTCCAGGGTCAGCCAGGGGAGGAGCCGATCCTCCTGGAAGACCCGGCCGATGCGGACGCCGCCCAGTTCAATCCGGCCGGCGTCGGGGGCTAGCAACCCCCCGATCAGGTCGAGGAGGGTGGTTTTGCCGCAGCCGGACGGTCCGGCCAGGGCCAGGATGTCGTCCTCCCCGAATTCCAGATCGATCCGATCCAGGACCGGCAGGCCGGCGAAGCCCTTTTCCAGGCCGGAAATCACGAACATCGCCGCCCGTCCTCCCGATCCCGCAAAAGGGCGGCGCCCAGCCGGTCCAGGAGCCAATAAAGGAGAAGCAGCGCCAGGGTCCAGGCCGCCACCGTCTCCGGCTCCAGGTTCAGCCGGGCGTCGGCGATGGCGCCGCCGACCCCGGTGGGGGTGGTGAGAATCTCCCCCATGATCACCGCTTTGCAGCCGATGCCGAGCGCCACCCGGAAGCCGGCCCGGAAATGCGGCAGGAGCGAGGGGACGACAATCAGCCGGAGCGTCCCGATCCGGGAAAAATGGAAAGCCCGGCCCATGGCCAGGAGCTTCCGATCAAGCTGATCCAGACCCTCCAGGATGGCCACCGCCACCGCCGGAAGGGTGGCGGCCATGACGATGAACACGCTGGGGCGGCCGTTGAAGCCGAACCACATCAGGGCGAGGACCAGCCAGGACACCGGGGGAACCGCCTGGGCCAGGCCGATCAGGGTCCGCAGCGGGGAAAGCGATTGGGGAAGGAGGCCGGCCAGGGCGCCCAGGGCGATCCCGGCGGCGGTTCCCAGGCCGAGGCCGGCCAGGAGGCGCAGGGCGGTGGTCGCCAGGACGGCGAGGCCTTCCCGGCGGAAAAGAATTTCCCCCAGTTTCCCGGCCGTGGCGCCGAGCCCGGGAATCACCAGGGGCGGATAAGCCAGACTCAAGAGCTTCCAGACCGCCAGGACGACCAGGACGGCGGGAAGGTTAGCGCCAATAAAACGCTTCATCCGGAACCGGGTTCCCTTCCGGCCCGGGGGCGACCAGCCGCAGGTAGGCGGTTACCTCCCCGGCCGCCTCGGCGGCCCGCCGGTACCCGAGGCCAAGCCGAGGCAGGGCCTCCTCGACGATCCTTGCCTCCAGGCCGAGGTGGCCGGCCGCCAGTTTCCCCGCCTCGGCCGGGTGCTCCAGAATCCAGGCCAGCGCCCGGGCGAATTCCTCCTCGAACCGGCGGACGAATTCCGGGTTGGCGTCGAGGAAGGCGGCCGGGCCGCCGAAGCCGAGGCTCGGGAGCCCCCCCGCCTCCCGGCGGCGCCATTCGGTTTCGAAGTCGAGGACGCGGCGAAGTCCGGGGGAGCCCGAAAGGGCGGCGGTGGTTTGCGGTTCCAGGAGGACCGCGGTTTCGATGCGGCCGGCCCGGAGCAATTGGGCCATCTCCGCCGCCCCGGCGGTGACGATTTCAATGTCGATTCCCGGGCGCAGGCCCGCCAGGCCGAGAAAATGCCGGAGCAGGGCCGCCGGGGGCGAGGCGGAACCGGGGGCGTGGACGATCCGGCCCCGGAGATCCGCCCAGCCGCCTATCCCTGGATTCGCCGTCACCAGGGCGATTCCCCCCCAGGTGTTGACGTTGGTGAGCTTTATGTCCACCCCCCGGGCCCGCAGCCTGGCCGCCACCGTCAGGGGCAGGGAAAACAACTGGTGCTCCCCGGCCTGGGCCAGGGCGATCAACTGTTCCGGCCCGGTCCACAAATCCGCCGCCAACTCGGCCGTTCCCGCCAGGGCCCCGGAATCGATCAGGCGGAGGACCGGCAGGGCGGAAGGCGCCCGGGACAGGCCCACCCGGATCCGGAGGGATTCGCCGGCCGGGGCGGCTCCGGCGAGGAGCGCCCCCAGCAGGAAAACCAGGGTTCCGCCCGGTATAAATCCTCCTCCGGGAAAGTGAATTCCCCTTCGGCGGCGGTCGATTCCGGAACAAGGGGTTCGATATGGTTCGCTTGACATATGAATCGGGAAGTCCGGTATTTACCCGGGCGGCCCGGGGGCGCCGCCAGTCATATCCCGGTAAGGGCTCGTCCATAAATAATTTATACAAGTTTATACCGCGTCGCCGATGTCGCTCCCGTAAATTTTTGCCCAACCACAGGCGAAAATTTACCGCCGCGACCAGGTTCCTTGTCTAAACATGTATGAGTTATTTTTGGACAGACCCTTATTTCTTTACGCGATCCAAATTCAACGCAGCCTTTGCCGGAAAGCGTCGGGCGTGTCGCAAGTCGCGGCGTGGATAAGCAGCGACTCCAAGGCGGATGGATTGGTTTCAAACTCGACCGTTTGGCGGATATCGTCCGGAATGGAAGCGAAGCGGGCGGCAAGGACCCGCAATATCGCCTGTATTCCGCCTTTCACCTCGCCCTCGGCCCGCCCTTTCTCCAATCCTTTCTCCAATCCTTTCTCCAATCCTTTCTCCAATCCTTTCTCCAATCCTTTCTCCAATCCTTTCTCCAGTCCTTTCTCCAGTCCTTTCTCCTCGCCTTCCGCAATCAATTCCTCGGCCAATGAAGTGGTCATGCTTTCCGCCTCCTTCGGATCAATGATCCGGCCTAGTCTTTCGGCCACCGCCTTGATGCCACCCGGCGGTTTCTCCAGGGACCAGTAATAGCAAATGAGCGTCCGCAGCCAATCCCGCCGGCGAAAAACCTCCTTTTCCCCGGCCGCCGTCCGCAGGATATCGTCCAGATTCTTCTCCAATTCCCGGTTGGAAGCCGCCCGAAGGGCCGAAAGCAAGGCTCGGACGGCGGGACAACCCCGGATTTCCCCCGGGGCAATCTTCGCCAGATCAACCAGGAAAACCGGGAATTCCAGGATTTCCCCGGGCAGTCCGGGGGCGCTCTCAATCAACTCGGACATTTTCAGCGGCCCGGACCAGGGGGTTTTCCCGTGGTAAAGAATGACCGCCAGGGGATAGGGAAAGGGCTTCCGGGTTCCCTCCGCCACTCCCTCCCCTCCCGCCCGCTCCTGGTAGGACGCCATTATGTATTTGAGTATCCGGAAGGCCGCCAGGCGATCCTGACTGGACTGGTGTTCCATAAATAGGAAGACTTCCATTCCCCGGCCGCTTTCCTTGAAGCCGGTGGAAAAACGGAGATCCCCGATTCCCTCGATCAGTTCGGAATTCACCTTGACCGGAGATTCGAGTCGCAAGCGGCCGAGGTCGAGTTTGTCCACCACCTCCGGGTCGACGTAGTTTTTAAGAAAGTCCGCGGTCAAATCAACGTTGGCGAGAAAATGCTTGGCCAGATGGTCATGCGGATGGGCCAGTCGGGAAATGTCCATGGCTACCCTTTCAAGATTCATCGTCTTCACCGGGAATTCCGCCGGCCGCCCAGGAGCCCCAGCCGGTAGGCCCAGTAGAGCAGTTCCACCAGGCTGGCGATGGCGGCGGCGACGTAGGTGAGGGCGGCGGCGTTCAAGACCGCCGACACTCCCCGGGCCTCGACCCCGGTCCCGACCACCCCGTGGGCGACGAGGGCCCGCTTGGAGCGGGCGGAGGCGTCGAGTTCCACCGGCAGGGTGATCAACTGGAAAAGGAACACGGTTCCGAAGAGGATGAGCCCGGCCTTGGCGAGGCCGAGCGAACCCAGGGCGAGGCCTATGAGGATCAGGGGAATCCCGAGCTTGCTTCCCAGCCCGGCGGTGGGCACCAGGAGGCTCCTCAGGCCGAGAAAGGCGTAGCGGTGGGCATGCTGGAGGGCGTGGCCGGCCTCGTGGCAGGCGATGCCGACCGCGGCGACGCTATGCCCGTCGTACACGTCGGGCGACAGGTTGACGACCCGGGCGGAGGGGTCGTAATGATCCGAAAGCCAGGATCCGGCGTAGCGGTTGATCCGGACCCCGGCCACCCCCTCGGCGGAGAGCATCAGCCTGGCGGCCTCCGCCCCGGAGAGGTTGCGACTGTTGGCGACCCGGCTGTACCGGGCGAAGGCCGCCTTCACCAAGCCCTGGGCAATCAGGGAAAGCGCCAGGCAGGCCAGGGAAATGACGGCCAAAACGGGGTCCATCCCGTAAAAAAACGGCATGTTCATGCTGATCCCCCCTTCGTCGACTTAAAAGTCAACAATATTATATCGGGATTAATCCCGGCTCCTTCAAAAAAAAAGCGGAATCGGCCCAGGGCGGCCGGACAAGGGTTGCAATCCGGCCGGCAAACCCGATAATGGCCCGGGGAAGGGGGGAAAACATGCTGGTCACCCTGTTGAAAAGCAAAATCCACCGCGCCGTGGTCACCGGCTCCAGCCTGAATTACGCCGGCAGCATTTCCCTGCCCCCGAGCTGGCTGCGAAAGGCCGGGATCCTGGAATTCGAAAAAGTCCTGGTCGCCGATCTCGACAACGGGGGCCGGTTTGAAACCTACGCGATTGCCGGTCGCGAAGGGGAGGTCACCCTCAACGGGGCGACCGCCCGGCTGGGACAGCCGGGGGATCGGGTCATCATCATGGCCTGGGGCGCCTTTGAACCGGCCGAGGCGGCCGGCTTCCGGCCCCGGATAGTCCTGGTGGACGAGAACAACCGGGCCGGCGATTGAGGCCGCCCCTAGATACGGGACCACTATGCAACGGATACTCTATATCCTGCCGATTTCCGGGGGGCTGCCGATTTTCGGATACGGGCTCTTCCTCATGCTCGGCTTCGCCGCCGCCCTGATTCTCGCCTGCCGGCGGGGGAGGAAGGCCGGCTTCCCGACCGACGCCGTTCTGGACGTGGGCCTAATCGCCCTGGTGGCCGGCCTAATCGGAGCCCGGGCCGCCTTCCTGATTTTCGACTACAGCCCCGACGAGGGGGGGGTGGGGGAGTGGCTGGCGATCTGGCGGGGCGGCCTGACTTTCCAGGGGGGGCTGCTCCTGGCCCTAATCGCCGTTTACCTCCATCTGAAAAGGAAAAAAATTCCGCTTGCCCGGATGCTGGACGTCTTCGCCCCGGCCCTGGCCCTGGGAACGGCCTTCGGACGGATCGGCTGCCTCCTGAACGGCTGCTGCTGGGGGGCGGTCGCTCCCCCCGGCTCCTGGTTCTCCATGTATTTCCCCGAGGAAGCGGAGCCCATGGCCAACCAGTACTGGTTTTACGAAGCGAACCCCGGGGGCTGGGCCGAGTTGCTCCGGCGGCTGGGCTACCCGGCCGATTATACCCCCATCCTCCCGGTCTACGCCACCCAGATAATCTCCGCCGTTGGCCTCCTCCTTATCGCCGGCGGGCTGATTTGGCTGGAGCGGCGCCGGCCGGAACGCCCGGAAGGGCAGGTGATGATTTGGTTCCTTTTCGCCTACGGGACGGGGCGGTTCCTGATCGAGTTCTGGCGCGACGACACTCCCCTCCGGTACGGCTTCGGCGCCTTCCCCGGTTTCCGGCTGGGACAATGGCTGGCCCTGGCCATGCTGGCGGCCGCCTGGATTTGGCGGTTGGCCCCGAGGCGGCGGGGAAAGCCGGCGCCGGGCCGAAGACGGCCTCCAAGTGGACTTTAAAGGTCCATTCTCACAATTCCTTCCGAAAATCGCCTAGCGAGGGGCAGGTGGCCGCCAATTCGGTCCAACGATCCAGGCGTTCGGGATCGGCGCATTTACTCAGCTTCCTCCGGACGACAGCCGGCGGATCGCCAAAACGCGCCCGCAGAACCAGGATAAGCGCTTCCGCCTTGCCTTCCGCCCTGCCTTCCGCCCTGCCTTCCGCCTTGCCTTCCGCCTTGCCTTCCGCCTTGCCTTCCAGCAGCCATTCCCGCGCCAAGGAAGTAGTCATTTCCTCCGCCTCCTTCGGGCCAATGATCCTCTCCAATTCCCGGTGGATGTCCACTTCGGCCAGCCGGGGCCGGTCGACAACCGCCAGATAGTTGATCAGCGTCCGCAAATCGCCGCGCAGCCGCGAATCCCGGCCGGACCCGGCGAAGACGCCGAGGATTCGCCCGAAGCGTTCCGCCAGCCGGCCCTCTCCCGCCGCCTGGAGGGCGGCCAGCAATGCCCGGAGGGTGGGCTTCCCCTTGATTTCCCCCTCGGGAATCGACGTCAGATCAATCAGGGAGATTGGCAAATCCAGCAGGGAAGGCGCCAATTCCCGGGCTCCGGCCACCAGATCGCGCATTTTCAGCGGACCCCTCCAGGGGGTTTTCCCGTGATGCAGGATTATCGCCAGGGGAAAGGGGAAAATTATCCTGCCTTGCCCCGGGGATCCCTTCGCGTTCAGGCGCCGCCGGAAGTCCTTGATCACATATTCCACAATCCGGAAGCCGATATGCCGTTCCGAACGGGACTGATGCTCCAGGAGCACGGAAACCTCCGACTCCGGGCCGCCGCCCTTGAAGAAGGTGGAAAACCGGAGATCGCCGGCCCGCTCGCCCAACTCCCCGTCCACGCTCACCGGCGAAAGGCAATTCAAGTGCGCCAAGTCC
>JAISYL010000243.1 GCA_031269935.1 Planctomycetota bacterium
TGCGTCAAAAGCCGCTTCTCGGATGATTTTTACCCCTGACCGCCGGTCAAAAATCATCCTGCCAGCGACTTTTTCCTTGTCTAACCCGGGCGATCCGGTATTTAACAACACGCTCTAAAAGTCCGCTTGAGACAACAACTGATCGGAATAGGCTCCGGGGAGGGAACCGGCATGGCGTCGAGGACGGATTCGGCGGTTGAATATTTTGCCGGAGGCTTCAATTGCGCTCAATCAATGGCAATCGCGTTTTGCGATAAGTACGCCGCGGATCGGGAGACAATGGCGAGGATGACGTGCGGATTGGGAGGAGGGATGCGTTCCGGCGAAGTCTGCGGAGCGATTTCCGGCGCGGTGCTGGTAATCGGCTTGGCGAGCGGACAAGCCCGGATGGAAGACCGCGCGGCCAAAAAAAACTGCTACGCCAAAACCTCCGAGTTCATGGGGAGACTCAAGGCGGGAAATCAACCGCTAACCTGCAGACAAATATTGGGTTGTGACATTTCTAACCGGGAAGGTCATGAACGGGCGATCAAAGCCGGCCTGTTCAAGACCAAATGCGTGGACATGGTCAGAAAAATTGGCGGATTGCTGGAGGAGCTCGGATATTGAAAGGGATCGGCATTGATTTGCCGGAGGGAATTTGAACGGAAAGGCGGGGCGACATGTCTCAGCTCAAGGATTTGCTGGAAAAGGCCGGCAATCTCAAGAATCTTTTCTCGTTGAACGGGCGCAAGGCATTGGTGGTCGGCGGGAACAAGGGATTGGGCCAAGCCATGGCACTGGCTTTGGCGGCGGCCGGGGCCGACGTGGCGGTGGCCGGCCGGGGGCCGGCCGGCTTGGCGGAAACCGCCGAGGCGGTGGCCAGCCTGGGCCGCAAGGGCGAGTATCTGGCGGCCGACGCGTCCGATCCGAATGAGGTCAAGAGAATGTTCGCCGCCGTCAACGACCGTTTGGGCGGCCTGGACATACTTGTCAACAGCCAGGGCACGGTACACCTGCAGGAAGCGATTGATTTCGATATGGAGCAATGGGACAGGGTCATGAACGTCAACCTCCGCTCTTTGGTCCTGACCTGCAAAGAGGCGGGCAGACTGATGCTGGCCAAGGGATACGGCAAGATCATCAACATTTCCTCGGTGCGCAGTTTGCAGGGCAGGGTGAACGATTTGGCCTACGCCCCCTCCAAGGCGGCGGTGAATCAGCTCACCCATTCTCTCGCCATCGAATGGGGTCCGAAGGGAATCAATGTCAACGCCATCGCTCCCTGTTTCGTCCGCACCGAAATATCCGCCGCCTATCTTGACGACCCGGCCAAGCGGGCCTGGGTGATGTCGCGCATTCCCATGGGTTGCTACAGCGTTCCGGAAGACATGTTCGGGGCGGTGGTTTTTCTCGCCTCGGACGCCTCCCGTTTCATCAACGGACACCTGTTGATGATCGACGGGGGTTGGACCGTGGCCTGAGATAAATTCATTTGGGGCTCGTCCATAAATAATTTATGTTACCTTCCCGTCCGGCCGCCACCCGCAGGCGGTTTCCGTCGCCCGGGATTGTCGGGCGGCGGCGCGGACGCGGCGGGCGGCATTTTGGCCGAGGTCAATCCGTGAACGCCGATTTCACCGAAGCGAATGCCGACTTTATGCGCCGGGCGCTGAAACTGGCGGAAAACGGCGAGGGCAGGGTATCCCCCAACCCTCCGGTCGGTTGCCTGCTGGTCAGGGACGGAAACGCCGTCGGCGAAGGTTGGCATGACCGGCTGGGAGATTCTCATGCCGAAGCCATGGCTTTGCGCCAGGCCGGTCCCCGCGCCCGGGGCGCCACCGTTTATGTCACCCTGTCGCCTTGCGTCGTCGAAGGCAGGCAACCTCCTTGCGTACCCGCCCTGATTGCCGCCGGCGTGGCCCGGGTGATTGCCGCCGCGGAGGATCCCAATCCCGATAATTCCTCCGGCCTGGAACAATTGCGGCAAGCCGGAATACCGGCGGTTTCCGGTCTGTTGAAGGAAGAGGCCGAATATCTGTCCCGCGGTTTTTTTAAGAGCCGCCTTCTCGGACTCCCGCATCTCACCTTGAAATACGCCATGACCCTGGACGGCAAAACGGCTTCCGTCACCGGCGAGAGCCGCTGGATTTCCGGGCCGGCCAGCCGGGAGGCGGTTCAAGATCTGCGGTCCCGTTCCGATGCCGTTCTGGTTGGTTCGGGAACGGCTTTGCGGGACGATCCCTTGCTGAATGTCCGCAATCCAGCCTGGATTCGCCGAGGCGGACCCGGACGCCATCCCCAGCCCCGGCGGGTGATTGTCGACAGTTTGGGCCGGCTCTCCCCCATTGCCGCAATGTTTAGCCCGGAATTCCCGGGCGGCGGGGTGATTGTGGCGGTGACCGACCTGGCTCCCCGGGAAAAACTGGCGGCCTTGGAAAAAGCCGGCGCCGAAATTTATGTTTTTTCTCCCGCCGATGGCAGAGTCCCCCTGGAAAAGCTGTTGCGCCGCCTTTGCGGGGAGGGCGTCAACCTGGTTCTTTGCGAAGGGGGAGGGGAACTGTCCGCCAGCCTGCTGGAAGCCGGATTGGTGGACGAGATTTGGAGTTTTGTCGCTCCGAAGCTGCTTGGCGGCCGAAAGGGGCCGGGGGCGGTGGGGGGGCGGGGAATCCCCCGCCTGACCGACGCCCCCGATTTGGCGATTAGGGAATACCGCGCCGTCGGCGGAGATTTGCTAATCCGAGCCGGGCCGCTCAAACCGGCTTGGCGATCCGAGTCTTAAGGGTCTGCATTCGGGCGTATTTCCTCCGCTTGGGCCGGAATGCGCCGAAGCGACCCCAATCGCGGGTTCATATCCGTTCGGCGGCTCAAATTTTGTCCGGATTCTCCATTTTGTCCAGGGTCGGGCCGCTTTGGCTGACGTTCAGGACAATGCCAATCATGGCGCAGGTCACCACCAGCGACGAACCGCCGTAACTGACCAGCGGCAAGGTCACGCCGGTGGTGGGGAAAAGTCCGGTGACCACATAGATGTTGAGAATGGCCTGCCAGCCGATGATGGCCGAGATGCCGGCGGCCAGCAGCCGGCCGAAACGATCCGGGGCGTTGGCGCTGATATGGAAGCCAATCAGGGTCAGGACAAGGAAGAGCAGGAGCATCGCCCCGGCGGCGGCGAAACCGCCCTCCTCGGCGACAACTCCGAAAATGAAATCGTTATGCTTTTCCGGCAGCAGATCCAACTCGGTAATGACGCCGTTGCCGAGCCCCTGGCCGAAAACCCCGCTGGCTCCTATGGCCGATAAACTCATGAGAAGCTGGTAGGCTTCGGCGCTTTCGAACCGCTCCGGGTTGAGAAAGGCGTAAATTCGGTTTTTCTGGTAGGGTTGCATGCCGTATTCCCACATGGGCCAGGCAAGGGCGGAGCCGAGCAGGATAGCCGAGCCCAGATGGGAAAAGCGCGCTCCGGACATCCAGAGGGTTGCGAAAAGGATGGGGGGTATGGTCAGGGCGGTGCCGAGATCCGGCTGTCTCATTATCAGGTAGAGGGGGAACAGGGTAAGGAGAAAAGGAATTATCAATCCCTGGAGCATATGCTGGTTTTCCCGCTTCCCCAAATGTCTGGCCAGCGCCATTATCAGGGCCAACTTGAAAAATTCCGCCGGTTGCATGCCTATCGGCCCAAGGCGCAGGTAGCTATGGGCGTTGTTTATGGCCGGGGCCCGGAGGACAACCAGCAGGAGCAGCAACGCGGCCCCGAAAATCCAGTAGGCGAAGCGAATCCAGTAATGATAGTCCGCCAGGACAAAGAATGCCATGGTTGTCAGGCCAATCGCCAGCCAAACGATCTGTCGGGTAAAGTCGCCGGAACTGGCCGAGGAGCGCAAAAACGGCAATCCCAGGCCGATGATCGTCAAGGCGGTGGCCAGAAAAATCCAGTCAAGTCGCCAAAAATCTATCCGCTTCATATTGGACCCGCCGTCAAGGCGGCGGCAAGGGATTTGATTCGCGGGAGCCTTGCAATCAACCCAGCGCCTCCGAACCGGCGTTCATCGCATCCGGCAATTCGGGCAAATTGAACCACATCCGGATCAAATCCTTGACAATGGGGGCGCAGGTGCCGCCGCCGCCGCCGCCCGCTTCCGGCAACATCACGATCACCACGATTTCCGGACGGTCGAAAGGGGCGAAAGCCGCGAACCAAACATGGGATATCTGCTTGACAACGCTGCCCCCCACGTTCCGGCTCCATTCGGCCGTACCGGTCTTGCCGCCCAGTTCCAGCAGGAATTCCCCGCCCGGCAGGGGAAACGAGGCCTGGCGTCCGCTGCCCGACTCGCCGGTTTCCAGATTGCCTTGAACCGCCTGCCACATGCCCTGCCGCACGCTTGCCAGGGCTTCGCCATCCACCAGCATTTCGGATACCGGCTGATCCAAATCCAGGGCTTCGTTGGCAAGATCCTCCTCCGCCCCCGACTCGGCGGGGGTGATCGGCGGGATCAGCAGGTGGGGGTGAACCACCCGCATAATCCCGCCGGCGGCGTTCGCCAGGGCGGAATAAAACACCGCCACCTGCATGGGAGTGACCGCCATACCCTGGCCAATGGCCAGGTGGTAGGTATTGCCGGTGGCCCAACCCCGCCTGGTATAGGCGTTGCGGGGCAGAATTCCTCTCGCCTCGTTCGCCAAATCCACCCCGGTGCGGCGCCCAAGTCCCACCCGGGCGTACCATTCATAAAGGAGCCTCCCCCCCAAAGCCTCGCCGGTGTGGTAAAAGAATATATTGCAGGAGTGCATCAGGGCCGATTCGACATCCTGTTCTCCGTGCCTTCCCAGGCAGGTGAATCTGGCGCCGCCCAGCATCAATACCTTGTCGCACAAAAAGCGCTGTCCCGGCATAATCGCCTCCTCGGACAGGGCGGCCAGGGCCACCAGTGGCTTCATGACCGATCCGGGCGGATAAATGCCGGCGATGGCGCGATCCAACAGGGGGTTGTCCGGTTCGTCGCGAAGCAGGTTGAAGTCGCGGCTGAAGGTATTGGGATCATACGAGGGCAGGCTGACCAGGGCGTAGACGCGCCCATTCTGGGGATTCATCATGATGGCGATTCCGGACCGCCTCCAGTTCGAGGCCGCCAGTTCCGGGCGTTTGGCGATTTCCCCGATATGCCGTTCCAGGATGGAAGTGGCCCGACGTTGAACGTCAAGCCGCAGGCTCAGGCGGATGTCCAGCCCGTTGATCGCGGCCTCCGCCCCACCGCTGGGAAGGAAACGCCGCCGTCCGCTGCCCGGTTCCCGTACGAGCCGCAAACCCTGCAATTTATGCCGGCCCCGCAGGGACTGATTGTAATATTGTTCCAAACCTCCGCGCCCCACCATTTCATTGGCGAGATAGCTTTGGGTTTTAATCAGCCCGCCGGAGCGTTTGATTTTTTTCAGGCGCAGGATCAATTCCTCGTCGGAGGGAACCCCGTCCCGATCGAAAATGGAAAAAAAAATCCGATCCTGTTTGCGAATAAACCCCCGTCCGGGAACCGCTTCCTCGCCGTCCCAATGTCCCCTCAACTCCTCGTATTCCTCGCCGGTCAATTTCCCCGTCGTGCCGGTCAGGTGGCCGGCAAGTTCGCCCGCCGGATAGTGGCGCCTCCTGCCGGTGCGGATGCTTATTGGCCGCCATAAGGAGTTTCCAAAGGGATTGGCGAGGGCGGCGCGGATTTCCAGGGCCAGGGCGAAATCAATGTCTTCGAAAACCGGGCGCGGTTGCAGCAAATCCTCGTTCGAGGCGGGATTGCCGGAAATGGCGGCCGTCAGTATTTTCTCCGCGACCGCCGGCTTGTCGATTTTAAGCCGCGCCGACAATTCCGAAACCAGGGGGTTGGCCTCGATCATCCCGGTCAGCGCCAAATTTTTCTCAAACCGGCTCTCCTCTCCCCGAAGCCGGGATAACAGCAGGATTTGCTCCGTCCCGACCGGGAAAAGGTTGGAAACAATCGCCCGGCGGCGGTTTACCCGTTCGGCGAAGGCCGGGATCAGCCAAACGTCCTGGGTTGGGCGATCTTCGGCCAGAATCGTTCCGGCGGCGTCCAGGATGCGTCCGCGCCGCGGCGCCTTTTGCTCGACCTGGGTCAGCCTATTTTCCCTGAACGCGGCCAGTTCGGCGGAACGGTTGATCTGCAAGTCGGCCAGCCGCAAAAGGCCGCCGGCGAACAGCAGGCTGAACAGCAACGAGGTTATGCCCGCCCGCAGCCGCAACATTGGTCAAACCATGTTCGCGTCGGGGGTGGGCGGGCGGCGATTCAGGAAAACCACGATTGCTCCCGTCCGGGGCAAAGCGGCGACAAGGAAAAAAACAGTCCCGCCGGGACATAAACCACCAGGGTCAAACCTCCCTGGCCCAGGGCCAGAATCAGCGATTCCGCCGTTGCCGGGTCGCCCGATTCCAAGGCCAGGCGCAAACCGGCGGCCAAAAAGGCGCCCAATCCGGCCAGCGGAATTTGCTGGATCCATCCTTGAAACATGACCGCGCGATTCCAGGCCAGGGCAATCCAGCCGACGACAATATAGGCGAACATCGCGGCGCCGAGCCGCGGCCCGATTGACAAGTCCCGGATCAGGCCGCACAGGGCGAAGGCAATCATCGCCGAAACCGGCGTCATTTTCAAGGCGGAGAACACGGCCAGACACCAAAACCAGTCCGGACGGAAAAGGAATCGTCCCCACAACCCCATGATTTCGCCGGCCAATTCAATCAATCCGAGGATGACGGCGGTCTGGAACAGGACCGGCCAGCTGATTTGCCGTTGATTCATGTCTTTTCCGCGACCACGGCGACGAAGTTCAGGGATCCGATGTCAACCCCGGGGATTAACTCGAATTCAACGGTTCCGCTTTCCGTCCCCTCCATGGCGCCGCCGCGCAGCCGCCCCAGGATGAGACCCGCCGGAATGCCTTTCTCCAATCCGCTGGTCAGGGCCAGCCATCCCTCGAAAAGCGCGTTTTCCTCTAAAAAAAGAATCGCCCTTGTCCGCCTCCCCCCGATGCCGCGCACCGCCCCCAACAGGCGCGGATTGTCGGGATTGCCTTCCGAGCCGCCGAAACGGGCGGAAAGATAACAACCGGGCGAAGCCAGCGAAAAAACCAGCGAAGCCCGGGCTTCGCTTTTCGCCACTATTCCGACCACGACCCGGCCGGCCAACACGGCTTGTCCCGGAGCTATTCCGTCAAGCGTACCCGCGTCGATGGTGAAGACGTCGAAATTGTCCTCCGGACCCAATCCGATTATGCGCGCCGGCCGGATTGTGGCGCTCGGCACCGTGTCCCGGGAGACGCCCAGATCGGCCAGGCGTTTGCGGAGCTCGGCTATTTCGGCGTTTTTTCTGGCCAGAAGATCAAGGAGGTCGGCATGATCGGAAAACAGTTCCCGGGAAGCGTCGAAACGGGGATCCGGAGGTTTCTCCAGCCGGGCGAAAGAGCCCCGCAAATACAGCCGCCAGGACTGAAACGCTCCGTCCGGGGCGACAAGAAGGACCGCCGCCAACAGTGTCAACCCCAGCGAAGGCAAGAGGGATTGTCGCATAACCGGGATTCAATCCACGCCCCCGCGAAGGGGCAAACCTCCGCCATCCATGTGATCGATGACGGAATACTCGTTTCAATCCACGCCCCCGCGAAGGGGCGAACCCGGGGTGATGTCGGGGACCGTGATTCCCTCGGCGTTTCAATCCACGCCCCCGCGGAGGGGCGACTGGCCTGGCCGGCCAAGGGGCAACGGGCAAGGCCCGCCCTTTTCGGCCCGGAGACGTCAGCCATCCTCGTCGCCGCTGTCCAGGTATTGGCCGAATTCATCAATCCCCTCGATAAATTTGCCGGTGCCCCGGACCACGGCCTTGAGCGGCTCTTCCGCCACATGAACGGGAATTCCCCTGGTTTCCTTGAGAATCAGGCGATCGATTCCCCGCAGGAGGGCGCCTCCCCCGGCCAGCGAAATCCCGTTGGCGTAAATGTCCCCGGCCAGTTCGGGAGGGGTGTTTTCCAGGGTTTCAATGATGGCGCCGAGAATTTGATCCAGGGGTTCCTTCAGCGCTTCGCGTATCTCCTCGCTCCTAATGGTGATGGAACGCGGCAGGCCCTTCACCTGATCCCGGCCCATTACTTCGATGGATATTTCCTCCTCCAGGGGATAGGCGCTGCCGATGGCCAGTTTGATCCGTTCCGCCGTGGTTTCCCCGACGATGAAATTGTACTGCCGGCGCAGATAATTGATTATGGCCTCGTCCAATTCGTCCCCGGCGGTGCGGATGGATCTAGAATAAACCATCCCCATCATGGAAATAACCGCCACCTCGGTGGTGCCGCCGCCGATATCGACTATCATATTGCCGATCGGCTCGTCGATCGGCAGGCCGATGCCGATGGAGGCGGCCATGGGTTCCGATATCACCCAAACCCGCCTTGCCTTGGCTTTGACGGCGCTTTCCTTGACCGCCCGTTTTTCCACTTCCGTTATCCCCGAAGGAACGGCTATCACCACCCTGGGCCGGGCGATGTTGGAAAAGTTGTGGACCTTTCCCACAAAATAGGTCAGCATGGCCTCGGTCATTTCGAAATCGGCTATGACCCCGTCTTTCATGGGCCGAATGGCCAAAAAATTGCCGGGAGTGCGGCCGACCATTTTCTTGGCCCGATCGCCCACCGCCTGACCGTTGAGGAGTACGCGGCGATCCTTCTTGGATATGGCCACCACCGAAGGTTCATCCAGAACGATGCCTTCGCCGCGTTTGTAGACAAGGGTGTTGCAAGTCCCGAGATCTATTCCCAAGTCATGGCTGAAAAATCCGCAAATGCCTTCCAAAAACACCATAGCGGGCTTCTTTGCTAAAGAACGGGGAATTAGACGCCTTCCCCCCTTCGGTATAAATTATATCGTTCGCCCTCCGTTTGGCCTTCAGCAATTCTGAATTTGAACTTTTTGTCGATTTTTTCCCGCAAAAAACCGAAAAACCGATTGGTTGCGGCGCCCCCGGACGCACTTCGCGCCATTCCGGCGCCGGGAGGGCCGCGCAAGCGGTTGGAGACAATCGATCCCCATATGGCTTGATCAAGGCGAGGGCAATCGGCCCCTCTTATCCCAACAGCAGGAAACGCTCGAGTTGGAAACCTCCCGGCTTGACCTTGCGCGCCAGTTCTCCGGCGTCAAGGCTGTAGAGGGGGGAAATCTCCACAACCGGCTCCGGCGCGCCGGCTGAACCGGGTCGGCCGGAAACCGGCGGCGGCACTCCCGCGCCGGACAGCCATCGGCGAAAACGGCGGGAAAGCAGTTCGCGGCAGGATTGGACCGAATCGACCCCCCGCGCGTTCTTCAACGGCGCGAACTCCTGTTCGCGCGCCACCTCCAGGTTGAGGGATTTTTCCGCTTGGGGAAGGGCGTCGAAAACGAATGTCTCGAACTTGACCGCGTTCTCCGTCTCCGGCTTGATCAGGCGGTTGCCGGTGAAATAAGGCACTTTTTTCCTGCTTTGGTGCCAGGGCAAAACGCCGCCGGCGGCCACCCTGTCCACGAAATCGACGTTCAGTACATGGATGGCGATTGAGCCGGCCCGGAATTTGAGCCGTCCGTCCGCCTCCCGCGCTTGCCTGGCCGCCTCGTCCAAGTCCATGTACTCGATCACGGCGGGTTTTCCGTTCATTACGCACGCCACGCCTATGCGCTCGGAAGGCGAATTCTTCTCCAGTACCTTGCAGGACATTTCCGATCCAGACTGGACGTGCCGGCCGATGAAGACGGGGTCGCAAATGGTGACCAGCGGATTGTCGACCTGGAAGTAGCTGATGAACTCGACTCCGCGGCCGCGCATGTCCCGGATGGCGCCGGAAGTGCGCAACCCCGACAGCGACCCTCCGTGACCGTTCGGGTTCATGGCCACGGTGGAGGGGGAGGATAGCAGGAGTTTGCCGTTCAAGTCCAGGCAGGGAACCATTTCCTGCTGGAAGAAGAAGACGTCGGACGGGTTTAGCCCGAAGAAGCTTTTCTCCTCGAAGAAGGCGCGGGTGCCGCGATCATTTTCCCGGCTGGTCATGATGTACAAAGGTATGGAAACTCCGTGGCGGCGGGAACGGGCGAGAATCTGTTCCGCGTGCCATTGAAAAAGTGTGCGGCCGCTGACCGGCCCGACCGGGAAGCATCCCTTGGGTCCCTGGAAGCCTAGCCGGGTGCCTTGTCCCCCGGCGACCAGGAAAGCGGCGATCTTGCCCCGCCGGAGCAGTTCCTCGCCCGCGTCGCGGGCCGCGTTCCATTGGCCGCGTTCCGCTTCCGTCTGCGGGAGGGAGACCACCGGGGCCGGTTCAATCATCCCGGCCGGCATGGCGGTTGGTCCGTCCCGCAGTTCCTTCCGGCGCTGGGCAAGCCAGTCGAAATCGATCCGGGCGCAGTCCGCCAACAGTTCCTCCCGTTGTTCCGGGGAGAGTTCGTCCCAATCGGCGAAGATGTGTTCCTGGCCGTGACGCTGGTGGACACGGTATGTTTGTTCGAATTTCGACATGGCGTTTCCCGTGAAAAATGGCGCTAATCCATTTTTGACGCATACACTCCGAAAACAATCAACAGGACGATGGTGGCCGCGCAGAGAATTATGATGATATCCATGGTTCGGATCGGCACGTCAACGCGGTCATAGGGATTGCGGCGGACGGACCTCGCCTCGAGCGCGGCTTCCCGATTGGCGAGTTCACGCTCCCGCGCCTCGATTTCGGCGGCTTTTTTTCCCGGTTCGTCCGTTTCCATGCCGGCCGTCATTTCTTCTTGATGTACTTGCGCACATCGATAGCCACCGCCAGAATGATGATGGCGCCCTTGATGATGTACTGGAGATAGGCGTTGATGCCAAGATAGTAGAGGCTGTAGTTGATGGTCTGGAGGATGAACACGCCGAGGATGACGCCCGGGATGGTGCCGACGCCGCCGGTGAAGGAGACGCCGCCGATGACGCAGGCGCTGATGGCGTCGAGGTCGTAGTTCAGGCCGGTGGAGGTGGTGACGCTCTGCACCCGGCCGGCCTCCAGGAAGGCGGCGATGCCGTAAAGAACGCCGGCAAGAAGGTAAACGCCGAAAATGTTTCTTGTGACGTTGACGCCGGACACCGCCGCCGCTTCCGGGTTGCCGCCGATGGCGAACATGTTTTTGCCAAGGACCGTCTTGTTCCACACCACCCACATGATGACGGCGCAGGCGGCCAGGTAAATGAAAAGATAGGGAAGCTTGAAGACGCCGATATCGATGGAGCCGTTGACGAAGGCTATGTATCTGGCGTCAAGGTTGGCTAGAGGTTGGGCGCCGCCGGCCTGGCTGTCGATATAGAGGCACAAAGCGCCGTAGGCGATGAGCTGGGTGCCAAGCGAGATGATGAAGGGATGCATATTCAGGACCGCGAAGCCAAAGGCGTTGACGGTGGTGAAGCACATGGCCACGGCAATGCTCAAGAGCAGCGGCAGGATGAGCGGCAACGGTTCGGTGATGTCCGGGTACATGCGCGAGCCGTACGTCACGCTCTGCAGGAGGGAGGCCGCCATCGCCGCCGAACAGCCGAGGATGCGGCCCGCCGACAGATCGGTGCCGGTGTAGACGATCATGCCGGCAACCCCCAGCGCCAGGATGCCTCTGGTCGAAGCTTGGGACATGATGTTCGAAAGGTTGTACCAGGACAGGAAGGTCGGGTCCATGACGACGACAAGGACAATGAGCAGGCCGAGGATGATGTACAGCGAATAGCTGAGAAGCCATTCTTTCCAGTCAAAACGTTTTTCATTCATTGCGAACGCCCCTCGGTATAAGTTTACTTTAAGAGCGTGTTGTTAAATACCGGATCGCCCGGGTTATACTGCGTCAAATGTCGCTTCCCGGATGATTTTTGCCCTTGACCTCCGGCCAAAAATCATCCTGCCAGCGACTTTTTCCTTGTCTAACCCGGGCGATCCGGTATTTAACAACACGCTCTTAAAGGGGAACGAGCGGCGGTTGACTTGATTTCCTTTAAAAGTCAACAGCTCCGCAAGCTATGCGAATTTCGCCGCCAAACGCATGATCCGCTCCTGGTTGGCTTCCCTCGCTTCGAGAATTCCGGCCAGCCGGCCGCCGGACATGACCATTATCCGGTCGCAAATGCCCAGGAGTTCGGGCATTTCCGAAGAAACGACGATGATGCCCTTGCCCTCCGACCCCAGGTTGATTATCAATTGGTAGATTTCCGCCTTGGCCCCGACGTCAATGCCGCGCGTCGGTTCGTCCATGAGCAATACGTCCGGGTTGGTCAGGAGCCAGCGCCCGATGACGACTTTCTGCTGGTTGCCTCCCGAGAGATTGCGGAGGTATGCCTTGCGGCTTGGAGTCTTGATGCGCATGCTGGCGATGCTGGATTGGGTGTCCTTGTTCAGTTTTCGGCTCGAAAGCAGGCCGAGTTTTGTGTACCTGGTTCTATTGCCGCCGTTGATGTTGGAGATGACGGTGTTGAAGGTGATGTCGAGTCCGGCGAATATGCCGTTGGCCCGGCGCTCCTCGGTAATCATGGCGAACCCGTTCTTGATGGCCTCGGCCGGGCTGCGGTTGACGATTCGCTTTCCATCCTTGCGAATCTCGCCGTAGGCGCGATGGGCGACGCCGAAAATGGTTTCAAGGAGTTCGGTGCGCCGGCTGCCCACCAACCCCGCCACGCCGAGGATTTCCCCGCGCCGCAGGGTGAAGCTCACATCCCGGCAGGTCGGCGGGTACTTGCCGGTGAGGTTTTCCACGACCAGCAGATCCTCGCCGGGAACATTGGTCTTCGGCGGGAAGCGGTGAGTGAGGTCGCGGCCCACCATGTACTTGATTATCCTGTCTATGGTGAGTTCCGGCGCCGGCTCGGTGGCAATCCATTCTCCGTCGCGCATGATGGTGACGTCGTCGGAGATTTGCAGAATCTCCTCCATCCTGTGGGAAATGTAGACTATCCCCACCCCTTCCGCCCGCAGCTTGTTGATAATGCGAAAGAGGTGCTCGACCTCTTGATTGGTGAGGGAGCTTGTCGGTTCATCCAGCACCACCACCCGGGCATGGTAGGAAACCGCCTTGGCTATTTCCACCATCTGCCTCTGCGAGACGCCGAGCTTGCCGATGGCGGCGCGGGGATCGACCTTGATGCCGAGTTCATCGAATATCGCCCTGGTGCGCTTATGCATCTCCCGTTCGCTGACCAGGCCGAAACGCGCGGGAAAACGCCCGAGCCACAAATTTTCCATGACGTTTCGCTTCAGGACCTGGTTCAATTCCTGGTGAACCATGGAGACGCCGCCTTCCATGGCTTCCCTGGGGTCGGCGAAGCTCGCCGGCTTGCCGGAGATTTTTATCGAGCCGGCGTCGGGCCGGTAAATCCCGAACAGGCACTTCATCAGGGTCGACTTGCCCGCCCCGTTTTCGCCCATCAAGGCGTGGACCGTGCCGGGCCGCACCTGGAGGCGCGCCTTGTTGAGCGCCTTGACGCCGGGGAAGGACTTGTCGATGTCCAGCATCTCCAGTAGATATGTGTCGTCTTCCATAACAACCGCCCTTGTTCCCGGGCGCTTTTCGCGGAGATCGGGCGAACCGCCGCCCGATCTCCGCAAGAGCGTCAACCTCCGAGTTTCAACAAGCCGCTTTCGCC
>JAISYL010000253.1 GCA_031269935.1 Planctomycetota bacterium
CGCCAGTTTCGGCAGGAGAACGGCGTATTGATCGAACATGGGATCGAGAAGAGCGGCCGCCTGATTCAATCGCTCCAGGGCAACCTGGTCCGGATCAATCCGCACCGGCTCGGCGGGCGACTCCATATTCGAGCCAAGAAAGAAGAAATTCTTTTTGTCCAGAAGCGGCGAATCGGGATCGCGATTACCCCCCATCCCCACGGTAGGCGTCTGGGAAACGCCCCGCCATTTCTCCTGTTTTTCCCTCACCGCTTTTTGATAGATAAAAGCGGAAATGCCGTTTTTGACGTATTGATGAAGCTCCTTGAGCGACAGGAACGAATCCCGATTGCTGTCGGCGATGTCGGCTTGCGGGCCAAGCGCTTCCAGGAGATAGCGGGTGAATAGGCCATTCCGGCTTTCGCCATCCTCCCACGACTTCTCGTTGACGGAACTGGACACGAGCCAGGCGGACTGGCTGCCGTCGTCAGCTCCCGACTTGGCGCCCGAGAATCGCATGGACTCGGCCACGTCGGCGGCGCTCAGACCGCCGTCGTTCGTTGCCTTGCCGCCGCTGTAGCAGGCGTCCACCAGCACCAGCTTGTCCCGGGCCCGGCTTCTCCCCAATATGTCCCGCACCTCCGACAAGCGAAGATGACCTTTGGGATCGTCCTGGGCCTCGCCTCCGGAACAAATCAGCATCGACTCATTCTGTTCGTTCTTCCGCCCATGGCCGGAGAAGAAGAATACCAGCCGATCATCCGGTCCGGCCGCTTTGGCCATGACCTCAAGCCGCCGAATGATTGTCTCCGGCGTCGGTTTGTCGCCCTGGGGGTCGTCGTCCACCAGCGTCTCCACCCGATAATGCTTCAAGTCGAAGCCGCTGACTTTTTGGAAGGCTCTGGCCATGTCCAGCGCATCTTTGGTGGTAAAATCCAACTTGTCGGGCGTGCCGGGATATTTGAGGCCGACGCAGAGGGCGTTAAAAGTGTTGTCAAGCCGCTGGCCGGCCCGGCCGACAGCCGGAAGGGCCAGGATCGAAAGACAGGCGAGCGCCAACCTAATCCAAAGGCGGGAAGGGCCGGAAAAACGTTTCGCGGTGGTCATGTCATTCCTCCTCTCCCCGGCGGATTTCCATCCCTTCTTTCGCGGGACGGTCAGTAATACCCGTGTTCCTCGGCCATGTGCTGGACATTTTTGTGGGCATCCGGGTGGCCCAGGGAGACAGCCAGCTTATAAAGTCTGGTCGCCTCCGCATAATCCACGGGAACGCCGCTTCCGTCGTGATAATTTTGCCCAAGATTTCTTGCCGCATAGGCATTGCCCAGATTCATCGCTTGGTTGAAAAGCCTGTTCGCCTCGTAATAATTCTGGGTAACCCCATTGCCGGCATCGTATAATACGCCCAGATTGTTCAGCGCGATGGGGTGGTTCTGGTTCGCGGCCAACCGGTACCACTTGGCGGCCTCGGAATAGTTCTTCCCAACGCCATAGCCATTGTTATACATAACTCCAAGGTAATGTTGAGCGTTGGCTATGCCTTGAACCGCCGCTTTCCGGAGCCAGCGCGCAGCTTCGGCATTATCCTCAGTCGTCCCCTCGCCGTTGTAATAGCGCATTCCCAGGGCGTTCTGGGCCTCGGCGTTCCCCTGCTCCGCCGCCTGGCGATACCATTTCACCGCCTCATAGGCGTTTTTGGAAACCCCGAGTCCCTCGAAATAGCAGCGCGCAAGGTAGCGCTGGGCCAGGACATGGCCCTTCTCCGCCGCCCGCCGGTACCAGGACACCGCCTCCGACAGGTTTGCCGGCACGCCTTTCCCGTTGAAATAAAGATCGGCCAGGAAATATTGGGTGTCCCGCGATCCCTGGTTCGCCGCCTGACGATACCACTTGATCGCCTCGTTCGCGTCAAGGGCGACGCCGTCGCCCTTGAAGTACATTTCGCCCAAGGCCAATTGCGCGTCCAGAAGGCCCTTCTCCGCCGCCCGGCGATACCACTTGACGGCTTCGGCACCGTCCTTCGCCACTCCCTCGCCTTTCTGGAACCGCTTGGCCATGGCCAACTGCGCCTCCGCCCCCCCCTTCTCCGCCGCCAGCCGGTACCACTTGGCCGCCTCGGTCTCGCTCTTCGCCACCCCCTCGCCCTGGGCATAGGCCGCCGCCAGGGCGGATTGGGCTTCGGCATGATCCTTCTCCGCCGCCTTCCTGTACCATTTGGCCGCCTCGGCCGCGCTTTTCGCCACTCCCTCGCCCTTGGCGTAGCGTTCGCCCAGGGCGAATTCCGCTCCGGTGTGGCCCTGATCCGCCGCCCGGCGGTACCACTTGGCCGCTTCGGCATAATCGCGGGCCGTCCCCTCGCCTCGGGCATAGCCTCTGCCCAAAGCAAACTGGGCGTCGGCCATTCCCTGCTCGGCCGCCTTTCGATACCATTTGACCGCCTCGGAAACGTTTTTGCCCACCCCGTCGCCCTGGTAATACCGCTCGCCCAAGGCGAACTGGGCCTCCGCGTGACCCCACTCCGCCGCCTTGGCATACCAGCGCGCCGCCTCGCTCGCGTTCTTGCCAACCCCGACGCCCCGCGACAGGCATTCGGCCAAGGCATAGGCCGCCTCGACATGGTTCTGCTCGGCCGCCCGGCGGTACAGCGCCGCCGCCTCCGTCTTTTCCGAGGCGTTGCCCTGCGAATAACGCTTCGCCAGGGCGAACTCCGCCCCGGCATGGTTCTGATCGACGGCCTTTCTATACCAACGAATCATTTCGGATTCGTTTTTCCCGACTCCCTCGCCCCTGGCGTACAGTTCGGCCAAGGCGAATTGCGCTTTCGCCCGCCCCTGGTCGGCGGACTTGCGGTACCACGCCGCCGCCGTTTCCGGGTCGGGCGCCGCCACGCCCTCGCCCTTCAGGTACATGTCCCCCAAAGCGAATTGGGCGTCGGCATGACCCTGTTCCGCCGCCCGGCGATACCACTTGGCCGCGTCTATCGCGTCCTTGCCCACTCCCAGTCCCGCATGGTATTGTACGGCGAGGGCGTATTGCGCCTCGGCATGATCCTGGTCCGCGGCCCGGCGATACCAAGTCGCCGCTTCGGCGTAGTCCCTCTTCACCCCCTCGCCCCGGTAATGCAACCCGGCCAGGGCAAACTGGGCGTCGGCCGCGCCTTGCACGGCCGCCTTCCGATACCAAGCCGCCGCCTCGAAAAGGTTTTTATTCACCCCCTCGCCCCGGTAATACGATTCGGCCAGGGCGAACTGGGCGCCGGTATGGCCCTGTTCCGCCGCCAGCCGGTACCATTTGGCCGCCTCGGACGCGCTCCGCCCGACGGACAGGCATTCGGCCAGGGAGAACTGCGCCCTCGCGTATCCCCGTTCCGCCGCCCGGCGATACAGCTTCATCGCCTCCGGCGGATTCCGGGCCACCCCCTCGCCCGCGAGAAAGAGGTCGCCCATCACGCCTTCCGCTTCGGCGAAACCCTGCGCCGCCGCCGCCGCGTACCATCTTGCCGCCTCGTGCGGATTTTTAGCCGCCCCGAACAACCCGGCCCGATGAATCCCTCCCAAGCGGATCTGCGCCTGGCCGTCGCCCCCCTCGGCCGCCTTCCCGAGCGGCGCCAGCCCTTCGGCCTGCCTGGAGGAGCCGAGGTTTCCGTCCAGGCAGAGCATGGCGAATCCCCGCAGGGCGGGGATGTCCCCCTGCTCCGCCGCTTTCCGGAACCACTTGCCGGCCTCGAAAAAATCCGCCGTTCCCGCCTCGCCCGAGGAAAGCATTTCCGCCAGTTCCCGCTGCGCCGGCGCCAAGTCCGCCTCGGCCGCGGCCGCCAGCCATTTTTTCGCCCCGCTCCGGTCGGCCCCGGCCGCCGCGTATCCGCGCCTGAGCATCGCCCCCAGGAGATGCTTGTCCCGATTCCGCCCGGCCTCCGCCCCTTCCCGCAGGACGTCCAGGGCGCCCAGCTCGGCCGCCCGGGCCAGCAGGGCGCGGCCGAGCTCCCTGTCCAGAAGCGGATGGAGGGGACTTTGGCTCAACGCCCCCAATCCCAGCAAGGCGCGGGCATCGTCCTTGCGGATCGCCCGGCCGTACCATTCGACGGCGGACCGTACGTCGGCGGGCAGGCCCAGACCGTTGGCGTACAGATAGCCCAGCCTCTCCTCCGCTTCCGTCACCCCCTTTTCCGCCGCCTGCCGGTATCGCTCGGCCGCCTGGACAAAATCCCGCTCCACCCCTAGACCCTCGAAATACATGTCGCCAAGGTACCGCCCGGCCTCGGGTGCGCCCAGCTTCGCCGCCTGCTGGAAATACGGAAGCGCCCGGGAATGGCTGTCGGCCCGGAAATGCCGCATCCCCTGGGCCAGGATGTTCTCCATCCGCCGCTCGGCCGGCGATTTCCGATCCGCCGGCGGCGGACGGGGCCGGGCCCGGGCCGGTTTGGCCGATTCCGGCCGCGCGGTCTGCGGGGCGAGGGAACTGAAGGCGGTCGCCATGATGCGGGAGGAGGGAGCGAAAACATCATCCCCGCCCCCGTCCCGGAACGCCTCCTCGACATTCAGTTCCCAGTTGTCCTCCTCCTCTCCGGCATCCATGGCGGCCATCTCCGCCTCGGCCTCCGGGTCCGCCTCCATCGCCACGGTCAAGCCGGCGCCGGGTTCGACGACCGCCGCCGTCTGGCCGGCCACCACGAAATGATCGAGGCTGTATTCGCTCATCCAGCGGTTGACCTCGGGCGCGAGGGCGGGATCGCGCAGTCCTTCGGAAGAGTTCCGGCCGGACAGAAACTGTTCGAGCGCCAGCCAGAACACCCCCCGCCCGGTTTTCTCGTCGACCGCCGAAGCCTGTCCCTCGGAGCAGGAGACGATCAGCCCCACCCCGGGAGCGCCCAAGCCGATGTTTCCGAACAGCCCCGGCGCCTTTTCCGCCTCGCGGCAGGCGTCGACAATCACCGTGCGCACCTCCCCGCGGGCGCGCGAAAGCATGTCCGCGGCCGCGGGGAGCGGCAGCCCGGCCCCGGGCTTCGCGTCCAGCGGATACAGAACCGGTTTCCCCTTCTCGAAGCCGCCGTGTCCGGCGAAAAAGAACACGATGTGATTGCCGGGGACGGAGGCGCGCGCGTACATGTTGAGGATGCCCATGATGTTCTTGGCGGTGGGGAGGAGGTTCGCCTTTTGCGGCCTGCCCCTGGCGTCGATGTCGCTAAGCACCACCACCCGCCTGGCTCCGCTCGCCTCGAAGAACTTCCCCATCGCCAGGGCGTCGCCGGCCGGGGCGGTCAGCGCCGGCAGGCCGGGGTTGCCGTTCACGCCCACGCACAGCGCCAGGAGTCCGGTCCGCTCTCCGCCGGAAAGGCCGTCCGCCCGGAAAAGGGGAATCAGCAGGAACAGGGCAAAGGAAAATCTTCGCGCAAGCATGGCGCCTCCCCACGTGGCGTGCGCGTTCCGCGCGCGCCGATTTCGAACCGATCAGTATCCCCGGAAAAATCTCCTCAACTGCCGGAAAGAGTTCTCCCCCTGGGGCTGCTGCGGCGGCTGGCTTTGATACGGAGAAGTCTGGAACGACTGTCCCCGTCGATCCATAACGTCCGCGCGGTATATCACCCGGGGGGAGGGGGCGGGGACGGCGGGGACGGCGGGGACGGCGACCGGGGCGGACCCGGTCGGTACTTTGGCGATCAGGGTATGCCGCTCCGGTTCGACGATTTCAACCCTCACCTCCGGATTCTCCGTCTCGGACTTCCTTTCCACCCGCAGGTTCAAGAAAACCCGCTCGTTCTTGAAGAATCGTTTCCGCTCCGACTCGACGACCAGGCCGTTGTCGCCCGCGTCAATCTCCCCGACGGTCACGGCGCCGCGGCCCGGCCGGAGCAACTCCAGCAGGAACGGCTTCCCGGCGTCGCCCGTCTCGCCCCGTCCCCCCTCGATTACCCTGAGGCCGTATTCCGTGGCCGCCTCCGCCTCGTAGGAATTTCCCTCCGCGTCCACCGACTTCCCGGCCAGGGCGCCCCATCGCGCCACCTCGGCCGAATCCGCCGGAACACCGAAGCCATATTGGTACATCATCTTGAGCATTTCCTGGGCCGCCTTGTTGCCCTTAATCCCCGCCTTGCGGAACCATTCGGCCGCCGTCCCCCTGTCCTCGCCAGTTCCCCGGCCGTAATAATACATGAAGCCAAGAAGGCATTCGGCCTCGGCCATCGCCCCCCCGGCCAGTTCCCGGCAAAGAGGCAGCGCCTCGTCGTACTTCCCCTGGTTGTAAAATTCGTATGCCTCCTCGTATTTCGTCCTGATCGCCTCGAACGAATGCTTCTTCTCCTCTTCCTCCAGGCGTCTCTTCTCCTCCTCTTCCTTCCGCGCCAATTCCTCGGCCTCGCGGCGCTCCCGCTCCGCCCGCTCGGCCGCGATTCTCGCCCGCTCCTCGGCCTCGCGGCGTTCCCGCTCCGCTCGCGCGGCCGCGATTCTCGCCCGCTCCTCGGCCTCGCGGCGCTCCCGCTCCGCTCGCGCGGCCTCGATTCTCCTCCGGTTTTCGGCCTCGCGGAGCTCCTGTTCCCTTTGCAACCTCGCCTCCTCCCGCAATTCCTCCTTCGACTTGAGGCGCACCGGCTCGGCCAGCGAGTTGGCGCAACTCATGAAAATCGCCCCGTCGCTGCCGGTCAAAACCGGACTCTGGCTTTCCGTCACCATATGATCGAGGCAATAGCCCGCCATGAACCGATCAAGAAATTCCGTCAATTCGCTCAGGTTCAGCACCCCGTCCTCGTCCGTGTCGGCCGGCGTGTCGTCGCTGCCGTCCGCGTAAGGATTGTCCTCCACATAGGTCTTGCCGCTGACGGCGGCGTGCAGGGCCAGGTTGAACAGTCCCCGCCCCGCCTCGGCGTCGACCACTGAATGCTGTTCCTCGCGGCAGGAGACGATAACCGACGAATCCGGATCGTCGACGGCGATTTCCCCGAACAGTCCGGGAAAATCGACCCCTTCCCGGCAGGCGTCGAACAGGAACAGTTTTTGGCTTGCCCTGGTTTTCGCCACGATTTCCGCCAGTTCCGCCATGGAAATCGCCTTGTCCGCCGTCTTGTCCGCGTCCTTCGGCAACAGATACGCTCCGAATTCGTCCCGCCATCCATGCCCGCTGAACAGGAAGATGATCCGGCTTTCCGGCGGCGCGTTGTTGGCGAGAAGCTTGAGATGGTTTACGATGTTCGCTTTGGTCGGAAGGAACTTCGCCTCGGCCGGCCTCCCCTCCGCGTCCCGGTTGGTCAGCGTCACCACCTTGCGGAAGTCGCCGGACTCGGCAAACATCCGGGCCGCGGTCAGGGCGTCGTTCACCGGCCCGAAAAGTTCGGGAAGATTGTCGTATTCGTCCACCCCCACGCACAAGGCGAGATTCAGTATCGCCTCGCCGGCTTTCGCCGCCCCGACGGCAATAATGCCAAAGGCCGCGAAGGCAAGGAGAGCCGCCGCCCGCCCGAATCCAATCCTTCGCATAGTCTTTCTCCTTGTCGTTCCCGCACCGCCGCGTCGAATCGCCTGCCCGCCGCCCGGCGATTCGTGCCCGGCATTTTCGCCGGGACGCGCCTCCGGACCCCCACCCCCATAATCGCTCAGCGCCGATCCGCGGCGCGCGACGCGGCCCCGCGCACCAGCCTCCGCATCTCGTCGCCGAAAGCGTGGTTGAACCAAATCAACCACTTTTCGTCGTCAAACCGGATAGGGCAGTCGGGATGCCAGTCGGACGCCTCCCAATCGCCGCCCGACAACTGCAACAGGCGGAATTTCTCGACCGCGATTTCATTCCCCGGAAAACGATCTTCGACCGCGATGGCCCATATTTTGGCTCCGGAATCGGTTACCAGATCGGTGAAGTCGAGATAGGTCGTCAAACCCGGCCGTCCGGGAATCCCCGTGAGAGAAACATTCGTCTCTTCGTCGAATAAATTCGGCAGCCATTTGTTCTCGTCTTCGACCTCAAGCTGGGGTCCCTTCCCCATACCCGCCCACATCTGGACGTCGCAGCGTCGATTGGAGGAGAGAATGACCTCGCCCAGGAGCAGCGGCTCGTAGTCCTCGCGCGCCATCAGAAAATAGGCAATGCCGCCCCGAATCAGCGGCTCCCGCCCGCCGGACGCGAAGCCGGGTATTTGGGACTCGGCCCGCAAGGCGTCGTATAACACCCAGGCAAAACCGTCTTCGCCGTCCTCCCATTCCGGCCCCCATGAATTGGCTATCCGCAGGGCGCCCGTCTCCCCGGAATCCTCCCGTCCGTTTTCGTTGGCGTCCACCCAGACGCCGTCGTCGTAGCCGACGATGGTCATGGCATGCCTGCTCTTTTCGTCTTTTATCATGTACACCGCGCAATTTTGGCCCTCGTACGGGCCGTTCTCGATGACTCCGTATTTCCATCCGAATATGTACGTGGGAAAGGCCAACACATAGCCGTTTGCCAATACGGACTTCAGATTCGCCAATCCCCCGGGGGTTTCCAAATTGTCCACATAATAGGAATGGTCGGTCGGCCGGAAACGCAGGGCGTTTTTCCATAATTCCGGATCGCCGCTCAATTCCTGGTATTCGCGGGGATTGTCGCCGTCCGGATGATCGGGGTCGAGGTAATCGAACTCGTGCTGCATGGCGCTGCCGAAACCGCGCAGGTATTTCAGGGAATTCGGTATCGTGTCGCCCGCATCCACTCCCATGTTGTTGGCGTTGTAGGTCCAGCGCGGCGAAAAGCGCAACTTCGAATCGCTTTTGGCGTCCCAGCCCCGGGCCAGCGCCGTGTTATTGGTAAGCATATAGTAGGTGGCGGCCCAATGGACACACGCCCCGATGGAACCCTGATTGCCCACCGGGGGAAAGGTGTTCTCCCGGTCGTTCATGACCGATCCGAGCAGATCCAGATCGTCGTCGCGCATCGCCGGCGCCGTTCCGGAGAGCTCCGCCCCCCGGGCGGCCGCCCGGGGAGCCACTTCCCGGGAACGGGACGACCGGACGTTCCTGGCCGCCATGATCCTCTTTACGGCCAGGTCGTTCGGCGCCGCCCGCCCCACGCGGCGCGAGTTCCTCCGGAAGGCGGCCATTTCCTCGGGCGTCGACTCGCGCAGTCCCAAGCCGCGCGAGTTCCTCCGGGGCGCCGGCTTGCGCGGCTCCAGGCGGCGCTGTCCGGCCGGAGCCGCCGTAATCAGGATGAAAAACAGGGCGGAGAAGAGAGCCGCGATTAGCCTTGTGCGATTGGTCATGGGTTCGGACCCTTTCATTTTTCCAGGATTTTCAGCAACTCCGCGTTATTCCTTTCCAGCGCCCGGCTGAACGGCGTCTTGCCCCATTTGTCGCGAAGGTTCCGATTCGCCCCGCCCTTCAGAAGCGCGGCCGCGGCCGCGTTGCGATCCAGAAGCGCCGCCGCGTGCAAAGGGGTGAAGCCGGCATTGCTCTGCCGGTTCACGTCCGCGCCCCGCGCCATGAACAGGTTGGCCATTTTCGGATCGGAAGCGTAATGCAGGGGCGTCCAGCCCGAGCCGTCGCGCAGGTTGACGTCCAGGCCGGAATCAAGCAGCCGCTCCGCCTGGGCGACATCCCCGTCGAGGGCGGCGCGATGAAGGGGGGACATGCCGTCCTGGACGGGGGTCGGAGTCGGTCCGGGAGGCGCCGGCCCCCGGATCGCCGAGAGGACGACCTCGTAGCCGTTTTCCGACAGGCGGGGCTTCTGGGGCAACTCGTATCCCGGCTGGCTCGTTTCCTCCAACACCTTGGGTTGGACGAAGGACACCAATTCGCCGCCCGTCAGCAAGCCGTCGCCGTCGGCATCCGCTTCTCCGGCTATGCCTCGCGTCAGGAAATGGGTGAATATCCCCATCCTATGGTCGAGATCGCCGACTTCGTAGGTGAATTCGTCGCCGTAGGCCCCGCTGAACTTGATCACTTCCCGAACGACCTGATTGACGGGAAACGACGGACCCCGCCGCCGGCCGGAACCTTCCTCCCGGTCGCTCACGAACATGTCGAGGTTTTCAAGCGCCCGCCGCCGGCCGTAGCTCTTCAGGCCGGAGAGGCAGGTATCAAGAATCATCCACTTGGAAGCGGCGGCGCTGGACTCCAGGATCGGCTTGATGTCGTTGGAATACCAAACGCCGTCCTCGTTGTCCCGGAACCCGGCGGGGCAAATGAAACCGTAGCCGTTCTCCCCGCCCCCGTGGCCGGAATAGAAGAACATTATCCTGTCGCCCGGACCGGCCTTCCCGGCCAGGGTGCGGAGTTCGCCAATAATTCGGTTCCGATCCGGGCGGTCCCGGTCGGCGAGGATCGCGATGTCCCCCTCGTCGCAGCCGCCGTAGCGGAGAAGCGCGTCGCGCATGGCCTGGACGTCCCTCTCGGTTCCGTACAGCCGCGACAACGTGGAAAGTCCGTCGCTGTACTGGATTCCCACCAGGAGGGCATACACCTTGCCGCCCCCCCTCCCGCCCTGACCTCCGGCAGCTTCCGGAGGGGCCGATTTTTCCGCGACCAGGGCGGTCCCGCCGAATTCATTCAACTTCGGGGCATGACCGCCCAACCTGTCGACGTCCCGGTAGATTTCCCGGAACAGCCG
>JAISYL010000082.1 GCA_031269935.1 Planctomycetota bacterium
TTTGACCACTGGCGAATCCATTCACCGCCCTCCGAATATGGAACAATGCCGGTAAGTCCAATGTCGCAGTAATGGGTACAATAGCCACAACTTAGGTTGCAGGCGTGCGAAACATGCATTTCCAGATTTTCCAACGGATGGATCATCGATCAATCCCTTTGAAGTTTGCCGGAGTTGTCCCGAATCCCGTTGTCAAAACAATTCAAGAAACCGTTCAAGGCTGATGCCAGCCTGCTCAAGGATGCTTTTAAGCGTTCCTCGGGCCACTTGGTCGCGGATTGGTATAATCACGGGATTTCTTTGGCCGTACCTTTTCAATTTCAAGTGGCTGCCTCGCTGCGAGATGCGAACGAAACCATCACGCTCCAAGGCCAACACGATCCGGTGAGAGGACAACAAAGGAATATTTAGAACTCATGGCAATGACACTTCAACCGTTGTAAGGAAGGCAGTGGAGGCCTCGGCCGCAAGTTCCGCCTCGTTTTCATCCTCGTAATACAGGGTCAGCGCTTCTCTTAGATTGGCGACCGCCTCTTCGACGCCGCGCCCCTGCGAGGCGACTTGGTTGTCCACGCACTTGGCGACATACCAGGGCGGTTCATGGGTTACGATTACGTTGAAACGAGTGTGCATGAATCGGCCTTTCACTTTTAGAGCGTGTTGTTAAATACCGTCTCATCGGGTTATACTGCGTCAAAAGCCGCTTCCCGGATGATTTTTGCCCTTGACCTCCGGCCAAAAATCATCCCGCCGGCACCTTTTTCCTTGTCCAACCCGGACGATCCGGCATTTAACAACACCTACTAAAAGCGGTTTTCCCGGAGCCGGGCCGCCACGGTCAACTCCAGCCCCCGCCGGAAAGGGGTCGCCGCCTCGAAGCCGAACAACCGGCGGGCCTTTTCCACCTCCGCCAGGCTGTCCCGAACGTCGCCCGGGCGGGCGGGGAGGCAAACCGGTTCCAGGGAGGTTCCCAGAATGTCGTTAAGGAGATCGATCAATTCCCGGAGACTGTGCCTCCGGCCGGAGCCGACGTTCACCACCTCCCCTTCCAGGGGCCGCGGGTGGAGGGCGGCCGCGAGATTGGCCTCGACCACGTCGGCGACATAGGTGAAATCGCGGGTTTGGCCGCCGTCCCCGTAAATCTCCGGCCGCCGTCCCGCCGCCATCAGGCCGATGAACCTGGCGATTACGGCGGCGTAGGGTCCGGCCGGATTCTGGCCCGGGCCGAACACGTTGAAATAGCGCAGGGACACGCTGTCCAGTCCCCGGCAGCGGAAAAAGGCGGCGGCGTAGGCCTCCTGGGCCAGCTTGGCGGCGGCGTAGGGGGACAGGGGCCGGGGCGGGGCCGATTCCCGCCGGGGAAAAACCGGGCTGTCGCCATAGGCCGAACTGGAGGCGGCCTGCACCACCCGGGCCGCCCCCGCCCGGGCGGCGGCCTCGAGCAGGGTCACCGTGGCCAGGACCGAGGCCAGGGCGCTTTCCCGGGGATGGGCCAGGGAGCGGGGTACGGAAGGCCGCGAAGCCAGGTGAATGACCAGTTCCCTTCCCCGGACCGCCGCCGCCGCCTTGGCCGGATCGCCAAGATCGCCCTCGATTAAATCGAAATCCTTCCCCAAGGCGGCCAGCCGGCCCCGATCCCCGGTGGAAAAGTCGTCGATTCCCCGGACCGCGTGGCCTTCGGCCAGCAGGCGCTCCAGCAGGTGGCGGCCGATGAAGCCGGCGCAGCCGGTAAGGAGGATTTTTTTGCCCGGCATCGGCTCACTCCGGCCCGGAGGCGATCAGCCGATCCCGAGCCCAGCCGGGAGCGGAGTCCCGCCTGAGATAGGTCGGCTGCAAAAGCAGGGGATCGGCCGTCCCTCCCCCGAGCAGCCGCCGCCAGCCGAGCCGGCCGAGGACGGCCGGATCCGGCCAGCCGGTCCCGGCCTCCCGGCCTCCCAGGCCGGCGAACAGTTCCGGATAGGCGGAAAATCCCGATCCGGCCAAGCGGACATTTTCTCCCGTCCGTCGCAGTTCGGCCAGGCGTTCCCTCGCCTCCTCCGGAGCCAGGGCGGCGTCGGCGGCCAGGGGCCGTACGTCCCCCTCTTCAATCCGGTACAGCCCCACGTACAGTTCGTCCCGGCGCGCCTCGACCGCGATCATGACCAACCCGCCGGCGATCGCCGTTCCCAGTCCGGCGGCGAGCACGGCCAGGCTGGAGACGGCGATCAGGCGACCGCCGATTCCATAGGCCAGCGCCTTGGCCGCCATCACCCCCACCCGGGTGCCGGTGTAGGAACCGGGTCCGGCGGAAACCGCCACTCCCCAAAGGGCGGCCGGAACCAGGCCGACCCGCTCAAGAAGGCCGGCGGCGGCCGGAAGCAATTCCCGGCCGTGGCGGAGGCCCGCGGCCAGGGCGGCCTGGCCGACGGGAACGCCTTCCCGAAGCAGGGCGACCCCCCCTTGGGAGGTCGAGCTTTCCAGGGCCAGGAGAAAACGCGGGCGGGAGACGGACGGATCGGCGGAAAATTCGGGAACAACGTACATTTTAAGGATTTTCCGGCGGAGACGGGAATTCCCCTCCCCCCGGCAAGCGACTGGTCGCCCGCCCGTTCGCCTCTATTCGGTAAGTCTGCCCCAATTGGCCGAGGGGCGGTTCGGGAAACTCCATCAGATAACCCTTTTCCCGGAGGATCTCCAAGTCGGGCACCTTGCCCTGGTGATCCTGGCGGTAGGAAATGACGGCGGCGCGCAACTTGTCCAGTTGGTTCTCCGTCTCCATTTCCGCCAGGAGACGGCTTCGGAAACTTCCGTCGGGGAGGGCTAGCCAGTCTTCCCGCCTCCCTTCGCCCTCCAACGGGCCCAAGGGAGGACCGGGGATCAGGCCGGCCTTGGCCAAATCGTCCGCCGAAGCCGGAGGGACGCCCCCCTTCTCCCGATATTGCCGGCCCAATCGGGACAATTCGGCCTCAATCGCCCGGGTCAGCCGGATGTTTTCTATTTTTCCCGCGGTTTCCCGGATGCGCCCCTCCATGTCCCGTTGCACCCCCTGATCGCCCCGCCGGATCGCCTGTTCCCGGAATTCGCGCCAAATGGAGAGGATGGCCAGTAGGGGATTTTCGATGCCCCCCCTTTCATATACGCTCAGATACCCGGCCGCCGCCGTCTGGATATAGGAGGGAGCCTCCGGAGACACCGCCGCCAAACGGAATTCCTCCTTGGCCATTTCCCGAGCCCGGGCCGCCCCCTCGGCGTCCCCCTGGCGGCGAAGGCGGATTTGAACCCCGGTTTCGTATATGTTGGCGAGCAAGGTGTGAAAAAGCCAGCGGGCCTCGGGAAAAATCGCCTGTCCCGCCCTATCCGCCCCCTCCATGGCCTCAATCCCCTTTGCGAGCAGCCGGCAGGCCTCGAACTGGTTGGGGAGCGAATCGGTGGAACTCAGGAGCAGGGAACCAACCTGGTGCGCCCGGACGAAGCGGGGGGAAAGATCGGTAATCACCTCGAACAGGGCATGGACATATCCCCGGTACTTTTTGGCGCTGTCCTTGGCCTCAAAGGAATGGCCGTAATAAATCAGGCTTTTTATGAACAGCAGATCGGCCATGGGAGTGGAAAAGCCGACCGAAAGGATCTTCAGGGCGTCTCCCCGGGGCATATAGAGCATTTCCCGGAAATCGTCGCGAAAGGGTTCGGTTATCCGATCCAGGGACAGGCGAGCCCGACCGGCCAAAAAAACCACGGCCAAGAGCAACGCCAGGGCGGTCAACAACCCCTTCCTGTCTAGCATCGCCCCTCCCCCGGACAAAATCGCGGCTTTCCCGAATCCCGGTTAAAATATCCCAAGCCGGCGGCATTTTCAAGAAAAAAGCGTCGCCCGGCCCGTTCCTTGTTAAAGCGTGTTGTTAAATACCGATATCGCCCGGGTTAGACAAGGAAAAAGTCGCTGGCAGGATGATTTTTAGCCGGCGGTCAGGGGTAAAAATCATCCGAGAAGCGGCTTTTGACGCAGTATAACCCGGGCGAGATGGCATTTAACAACACGCTCTTAAAGTTTAC
>JAISYL010000291.1 GCA_031269935.1 Planctomycetota bacterium
AAGTTTATACTGCGTCACCAACGTCGCTCTCGTAAATTTTTGCCCAACCACGGGCGAAAATTTACCGCCGCGACTCGGTTCCTTGTCTAAACATGTATAAGTTATTTATGGACAGACCCTAAGTCCTGAACCTTTGGATGGCTATTTGAATGAATTTACTTTTCGTTTCAACCGCCGAACCTCATCGAGCCGCGGCAAGTTATTTTACCGCCTATTGCAAGATGAACACCGAGCCCGCGCCATATAAGAAAATCATCAAGGGTATCCGGAGTGGCCCCGAGCGGCTGAAGCGGCGGAAACGCAACCTTACTTAAGGGGATACCCCACCTCCGGGAAAAACTCGAGGAAGCCGCGGGAAACGGGACCACCGTCGAAGCGAACATTTCGGACGAGGAGTATCGCGCGCTCCGGGACAGTAAACCGGCGGCCCGCCCGGGACCGCTCGCCATCCAGGGCAATCAAGGCGGCGCCGATTCCGCCCTCGGCCAAAACAGGCTTGAAAACGCCGAGGCGCGAACCGGGGCCGGGGAAGGCGTGGAAGCGGTCCAAAAAGCGGGGGCCGGCGCCGGGCCGGCGAAGGAGGGGGGCCGGGACGGCTTACCGGAATGCGGCTTCAAAATCCCGCGATCCGGCCGCGGTACAACAAAAAGAGATGCTCAAATTCCTCCAGTCGCTGCTTGCCCGAGGATCCTACGCCGAAGCCGGAACGCTCGCCAAGCTGTTTGACGACCTGCGCCGATTTTATTCGGCGAAGCGCGAATTGTAAGGAGCGGTTACGCCCGCCCGGGCGGCAAGCTTGCCGCCCTTGGCGAAGCGACCGGACAAGCCCGGACTCCCCATCGGCGTCTTCATCCGGGAAAATATCCCCGGGAAAGTCCGGGACCGCGATTTTCCGATCCCCCTTCCTCCAACCGGAAAAGCCGGCCGGCCCCACCCGCCTCCGCCGCTCCAAAGAACTCCCCCCGTCGGGTTGTTTGGCCCGGCCGCCGCCGCTCCCCCGGGGGAAACCGCCCCTCCGGCCGGGAAAATATTGCCTTCCGGGGGAAATTGAATTAGGATGAACGGCCCGGATTCGCGGGAAAAAGGGGCCGCTCTCGCCGGGGCGGCCGATTTTTCCCGGCGGGAGACGGGGGGGAATGCCCGGCGATCCGGCGGAGGCCGGGAGGCGCGGTCGCCCCGCCGGACGGGGCGGGGGGACGGGGGAATCGGGATTGGCGGCGGCCGAACAAACCAGGCATCTGATTGTCCACGGCGATTGCCGCTCCCTGCGTCGGCTGGCGGACGAAAGCGTCCACCTGATTGTGACCTCCCCCCCCTACTGGCAATTGAAGGATTACGGATCCGGGGAGCAAATCGGCTTCGACAGCGACTACGAAACCTACGTCGACCACCTGAACCTCGCCTGGCGGGAGTGCTTCCGGGTCCTCCATCCCGGCTGCCGCCTGTGCGTCAATGTGGGGGACCAGTTCGCCCGGGCCGCCCATTACGGCCGCTACAAGGTAATCCCCATCCATGCCGAAATCATCCGGTTTTGTGAAACGGCGGGCTTCGACTTCATGGGGCAGATAATCTGGCGGAAGACGACCACCAGCAACCCCAGCGGGGGCGGAAGCGTGATGGGGAGCTTCCCCCATCCCCGGAACGGGGTGGTCAGGCTCGATTTCGAATACATCCTCTTGTTCAAGAAGCTGGGGGAGGGGCCGAGCCCCGGACCGGCCCAAAAAAAGGCGGCGGAATTGACCGCCGGGGAATGGAACGCCTATTTCAGCGGGCATTGGCAGTTCCCGGGGGCAAGGCAAACCGGGCATTTGGCCAGGTTTCCGGAGGAGCTTCCCCGCCGGCTGATCCGGATGTTTTCCTTTCCCGGAGAAACGGTGCTGGACCCCTTCGCCGGGAGCGGGACCACCGCCAGGGCGGCTCGGGCCCTGGGGCGCAACTCGGTCAGCTACGAAATAAACCCGGAATACGTCCGGATGATAAGCGAAGGGCTGGGACCCCCCGGCTTGTGGGGCGGCGGGGCGGAGGTCGTCGGCGACGACTCCCGGCTGGACGGGGAGGAAATCGAGGCGCGGCTGGGGGAATTGCCCTACCGCTTCGCCGATGTCCGCAAGCTTGCCCAAAGGATAACCCCGAAATCGCCCCGCTTCGGTTCCCGCATCGCCGCCGGCGACGGGGGCGACGAAAGGGAATTGCACAGCGTCCGCGCCGTCGTCTCCCCGGAAGTCGTCGAACTGGCCGGCGGGGATCAAGTCCGCCTGCTGGGCATCCGGGAAAACCCTTCCCGCCTGGCCGAGGCGAAAGCCTTTCTCCGGGACAAATTCCGGGGCCGGCGGGTGTTCCTGAAGTACGACGAGGTGACCCGCGATCCGGAAAACCGGCGGTTGGCCTACGTGTACCTGGACAACAAGACCTTCGTGAACGCCCGTCTGCTCAAGGGCGGATTCGCCTTCGTGGATGAAACCATACCCTTCCGGCTGCGCGACAAGTTCAGGTCGCTCTGCCGGGCGGAGGGCTTGGTCCAAGCCGGATCCCGGTCCGAATCGGCCTCGCGGCGTTCCCCGTTTCCCCGCCGTCTTGGAAAAAGGCGGCTTCCCCTGGAGAAGAGAGCATGTCCCACCGGATAGACAACGACGCCGTGGCCTTGAGGGACGTCCTGGCGCATTTGACCTTCACCCGGGCGGCCAAGCTTCTGGGGGAACAGGGGAAGGACTTGCTGTCGGAAGCGGGGAACTGGCACGCGGAGGAATTCGATCCCGGGCGCGACGCCCGCTTCGCCGGCGAATCCCTGATCCTGGATCTGGAAGGCGTCCGGGTGACCTTCGCCCTCTCCCCGGCCCAACGGAATCAATTGGCCTTTTCCTGTTCCGCCTGCCCGGGGCATAATCCGCCCTGCCGGCACGTCGCCGCCGCCTTCTCCACGATCCTGGAGGAAAAGACCGCCCTCGGCTTGGCGAAGCCGCCGCCGCCGCGAGTCCCGGTGGAAAGCCTGCCCGAGGACAAGCTAATCGAATTGGCCCTCGCGGAGCGGCGGGAACGGGGGGAGGGCGAGCGCCTGCGGATCACCCCCCCGGCTTCCGGCGAGGTCTGGGGGGATTACGCGGTATTCAATCCCGCCAGCGGCAAGACCTACCGGGTGTCCTTAAGGGGCCGGGAACGGGGGGAGTCCTTTTGCGAATGCCCGGATTTCCGCAAAAACACCCTGGGGACCTGCAAGCATATCCTCCGCGTCCTCGACCGGGTCGGGACGAGGCGGCTCGCCGCCGCCCTGGCCAACCCTTGGAAGCCCTCCCGGACCGAGGTTTACCTGGATTATTCCTCGCCGGAACCGCAACTGAGGCTGAATGTCCCGGAGCGGCTTGAACCCGGGGCGCTGAAGATCCTGGCCCCCTTTTCCGGCCGGGCGATCGAGGATGTCCCGGCCCTGGTGAAGGCCCTGCGCCGGCTGGCGGAGGCGGGAACCGAGGCGGCGGTGTTTCCCGACGCCCTGGAGCATATCCAGCGCCGCCTGCTCAGGCTCCGCCTGGCCGGCCTGGCCGCCGAAATCCGCCGGGACCCGGCCCGGCATCCGCTGCGGAGGAAACTCCTTAAAACCGAGCTCCTTCCCTACCAGTTGGACGGGATCGCCTTCGCCGCCGGGGCCGGCCGGGCCATCCTCGCCGACGACATGGGGCTGGGCAAGACCATCCAGGGCATCGGGGTGGCGGAAATCCTGGCCCGCGAGGCCGGCGTCCGCCGGGTTCTGGTGATCTGCCCGGCCAGCCTGAAGGCGCAATGGCGGGAGGAAATCGCCCGCTTTTCCGATCGCGGGGCCAGCCTGATCCCGGGAAGCTCCAGCGCGCGGGATCGGGGAAAAATGTACGGGAGCGGCCAATTCTTCACCATCTGCAACTATGAACAGGCCCGGCGGGATCTGCGCCACCTGGAAAAAAACCCCTGGGACCTGATTATCCTCGACGAGGCCCAGCGCATCAAAAACTGGGAGACGGCCACCAACCGGGTGGTCAACAGCCTTCGGAGCCGCTTCGCCCTCGCCCTCACCGGCACCCCCATGGAAAACCGGCTGGAGGAACTGTACACGGTGGCCTCCTTCGTCGACGAGCACCGGCTGGGCCCCGCCTTCCGCTTCCTGAACCGCCACCGGCTGACCGACGAAAAGGGCCGGGTTCTTGGCTATCGGCGGATGGGCGAACTGCGGGAGCGCCTCCGGCCCATTCTCCTCCGCCGGACCCGGGAGATGGTGATGCGGGAACTCCCCCCCCGTCACACCGAGATCCTTCGTATTCCCCCCTCCCAGCAGCAACTGGACTTGCACGACGCCAACCTGCGCCTTATTCGGAAGGTGGTGGCGAAAAGCTTCATCAGCGAAATGGATTTGCTGCGCCTGCGCATCGCCCTGCTCAGGTGCCGCCTGGCCGCCAACGGCACTTTTCTGGTGGACCGGGAAAAGCCGGGATATTCCACCAAGCTGGAGGAGCTGGAAACGCTGCTCGCCCGCCTCCTGGCGGAGAAGAACCGCAAAATCATCGTCTTTTCCGAATGGACGACCATGCTGGACCTGGTGGAGCCGCTGCTGAAGAAGTTCCGGGCCGGCTTCGCCCGCCTGGACGGCCAGGTGCCGCAGGCCAAACGCCAGGCCTTGGTGAACCGCTTCCGGGACCGGGACGACTGCCCGGTTTTCCTCGCCACCAACGCCGGTTCCACCGGCTTGAACCTGCAGGCCGCCAACACCGTGATCAACCTGGATTTGCCCTGGAATCCGGCCGTCCTCGAACAGCGCATTTCCCGGGCTCACCGGATGGGACAGAAGCGCCCGGTGCAGGTATTCCTGCTGGTCACCGAGGCGACCCTGGAGGAAAAATTGCTGGGAGTCCTGGAAACCAAGCGGGATCTCGCCCTCGCCGCCCTTGATTCCGCCTCGGAGGTCGACGCCGTCGCCATGGCCACCGGGATTGACGAATTGAAGAACCGGCTGGAGCGGTTGCTGGGCGAAAAACCGGCCGCTCCCGTCGATTTGCCCGCCCCGCCCGGGGAGGAGAAGCGGGGGGACGGATTCCGGAGCCTGGAAGGAGCGGGAGGGAAGCTCCTGGCCGCCGCCGCCGATTTTCTGGGCGAACTGCTGCCGCCCGAAAGCGGAACGGAAATTCCCGGACCGGCCGGAGCGGCCGGTTTTTGGGGGAATCGGCTGCGGGAAGCCCTGGACGCCCGGGTGGAAATCCCGGCCGGGGGGCCGGCCCGGTTCAGCTTCGCGCTTCCTGGCCGGGCAATCCTGGGGAAACTGGCGGCGGCGCTGGCCGAAGCCCTAAAATGAATCCGGCTTCCCGGCCGGTGGTGCTCCTGCAAACCGGCGACACCCCGCCCGCCATCCGGGCCCGGGTGGGAAATTTCGACCGGATGTTTTTCGCCTGTCCCGGCTGGCCGGGGCAAAACGCCGTCCGGGTCCATGTACAGGCCGGGGAGCGGCCGGGGCGGTCGGAATTGTATCGGGCGGCGGTAATCACCGGTTCGCACGACATGGTGACCGACGCCCCGCCCTGGAGCGAGTGGCTGGCCGGCTGGCTGGCCCGGGCCTTCGGGGAGGGACTGCCCCTGTTCGGGGTTTGCTACGGCCACCAATTGCTGGCCCGGGCCCTGGGCGGGCGGGTGGGATACCTTCCGGGCGGGCCGGAACTTGGTACCATGGCGGTGAGTCTGACGGAAAAGGGGAAGGGGGATCCCCTGCTGGCGGGATATCCTCCCGCCTTCGCCGCCAATCTGGCGCACAGCCAAACCGTTCTTGAACCTCCGCCGGAGGCGCTGGTCCTGGGCGGTTCGATCCGGGATCCCCATCAAATCCTCGGATACGGGTCCCGGGCCTGGGGCGTCCAGTTCCATCCCGAGTTCGACCGGGAAATCATGCTGACCTACCTGGACTATTTCGCGCCGTCCCCGGCCGTCGATTCTCCCCCGGCCGGGGATACCCCGGAGGTGGCGGAATTGCCGGGACGGTTCCTGGAATTGTTCGAGCCGGGCCGTCCGAATCGCGGATTTCCGGGTGGGCTTTATGAAAACGGCGCGCGGACATTGGACCGCCGCGCCCCAAGGCAAGGGCGCGGAAATAAATAACCTTTACAACTTCGGTATGAAAAAGCCCCGCCGGCGTTGAACCGCCGCGCCCCAGTGTAAACGTCATTTCTTTACGCGATCTAAACGTCATTTCTTCCAAGCCCCAAGTTGCTCTAAAAAGGCATTGACAATGGCCGGGAAACGTCTATCATTATGTCCGTACCGAGTTTTTGGACAAATCAGGCGGGCGTAGCTCAGTGGCTAGAGCACCACCTTGCCAAGGTGGGGGTCGAGGGTTCGAATCTCTTCGCCCGCTCCAATTCTAACCCCTTGAGAAATCAAGGGGTTGTCTTTTGTATTATCTACTCTAAATACCATGTTTTTTTCACTTAATTTATTGCCATTTATTGCCATTTTTTGTATATTTTCGCAGGATTTACTGCCAATGGGACTGCCAATGATTTTGCCGTCCGTCCCGGTCGCCCGCATCTCTTCGCTTTCCGGCCCGACCGCCGGGTTGAAGTCGGGAAGCTTGCCAATCGCCGCCGCCTTGTCCACCACCGAAAGCCGGACGTAATGCTTGGCGGTCAGAGTGGGGGTGGAATGCCGCATCACTTTTTGAACCGTCGCCAGGGAGACGCCCGCTTCCGACAACAGATAGGCGGTGGTTCCCCGGAAGCTATGAAAATCGGCCTTGCGCCCGTATTCGTCGCGGACAGGCAATCCCGCTTCCCACATATCGGCGTGGAGCATTGCCGCTCCCTTGGCTTTCCACATATTCGGAAAAGCCAAGCCGGTCATGGGGAAGTCGGCCATATAGGCCCGCAAGGATTCAGCAAGTTCCGGCCGAAGGGGGATTTGATCATTCCGGGAATTTTTGGCGCAAGCGGCCCGGACATTGACAAGGCCGGCGTCGAAGTCGAAGTCCTTTTTCATCAGATCATGGATTTCTCCATGCCGCAAGCCGCTTTCGGCGGCCAAGCGATAGACCAGACATCTTTCCCAACCGACCATCCCGAAGCGGAATCCCGCCTTTTCGGTTGCCTTCAACAGGACGAAAAGCTCCTCCGCCGTGAAAGGCTTACGCTCCAGGCGAACGTCAAGCTCCTCATTCAACTTGGCGATTCTGGAAAGCGGATTCTTGTCGGCAAGACCGGCCTTGACCACCCAGTTGCAAAACGCCTTGGCGCTAGACAAATGGGCATTTGAAGTCGCAATACTCATTCCCGCATCCCGGCGGCAGTCAGCCAGCCAATTTTCAACCCTGCCGGCGTCAATGTCGGACAGATATTGGAATCGGCAGCCGGTGAACAGCCGCCGGACCCGGGCGGGCGCCTCCTGGCAATATTGCGCCGCCAATTCCCGCGCCTCCAGGTGGGTCCGCCAGTCGGCGACCATTTCCTCCAGCCGCCTTGTTCCGGCCGCCCGGGCGCCCTCGATAATGCCCCAGGCCGCCAATTGGGTTTTCAGGCTTTCCGGAATCGCCTCCAGGAAACGGAGCAGGCCGGCATCGGGAAGGCCGTCCGATTGCTTGGTGGCGACCAGCCGCCGAAGGCTATGCTCCAAGTCCTCGGAAGTCCTCCGGTCGGCAAAGGCGGCAATCCGGCGGGTTATACCTTGGTGATCGACAAAATCGACGTAATATCGGGACGTTTCCTTTTTTACGCCCCTGGCATTCGTGAAAATTCGGCGGAAGACGGCCATTATTTCCCCTTTCTTCCCAATTTTTCGTGATGCTTCCGGACAAACCCCAGAACATACCGGGAGAAGCTGATTCCCGCCTCGGAGGCGGCCGCGTGCCAAGCCGCGCTTTCCTTCGGGGTTATCCGCATGGTCACGGACACTCGCTTCCCGTCGTCGCCCTTGTATGGTTGCCCAACCCCGCGCTTTTTATCCATGATGCAACCATTATAATACTTGCAAGACAATTGTCAAGGGAAAAACCGAAATTATTTTCCCTCGAAGCGCCATTTCGCCAGCGGCGGGCATTTTGCTGCAATCCAGGCGTCGATTTCCGCCGTCCGCCAGCGGGTCGCCCCGCCCAATTTAATTGGTCGCGGCGCCCGGCCGGAGGAAACGAATCGGTAGACGGTGGCCAAATTCACTTTAAGTTTGGCCGCAAGTTCCCGGCCGGTGATAAGCTGTTCCATGTTCCGCCCCTAATCCCCCATTTTTTCGCGTTGCCGGTCCCCGCCGGCACCCACATTTCCCTATCCCCGCCTATCAACGTTCAACCACGGGCGCCGTATCGCGTTTGGCGGCCCCTTCCAGCCCGCTTGCCCCGGCCAGCCAGTCCCGGCAAGCCGGCGCCTCCGGGCGGGTGGTCCGCCTACCCCGCCGGCAACGGCCCTCGTGCCACGGCGGCCCGCCGGCCGGTTCCAGGCGAATTCAGCGGCGGGGCCGCCAGCGGCAATCGCGGCATTGCTTCATGTTCGCCCCCTTAAAAAATCAAGTCGGCCTTCGCGCAATCTTCGGCCTCACGCCGGCGTTCGTGAAGCTCGGCTTCGAGTTCGGCCAGGGCGGGCGGGAGGTAAACGCAGCGCCTCCCTAGGACGACAAGCAAATCCTCACGGCTCCAGGTTTCGTCGTGCCGATTCAAAATCCCCAGCAGTTCGGCGACAGCCTTTTCCGCCGCCGGCCGGTCGCCGATATGGCAGGCGTCAGTCAGGTCGGTCCAGGCCGCGCCAAAGAATTTTTCCCGTGCCTCAACTTCGGTCATTTCATTTCCATCCTATTTCTTAAAGTCGTTCCCGGCCGTTTTAAGCCACGTTCCCGGCTTGGCGGTCCATTTGCCTTGCCAAAGCGGCCGATTGTGTTCTACGGGGCCGCCATGGCAGTTTTCGGCTGCCGGGATAACGAACCCTTATTCCATTTGTCCAAAAGCCGCCCAAGCGCCTCCCAGGCCGCGTCCGGGGCCGAATCAATTCCCTCTTCCCCGATTCGCGGCAACAGCCATTCGGTGATTTCTCTCACCAAAGCGGCCCGAATCGCCGCGCCGGGTTCGGCCCCGGCCGTCGCCAGGGCATTCGCCCGATCCGCAACTTGGGCGGGGTCGATTCCGAACCGGCCGCAGACATCGGCGACATCCGGGGCTTGGGCGGCAACTTCCTTTACCAATCCGTCGAATTCGGTTCCCGTTCGGTCCAGCGGATAAGACCAGGCCGAAAGCAGATTGTTCATGGTGTCCGGAGGGATTTCGATCCCCCGTTCGGCGGCAAAAGCTATCAGTCCGGACAAAGACTTGTCTTTAGGCTCATTCATGGCGCCATCTCCCCAAACCGGCCTTGCCCGCGATAAAACAGCAGGGGGAATTTTCCGCCACAGTTATGTCGACATACGGACTGGACCTCGACTTCAACAGGGGTTTGAACGAAAGGTGTCTCCGGCGGGGCATCTTCGAACTTCCAATCCAGCAGGAGAACGCAATCGGCGGATCGCAGCAGTTCATCGCTTTCCGCCAACCCCGCCGGGGTGACTTTCCCTTCGCTTTCCCTGTTCAGTTGGCTCCCGACAATGACGGCGCAATTGAGCCGCTTGGCCAAAACCTTCAACCCCTTGACCGATTCGACCAGCGATTCCCGGGAATCCTTGGCGCCGGGAAGTCGGCCTAATATCTGTGCATAGTCCACAACAATCAGTTTTAAATTGGGGATGCTATAAGACCGGGCCGCGATGTCCACGGCGTTTAGTCCGGGGGTATCAATGATTCGCAACGGCCGCTCCCGGAGTTCGGCCTTGATTGCATCGGCTTCGCCGCGGTGGTTGAAAAGTTCCCTTCCGGGAATTCGCCCGGCAATGCAAATCAATTTGCGGACAATTTCCAGGGCGGTCATTTCCAGCGAAAAGAAAAGGGCGGGAACATTCGCCAGGACGGCGATTGTTGTCATGATGGACGTCTTCCCTTTCTTGGGCCGCGCTCCGATAACCAGAAGATCGCCCGGGCATAGGCCGCCAACGTATTTGTCGATACTTGGCAAACCGGTTGAAAGTCCCCGCCGCGATTCAAAAATGCGATCGCCTTGCGAGTCAAGAATTTCGGCGATTGAATGCCCCGAATCATTACCGACGGTGTTTTGCCGGAAACGCTTGATATGTCCCTCGATTTTGTTCGCGGCGTCCAGAAAATCGCATTCACCATTCCGAACGGAATTCATTTCCCCTTCAAGGCGGGCAAAAACAAGATTCCCGAAATAAGCGGAGGAAATGTTTTGGGCAAGCGCGATCGCATCGGACGGGGAGGAGGCGAAACCGTTTTTAAAGCTACCTAAAATGTGCGCGTTGAAGTTACTTTCGGTCTTGCCTGTGAGCAGCTTCCCGACATTCGGCTTTTCGCCTCGGTTGTGAGTTTGCCTATAGGATCGGAAAATGTCGCGGATTGTTTCCGAATCCAGCATGTCGCAGCTGATGATATCGGCAACTTCTGTTATTCCGGAAAGCAACGCTCCGGCAAGGGCTATTTCATCAACTTCATTCGGCATGGATTTTCTCCACCTCGGATTTCAACCAGGCCCGGGCGGCCTTCACGTCGCCCAATTCCCGCGCCTTGTCCCTGAAGCGACGAGCCCACGCCTCGCCGTGCCTTTCAAGAACTTCGCCGGCGAAGTGATCAAGATACGCAAGCGGATCGTTTGTCCCGGTTGGCTTGCTCGGCTTGGCCCGACCTACCCACCCATTTAGAAACCTGGCGAAATTCTTCCGTGGTGCCTTTGAGGGATTCGCGACTGTCCAGGCGAAGGCCCGTTTGATTTCCGCTTCAACGTCCACGGCGGGATACGCCTTCGCCCAAGCGACGAGCAGGCCTTCGGGAACATTGAATCCTTCGGCATCCTTGACGACTGCCGCATTAGTAACTTGTTTCTTATTGATAACTTGTTCCCCCGCCAATTCGGCCAGGGGTTCGGTGCCTTTTTGGCCAGGGGTTCGGTGCCTTTTCAGCCCTTGGCTGTTTTGGCCAGGGACTACTTCAGCCAGGGGCGTCCTGTCCGTTTTATCTTGGACGATGGTGAATTTTGTTGGGCGTCCAGATTGATGGGTTTTAGAAATGAATCCTTTCGCCTCCAATTTTCGAAATACCCTGGTGACGTG
>JAISYL010000089.1 GCA_031269935.1 Planctomycetota bacterium
GGCTTCTGGTTGGTCGGATTGTGTTTGGAGCCACGCACCGTTTTCCCATCCAAACAGACATGATGAACGTCCACCCCTTTCATAAACCCCTGTATCCAATCCATATAGCACTGCCGCAATTGCTTCGGGTCTATAATCGAGAATACCCGGCCAATCGTATCATGCGACGGAATGCCATTAGGAAGCTTCAAAAACAACGAAAACCAGTTCTGCTTGCTCTTGCCAAAAGCCTCTATTTCCGTCCAGTGTTCGGCTCCGCAAATGACGGCACGGATGGAAATCACCAAAATGTCAATAAGATTGTGATGCCGCTTGCCCTCCATCCGGGGATCGTCAATGACGCCTAAACATTCCACCAAAGACCGAGAAATAATCTCGTCCGCCATATTCGTCCTCCGAAAAAAATTGACGAATATGGTTTTACAAATCCAAACAACTAAAACAACCCCCTAACCATTTTCATCCCCTAGTCCCGGCCCGGGGGATAGAAAATTTCATGCGTTAGCCCTGAGGCTTGGCGGACCTTTAACCATTATCCCCGACGCCACCCTTCCCGCTTCAGGCAGGCGGCCAGGATTTCCAGCCCCCGTTCAAGAAGCGGTTTTTCGATGTTGAAGGCGGGAAGCAGGCGGATAATGTTCCGATGGGTGCAATTGACCAAAAGGCCGTGTTCGCGGCAGTCGTCGACCAGGGCTGCGCCGGGATGGGCGAGTTCGACGCCGATCATGAAGCCGACCCGCCGGATCGCCTTGACCCCGCATTCGTCCCCGACCAGGGTTCCCAACCGGTCGTCCAGCCAGGATCCCAGGGTCCGGATGTTGTCCATCACCCGCTCCTCCTCCATGGCCTTGAAGGCGGCGATCCCGGCGGCGCAACCCAGCGAATGGCCGCCGAAGGTCGAGGCGTGGGTCCCGGGCTTGAGGAATTCGGCCACCTCGGGCCGGGCGAGGAACGCCGCCGTGGGCATGCCGCCGGCGATGGACTTGGCGGTGGCGACGAGGTCGGGCTCGACCTTGAAGTACTGGTGGCCGAACCATTCGCCCAGCCGGCAGGGGGCGGTCTGCACCTCGTCGAAAATGAGCAGAAGCCCCCGCTCGTCGCAAATTTTCCGGAGGGAGGCGAGGAAAGCCGGGGCGGCCGCGACCACTCCCGCTTCGCCCTGGACGGGCTCGATCATGATGGCGCAGGTTTGGGAGTCAAGCAGCGCCTCCACCGAGGCGAGGTCGTTCACCTCGGCGTGGGAAAAGCCGGGAACCACCGGGGTGAAGCCCCGCTGGTATTCGGCTTGTCCGGTGGCGCTGATGGCGCCGAAGGTGCGGCCGTGGAACGAGTTCCTCATGGCGATGATTTTATGGCGGGGCTGGCCGACCAGCCGGGCCAGCTTGATGGCGCCCTCGTTCGCCTCGGCCCCGGAATTGCAGAAAAAGACCCGGCGCCCGCCGCAGCGCCGGGAGAGGATTTCCCCGAATTCGCCCTGTTCCTCGCAGTAATAATGGTTGGCGACATGGATAAGCTTTCCCGCCTGTCTGGCGATGGCCTCGGCCACGGCCGGGTGGCAGTGGCCGAGGCCGGCGACGCCCCAGCCGGGAAAGAGGTCGAGGTATTCCCTGCCCTCGACGTCCCAGACCCGGCTCCCCTCCCCCCGCGCCACGCAAAGGGGAAAACGGGCGTAATTGGCGATCACGTGCTTCTCGAACTGGTCGCGAATGCGCGAAAAACTCATTGTCCTGGTCCTTTCCGTGGATTTTTAAAAGTCGGCTTTCCGTTTTTCCGGCACTATTTCGGTCCCCACCCCGGAGCGGGTGAATATTTCCAGCAGCAGGGCGTGGGGAAGGGTTCCCGCCACGATGTGGACCTTTTTCACCCCTCCCTCCAGAGCGAAAAGGCAGGCCTCGGTCTTGGGGATCATGCCGCCGGCGATGATCCCCTTTTCCCGCAGGCTTCCGATTTCCCCCGGATCCAGGTGGGAGAAGATGTCCCCGGAAACCCCGGGATCGCGGTGGATCCCGGGGATGTCGGAGATGAAAACCAGTTTTTCGGCGTGGAGATCCCGGGCGACCAGGGCGGCGGCGGCGTCGCCGTTGACGTTGTAGAGCAGGCGCGATTCCCGGCCGCAGCCGCAGGCCACCGGGGCGATTAGGGGCAGGCGCTCCTTCCCGTCCGGCCACAGGGATCCCTCGAAGGCCCGGTGCACCGGGGTGGAATCGATGGCCACCGGCTCCCCCACGAAACCCAAATCGTCCCCCGGGCGATCCGGGAGCGTTTTTTTCACCGCCCGGAGGAAGGCGTGATCCCGCCCGTTCAGGAGAAAGCCGTCGCCCCCGGCTTCGCGAAGGAGCGCCAGAAGATCGCCACCCACCTCGTCCGCCAGCACCCGGGCCGCGATTGCCATGGTGTCGGCGTCGGTCACCCGCTGGCCGTGGATGAAGCGGGCCGACCGGCCGGTCCGCCTCATGGCGGCGGAAATCCTCTTCCCCCCCCCGTACACCACCACCGGGCGCATGCCCACCGCCAGAAGGATCTGGCAGTCCACGAAGATGCCTTTCAGGGTCGCCGGATCGTCCTGGGCCGACCCGCCCAGCTTGACAACGATGAATCTATTTTTAAAATCCCGGATATAGGGGAGCGCCTCGGTCAAGACCCGGGCCTTTTTCAACGCCTCTTGCAGCATCCTCTTCTCCAATTTCGCGTGAAGACCAAGGGCGGACTTTTAAAGGAAATCAAACCAACCGCCGTTTGATTTCCTCTAAAGTTTCCGGGCTTTGGATTGTGGCCGCGAATCATGACAAACTCGCCGTTTCTTGACGAGCCTTAACCATATATGCCGGGGGCGGCCGTGTCAAGGGATCTGGGCAAACCGGCCAATTCGCCGCCCGGGCGGGGGGATTGACCGGCGTTCCGGGGGCCGGGGCCAGAAGGGAGGGGGAAGGGAAAGATGCCAGTAGGCAAAAACGGCGACTCCGTCACCTCCATCGACGTGGCCAGGCTGGCGGGGGTGTCCCAGGCCACGGTTTCAAGGGTTTTTTCGGCGAACGGAAACTTCAGCGGCAAAGCTGCGAAAAAAGTGCTGGGCGCCGCCAGGACCCTCGGCTACCGGCCCAACGCGATCGCCAGGAGCCTGGTTTCGTCGAAAAGCGGCCTGATCGGTATCGTCAAGGGTTATTCGGAGAACCCCATATTCCAGGAAGCGCTCACCCGCTTCACCTACCTTATCCAGGACGCCGGAAAGCAGGTGCTGTATTTCGAATCCCGGCGGCACGAGGATATCGACGAGGTCATGGGGAACGTCCTTCAATACCAGGTGGAGGGAATCATCCTCCTGTACGCCGCCATGTCGTCGGCCCTGACCCTATCCTGCCAGCAAAGGAACATCCCGGTCTTGCAGATGCTGCGCCATTCCTCCGGCTGCCGGGCCAATATCTTCGTGTCCGACAACCACAAGGCCGCCGGCGAAGTGGCCGGGCACCTGATCGATCGGGGATACCGGCATTTCATCTACGTCTCCGGCGAACTGAATTCATCGATCAACGCCGAGCGCCATGCCGGAATCGTGGACAAACTGGGGGAAACGGGGTGCCCCCCGCCCATGACGGTCGAAGGCGACTTCACCTACGATTCGGGGCGGAAGGCCGTCCGGAAAATCGTGAAAAAATCCCTCCTGCCCTGCGGGGTCATCTGCGCCAGCGACATGATGGCCCTGGGCGCCCTCGACGGCTTGCGCCACGATCTCGGGCTGCGGACGCCCCGGGACGCCGGAGTCGCCGGCTTCGACGACGTCTCGATGGCTTCCTGGCCGTCCTATTCCCTGACCAGCGTCCGCCTGCCTATTTCCGAGATGGTCCGGGACGCCCTGGAGGCGCTTTGCCTGAATATCGAGGACAAGGCCCGGGAACCGGTCGTGCGCAAATACGCCGGCATCCTGGTGAAACGGAGATCCACCGCGAGGAAGGGGAAGGACTAGACGGGGCCGCCCCAGAGCGGGGCGGCCCGGGTTGTCAATACAACGTGGCCAATCCCCGAAATTTCCGGCAATTCCATCCGGCTTTCCCCTCCAAGGAAAAATTCCACGCGCCTCGCGGAGAATTGGCCCGGACCCACTGGCGGTCGCTGATGCGCGTGGAAGATCCGAGTGATTATGAGTCGACTTTTAAAGGAAATCGGGCCAACCGCCGCCCGATTTCCTTTAAAGATTCAACCTCCCTCGTTTCAGTGGGTTGTTTTTTCAAATCAATGCCTTGCCGAGGGAGGAGTTTATCCGGGTTTGCGGCCACCTTTTCGAGCATTCCCCGTGGGTGGCGCAAAAAACCGTTGACAGACGGCCTTTTTTGGATCGCGGCGACACGCACCGAAAGCTTTTCTCGGCAATAGGGGAAAGCCCCGGGAGAGTGCGGATCGAATTCCTGCGTACACACCCGGGATTGGCCGGCAAGGAGGCGCAAGAGGGCAATATGACCAGGGATTGACCGCCGGAATCAATGCCGGCATGCTTTTCAAACCATGCCCTTAGTCCCCCCTTTTCCGGGGCCGGGGGAAAATTCCTCTTCCCTGGCCGGGCCGATTGCCGTATAATGATCGCTTCTGCGCTTCGGGACGCTTTCGGCGTCGTTTTTTTTTGGGGATCGGGCCGGACCGGGGTCCGGGCCGGGGAGTGGAAAATGAACGGGAACGCCAGGGACATCGCCCAGCGGATACGGGGCTTGAGGGAGGACATGGGGGTATCGGCGGCGGAAATGGCGGCTTTTGTCCAGGTCTCGCCTGAACAATACAACGCCTACGAATCCGCCGCCGAGGACATTTCCGCCTCGGTCCTCAACGAAATCGCCGCCCGGCTCAAGGTGGACCTGGGCCTTCTCCTCCGGGGCGAGACCCCGAAAATGTCGGTTTTTTCCGTGACCCGCCGGGGTCGCGGGGCCAAGGTGGATCGCCGGGAGGGCTACAAGTACGAGAATCTCGCCGCCGCCTTCCGGGGTTCCCGGTTCGAGCCGTTCCTGGTCACCCTGCCGGAGACCGCCCCCGGCGCCCCCATCCCCCAGAACGCCCATCCCGGCCAGGAATTCAACTACATCCTGGAGGGGCGGATGCGGGTCAAGGTGCAGGACAGCGAGGAAATCCTCGAAACCGGCGACTCGATCATTTTCGACGCCTCCAAACCGCACGGAATGAAGGCGCTGGACGGGCCGGCGCGCTTTCTGGCCGTCATCAACGTTTGAGCCGGGCCGGGGCCGGGTTTCGCCTGCCGGCCCCCGGGCCGGTTTTTTATTGAGGAATTCGCATGGCTCTCATAGAACGTTACTGCCCCCGGCTGGAGTTCGACTCCCTGGAGGATTTCAACGCCAATTTCCGGATAGAGGTCCCGGACGACTTCAACTTCTCCCACGACGTGGTCGACTGGTACGCGGACAACGAGCCCGGACGGCCCGCCCTGCTCTGGGTGAACGACCGCGGGGACGAGTTGCGGCTCGACTTCCGGGAGCTCCGCCGGCGTTCCGACCAGGCGGCCAATTTCTTCAAAAGCCGCGGGATCGGCAAGGGCGACGCGGTCATGCTCTGCCTCAAGGGGCGCTGGCATTTCTGGACGTCGTTGGTGGCCCTCCACAAGCTGGGCGCCGTCGCCGTCCCCGCCACCCACATGATGCAGACCAAGAACGTCGTTTACCGGCTGGAGAAACTGAATTTCAAGATGATCCTGGCCGCCCGGGAAGCGTCCCTGATGGCCAATGTCCGAAACGCCCTGGCCGAAACCGGCAAGCGGATCGATCTCCTCTCGGTGGACGGCCCGGTCGAGGGCTGGGAGGATTTCAACCGGCTGGCCGGGGAAATGCCGGAATCATTTCCCCGGCCGGCCAAGGGAACCCCGGAGGCCACCCGGCCCCGCGAATACATGCTTCTTTACTTCACTTCCGGCACCGCCGGCTTCCCCAAGATGATCCAGTTCGATCACCTTTATCCCCTGGCCCACATTTCCACCGCCCGCTTTTGGCTGGAGAACTACGACGGAGGCCTCCATTACACCGTGGCCGACACCGGCTGGGCCAAGTGCGCCTGGGGCAAGATTTACGGCCAGTGGCTGTGCGGAGCCCCGGTCTTCGCCTACGACTACGACGCCTTCAACGCGGCCGGGATGATGAAAATGATCGCCAAACACCGGGTCAACACCTTCTGCGCCCCCCCGACCATCTACCGGATGATGATCAAGGAGGATCTCTCCGGCCACGATTTCTCCAGCCTCCGCCATTGCTGCGTGGCCGGGGAGCCCCTCAATCCCGAAGTTTACGACCGCTGGCTGGAAAAAACCGGGCTGAAGCTCCGCGAGGCCTACGGCCAGACGGAAAGCGTGGTCTCGGTCGCCAACACCCGCTGGCTGGAACCCCGCCCCGGCTCCATGGGGAAACCCATGCCGATCTACGACATCCGGCTGATGCGGCCGGAGGGAAGCCTGTGCGAAAGGGGCGAAACCGGCGAAATCGTCGTCCGGGCCGACCGGAACGGCCCGCCTCCCGGCCTGTTCCGGGGTTACCGCGACGACGACGACCTCACCGATTCGACCTGGTACGGGGGCTGGTATCACACCGGGGACCTGGCTTGGATGGACGAGGACGGCTTCCTCTGGTTCGTGGGCCGGGCGGACGACCTGATCAAGACTTCCGGCTACCGGGTCGGCCCCTTCGAAGTGGAATCGGCCCTGATGCAGCACCCCTCGGTCCTCGAATGCGCCATCACCGGGGTTCCCGATCCGGTGCGGGGGCAGGTGATCAAGGCCACCATCGTTCCGACCGCGAAATACCGCCCGCCCGGGGAGGCGACCCCGGCGGAGGCGGCGGAGCATTACCGGAAGCTGACCCGGGAAATCCAGGACCACGTCAAGAGCGTCACCGAGCCCTACAAATATCCCCGGGTGGTCGAATTCGTCGCGGAACTGCCGAAGACCATCAGCGGCAAAATCCGCCGGGTGCAAATCCGCCGGGAGGACGACCTGAAGGCGGCCAGGGAAGAGGAATGAGCGGAGCGGAGAAAAATGGCCGGCCCCGGGTCGGAATCGACGGGCTGGAATGCAAAGGCTGCGGCCGCTGCGTCCTGGCCTGCCCGGCGAAATGCCTGGAAATCGGCAAGGCGGCCAACGCCAGGGGCTACCAGCCGGCGATCTACCGGGGGGACGGCTGCGTCGGCTGCGGCAACTGCTACTACGTCTGCCCCGAGCCGCTGGCCATCGAAATCGAGGTTGTCTGATTAGGGTTTGTAAACTTTATTTCTTTACGAGCCCTTACCAACGCGAAGGGATCCGTCCGGCCATGGCCACCCAACTCATGAAGGGCAATCACGCGGTGGTGGCCGGCGCCCTCTACGCCGGCTGCGACTGCTATTTCGGCTATCCCATCACCCCGGCCTCGGAAATACTCCAGGAGGCTTCGGAAAAATTCCCCGCCCTGGGCCGCCGCTTCGTCCAGGCCGACTCGGAGGAGGCGGCGGCCAACATGCTTTACGGAGCCGCCGCCGCCGGCCACCGGGCCATGACCGCCTCCTCCGGCCCCGGGATCAGCCTCAAGCAGGAGGCCGTGTCCTACCTGGCGGGGGCGGAACTCCCGGCCGTCATCGTCGACATCATGCGGGCGGGCCCGGGGCTGGGCAACATCGGCCCGGAGCAGGGCGACTACAACCAGGTGGTCAAGGGGGGCGGGCACGGCAACTACCGCTGCCTGGTCCTGGCTCCGGCCAACGTGCAGGAAATGTGCGATTTCACCGCCCGGGCCTTCGATTTGGCCGACAAATACCGCAATCCGGCGGTGGTGCTGGCGGACGGGGTGCTGGGGCAGATGGTGGAGCCCCTCCGCTTCCCCGACCGGGCGATCCGCCCGGAAATCGACATTTCCCGGGCCGTGGCCGGGACGCCCGAAACTTCCGGAAACCTCGTCACCTCGATAGAACTTGATTTCGACCGGATGGAGAAGGTCAACCTCCGCCTCCAGGAAAAATACGCCGGTATGGCGGCGGAGGCCGACTGGGAGGAATACCGGCTTGCCGACGCCTCGGTGGTGGTGGTCGCCTACGGCATAACCAGCCGCCTGGCCCGCTCCTGCGTGGATTCCGCCCGGGACGGCGGCCTCCGGGCCGGGCTTTTCCGCCCGAAAACACTTTTTCCCTTCCCGGCGGCGCCCCTGGCGCGATTGGCCGCCGCTCCCGCCCGGCCCGCCTTCCTGGCCGCGGAAATGTCGAACGGCCAGATGATTGACGACGTCAGGCTGGCGATAAACTGCTCCCGCCCGGTGCTTCTGGCCAACCGCATGGGCGGCAACGTCATCGGCGAGGAGGATATTTCCGGAAAGATTCGCGCGGCGGCGGAACTGGCGGATTGACAATCGCCCCCCGCCCCCTTATAGTATTTTCGACTTCGGCCTTTTCGACGGAGGGAAGGGCCATTTTCGTTCATGTCCAGGCGAGGAAGCGAACCATGGCACGTTCCCGGGCCAAGCCCAGCGCCACCCATCGGGGCAAGCACAAGGTCAGAAAATTGCGCAAGGGCTGTTTGCCGCCGGAAAAGGTCAGCGCCCGCAAATAGGGACGGCCGGCTTTTCCGAACCGCCTCCCCCGCCGGGGGGGAGGCGGCTTGGCGCCACGCACTGGAGCCGCCATGCCAAATCCCGACGTCAGCGATTCCGGCATACCCCTGCCGATCCGGCCCGGGGGCATCGCCTTCGATCTCGACGGCACCCTTCTCGACTACGACGGCCGCCTAGACGAATCGGTGGCCCGTTCCGTCAGGCTGATCGCCCGGGCCGGGATAAAGGTGTTCCTGGTCACCGGGCGCCAGCTTTCGTCCTGCCGGCGCTTTTGGCGGGAACTTGAACTGTCGACCCCGCTGGCGACCTGCAACGGGGCCTGGGTGGGGTTTCCCGATCGGGAGCCGTTTCTCCACCTTCGCCTGTCGCCCTCCGCCCGGGAGGCGGTGCTGCGGCTGGAGGGCGAATACGATCTCTACATCAACCATTACATCGACGATCGCGTCTACACCCTCAAGGACGCCCCGGAACGGGAATGGTATTCACGCCGCTTTTCCGGGGTGGAGAAACTTCCGGACCGGGACGATCCGATTCTCCGCCGCCTTCCCACCAAGTGCCTGGCCATCGTCCCGGAGGATGAACGGGCCAGGTTCTTCGGGATTTTCACCGCCGCCCTGCGAAACTTGGCGGTCGTCACCAGTTCCAACAACCGCTTCATCGAAATCCTTCCCCTCGAGGCCGACAAGGCGGTCGGCCTCCGGGCCCTGGCCGCCTGGGGGAAAATCCCCCTGGAAAGCTTCATCGCCGTCGGCGACGCCATGAACGATCTCCCGATGCTGAAGGCGGCCGGCTTTTCCATCTCCTTCAAATCGGGCGACCCCGGCCTGGCGGATCAGGTCGACATGCTCCTGCCGCCGCTTTGGGGGGACGGCATCGAAATTCTCGCCCGGTGCGTACTCGGGCTAAGCGATTCGGGACGCTTCCTGACCTCGCGCTCCCGCCGGTTTTTCAAGAAATGACCCGCATGGGAAAAACCAAAAAAACCGCCCCGCCGTCCCCGGCCTCCCCCGACGCCGGGCCGCCGGGAACGGAAGCCGGGGCGGCCGGGAAAACCGCCCCCGCCTGGCGGGCCGGCCTGGATTTCGTTCTCACCCTGGGGGGGGCCGTCCTTATCGCCCTGGCCGTCAAGGCCTACGCCTTCGACGTCTACCTGATTCCCTCCGGGAGCATGGAAACCTCCCTCCACGGCCGGCCGGACGGGGGGGATCGCATATTCTGCTCCAAGCTCCATTACCGGTTCCGCCCCCTCCGGCGCTGGGAGGTGGCGGTCTTCGAATTCCCCTATGAAAAGGCCAGGCTTTCCGAGAATCCCGAAGCCATCGAGCAATACCGGGGGCAGAATTTCGTCAAGCGGGTCGTCGGCCTGCCCGGCGAGTCCCTGGCCATATCCCGGGGGGACGTCTGGATCCGCCCGCTCGAGGCCGGGACCGATTTTCGGCGCCTGGCCAAACCCGATCCGGTTCAGCGCGACATGTGGCAAAACGTCTATGACGAGGATTTTTCCGATTTGGCCGGGGCTGAGCTGGAATATTCCTGGAAAATCTTCGGGGAGGCGATAAGCCTGGAAAGGGGGGGGGCGCTAAGGCTTTCCCCGGAACCCGGCCCGGTCGGCCTGGATTACCGGCCGCTGGTCCCTTCCCGGGCCGGAAAACCGGAATTGGAGGAATTGCCCGGCATTCCCGATCGCTACACCCTGGAACAGCCGGTGCAGTTCAAATGCCGCCGCCCGATCGCCGGCGGCGGGACTTGCGGCCGGCTTTTCGTCAAAACCGTCAAAACCCAGTCCATGCTGGCCCGCTGCCCCGAATGCGCTTTTCTGAACGACGAGATTTCGGCGATCTTCTACCATCGCCGCTCCGGGCTGTATCGGCACCCCGCCGCCGCCGGCCCCCCCCAGGGCGAGGACGCCGCCCCCCGCCGGGCCGACTACCACCTGGTTCCGGATCTGCGGGCGGTGGTCGATCTGGTTCTGGAGCGGCGAGACTCGGTTTTCTCCATAACCATGCATGGGGACGCCGGCCGGATCCGGGCCTCCTTCGCCGGGGACGGACGGGTGGAAATCGGCCTGGCCGGGCGGCCGGCCAGGCCGGAGGCGAGGACGCTGGCCGATCTTGAACCCGGGCGTAGCCACCGCCTGGAATTCTACCTGGCGGACGGGGTCGCCCGGATATTCGTCGATTCCGAACGCGAATGCGCCCTGGAAATCCCGGCGGGCGGAGGCGACCGGTTCCAGCCGCGCCAGCTTCCGAAGCGGTCGGGCGTTTCGCTGGCCGCCGAGGGGGGCGGGGTGGAAATCCGCCGGATCCGGCTGGATCGGGACATTTTCTACTACAGCGGCTGGGAACGGCCCGGGGGGGAAAGATTTTCCGGGATGAGTTCGCTGGGCGAGGTCCTGGTCGACGCGAACTCCTTCTTTCCCATGGGGGATCACTGCCCCAGCTCTTTCGACGCCCGCAGTTGGGGGCCGCCGCCGCTTTCCCTCCTGCGGGGCCCGGCGCTTCTGGTCTGGTGGCCGCCCGAACGTTTCCACCGGATCGCCGGTCCGCCGGGTTGAGAACGGATGGAAGGGGAATGGTCATGGAACAAGCCAGGCGGCTCTCCTGCCCCGAATGCGGGCTAGTTTACCGTTTGCGGCGGACGGTTCCGGGCAAGACCTACAGTTGCCCCGAATGCGGCTCCGGCCTCAATCCGACGGGGGAGGGGGAAAATCCCCCCGGCGCGGCCCCGGCCGCCGGCCGGAGGGAAGGCGACCAACGGCGCTTCCGGGAATGTTGCGAACGCCTCGAGGACGGGATAAAAAGCCTTGATTCCGGCCTGGACATTCGTTTGGCCGCCTTGGAGGAAATGCTGTCCGGAATCATGAACCGGCTTTCCTCGCTCGATCCGGCCCGGCTGGAGGAACGGATTGACGCCTCCGAGCGCCGGCTGGCGGCCGACATCGCCGCCGGGGGCAAAAGCGGCGAACCGGCGGCGGCCGGGCCGGCCTCGGAAAAGTACCTGGACGACCTGGCCAGCCGGCTGGTGGAGAAAATCGGCCCGGTTTCCCGGATTGCCGACCCGGAAAACGGTTCCATCGTGGACGCCCTGGTCAGGATGGCGGACGAACTGGCGAAGGAACAGGCGGCCAACACCTCCCGGCTGGAACAATTGGCCGGAGAGATCCATGGCGCCGCCGCCAACATCGCCAACCTGGAGGAATGGCGGGGCGGGCTCCCGGACAAGGTGGCCGACGAAATAGGCCAGACCGTGGAAAAACGGGTGGTCGGTCCCGTCGCCGGAGCCCTGGCCCGCCAGGCCCCGGCGATTCTTTCCGATCTTCAGGACAACCGGCTGGTCGACATCGTCTCCCGCTCCGTCCGCGAAGCCCAGCGGCCGCTATTGCGGGAAATCCTTTCCGGCGGCCGAATGGGGGTTCCGATCTGGCTTTTCGCCGCCACCCTGCTGCCCCTGCTGCTTCTCCTGGGCTACCAGTTCCTCCCCGGGGGGGCGGGGCCGGGCGCCGGCCCGGGCGGCCTCCGGGATGGAGGGGGGCTGGCCGAGCTGGCGGCGAAGGGCGTTCCCCTGACCCGGGAGGCCGACGACCGGCTGCGCAACATCGAGGAGGCTGTGATCGACATCCACGATCAGGCCCTGGCGCACGCCCGGAATTCGGCCGCCCTGGAGGAGGAGGTCAAGAATCTCGACGCCAGGCTGCGGGAAAAGGAGGCGCTGGTAAGCGAATACCAGGAAACCCTCCAACGCCAGGTCAGGCTTATCAACGTCTATCGTACCCGCCTGGCCCAATTGGGAGTCCCCCTCCCCGACCCTCCGGCGGAATGAGCGCGCCCTACCCCGGGGACGCGGCCTGGTTCGAGGCCATGCGCGGCTTCTACCGGGCGGTGGATCGGGCGGTGTCCCGCCTGGGCGCCGCCTGCCGGAGTTGCGGCCTTTGCTGCCACTTCGAGGACGGCGGGCAAATCCTCTTCGCCAGCCGCCTTGAACGCCTCTATTTCGGGGCGACCGCCCCGGCGCCGCCGGCGAATCCGGACGGCCCGGCCGAGCTCCTGCGGTCCGGGGGGCGCTGCCCCTTCCAGGCCGGGGGAAAATGCCGGGCGAGGCGGGGAAGGCCGCTGGGCTGCCGCCTGCATTTCTGCTCCCGCCCCGCCGGGGAATTCTCGGAATTCTGGCATAGGAGACTGAAGCGCCTGCACGAAAGCCTGGGCGAGGAATGGCGGTACGCGCCGTTCCTGCCCTTGAGGTCGGCCGAAAAACAAGCGCCGCGCGTTTAGACAAGGAGCGAAGCCGCGGCAGTGAATTTTCGCTCGCGGTTGAGCTAAAATTCGCGGGAGCGACGAAGCGACGCGGTATAAGCGGCGCGGCGCCGGTTTTTCGACGATCCCCCGGAGCCGGCCGAAAAGGAGCCGCCAATGGCGAAAAAAAAGGCCTCGCGGCAAGTGGAGTTCCCGCTGAACCGCGCCTTCACCCTGGTAGAATCCGGACCGGTTCTGCTGATTTCCACCCGCTCGGGGAAGCGCGCCAACCTGATGACCGTGAGTTGCCACGCCTCGATGGGCTTCGAGCCGACCCTGGGCGTCTGCCTCGGCCCCTGGAATTTCAGCCGGGCGGCGCTCCGGGAAACCGGCGAGTGCGTGGTCGCCGTCCCCCCCGCCAGCCTAGCGGAGCGGGTGGTGGCGATCGGGAATTGTTCGGGCGAGACGACGGACAAATTCGCCGAATTCGCCCTGACCCCGCTGGACGGCCGGATCGTCGGGGCGCCGCTGGTGGGGGAATGCCTGTACAATCTCGAGTGCCGGGTGGTCAACCGCTCCCTGGCGAGGAGTCACAATTTCTTCGTCCTCCGGGGATTGCAGGCTTGGCGGCACCCCTCGCCCGCCGATCCCCGCTCCTTCCACGCCGTGGGCGACGGCACCTTCATCGTCGACGGCGAAATCCTCGATCTCCGCCACCGGATGACGAAATGGCGGGATTGCATATAGGGGATTTTTAAAAGTCAACCATCACCAGCCGTTTCAATTCCGCCGGAAGCTCGGGCATGCCCCCGCGTCGCGAACACACGTAGGCCGCCACGATCAGCGCCGCCCGCAGCACCTCCTTGACCTCCATGCCGCGCAGAAGGCCGCACATGCCGACGGCGGTGAAGGAATCCCCGGCTCCGATGGTGTCGACGACGCGCGGGCTCGCGGCCGGTCCCCGCTTCAACAGGGCGCGCCGATCATGCCACCAGGCCCCCTCGGCCCCCCGGGTGACCACCAGGTGGCGCAGGTTCGGATAGGCGGCCAGCAAATCCTCGATGGCCCGCTCCGGCCGTTTCGCCAAGCCAAACATGCCCGTCATCATGCCCAACTCGTCGTCGTTCATCTTCACGACCGTGGCCCGGGCCAGCCCTTCCCGGAGGATCTCCGGAAAAATGAAGGGCTGGCGCAGATTGAGGTCGAACATGCGGACGGCGGCGGCGGGGGTGGCGTCCAGCACGGCGAAGCCGGCCCGGCGGCCGGCCGGGCTTCTCAGGGCGAGGCTGCCGAAATTGATCGCCTCCGCCCTCCCCGCCAGGGCCAATATCGCCCCGGTCACCGGGAGCCGGTCCCAGGCCACATCCTCATGGATGACATAAGTCGCGTTGCCGGCGGGGTCGAGGGTGGCGTCGACGGTGCTGGTGGGCGCCCCGGCCAGAATCGCGACGTTTTCGACGTTCAATCCCTTGTCCCGCAGGTACGCGATCGCCTCGCGGCCGAGATCGTCGTCGCCGACGGCGCTGACGATATGGGCCTCGCAACCAAGCTGGGCCAGATGCCGGCCGACGTTGGAGGGAGCCCCGCCCAGGGTCTTGCCGTCGGGCAACACGTCCCAGAGCACTTCGCCGAGGCTGATGGCAACGGGCTTTTTCGACATGGCGCGGTCACCTTTCGCCGGCGTCGGCGAGGAAAGACGTTCCGCGGCCGGGCGCGGATTCACGGGTTTGGACAAGGAATCGAGTCGCGGCAGTGAATTTTTGCCCGGGGTTGGGCAAAAATTCACGAGAGCGACGAGGCGACGCGGCATAAACCCGCGGGATTTATTTTTGGACGAGCCCTAAAATCCACTATGCGGAACCCGTATATTTGCGCAAGGTCTTCCTTATCGCCCCCCTTCCGGCCGCCAATTCGGCGAAATATCCCTCGATGCGCCCGCCCAATCCCGCCCGGTAGAGATCGACGGCGAAGATGCCGGCATCGGAAAGAATCGGCGCCACCCGATCATGGAACGGCCCGGGATCCCCCAATTTGACGTCCCGGAGACGCTGTTCAAGCTCGTCCCGCCGGGGATCCGGGCTGATTTCCATGGATTCGCCCCAATCGTCGAGGCCCAGCAGATAGCGCAGCCACCCCGCGATGGACAGGGGTATCAGCACCAGGTCGTCGATTCGCAGGTCGGGCCGGGAAAGATAGGTCTTGATGGTTTCGCCGAAACGGATCCCCATTTTTTGGGAAATGTCGCAGGCTATCCGTTGCGGGGTGTCGGGCATGAAGGGATTGGGGAAGCGGACCTCGAGCACCTCGGCCAGAAAATCCCTCGGCCGGATAATGCCGGGATCGATCACCACCGGCAAGCCTTCGTCACGGCCGACAATCTCCACCAGCCTTTTGAGATCCGGATCCCGCATCGCCTCGCTTATCTTCCCGATTCGCAGGGGACAGCCGAATATGGCCAGGGACAGGTGCAGGGGATTCAGGCAGGTGCACACCTTCATCCTTTCCACCTTGTCCACCGTCTCCCGATCGGTGAAGATTACCCCCGCCCGATCAAGGGCGGGCCGGCCGTTGGGGAAGCGATCCTCGACAACCAGATACTCGGTCTCCTCGGCGTTGACGAAGGGGGCGGCATAGGTGGATTTGCCGGTGGTCACCAGCTCGAGATCCTCAAGGCCGGACTCGGCCAGCAACTCCTTGACGCCCCGGTCCGGCCGGGGGGTTATTTTGTCAATCATGGTCCAGGGAAAGGACACCGACTCCGGATTTTCCACATATTTCGGGAACCCGGGGCCGACCAGCCCCTTTTCCGCCCATTTTCCCGCGAAAGTCCGGACCGACTCGAAAAGGCGGTCGCCGTTATGGGAGCAATTGTCCAGGCTGACCATGGCGATTGGGAGTTTTCCGGCCCGGAAGCGCTCGTGCAACAGGGCCGTCACCTTGCCGAGGTAGCTGGTCGATTTGGCCGGGCCGTTGGCGAAGTCGGCCAGCGTCGCCGGCGCGAATTCGCCGCCCCGCCCCAGACTGTAACCCTTTTCGGTGATGGTGAAGGAGGCCAGGCGCAGGGAGGGGGCCCGGAAAACCTCCTCCAGGCGCTTGACGTCGGGATGAAGCGGCTCCAGCTTCAGCGCTTCGGCTATGGAGGCGACCAGGGTCTTCTCGATATCCCCGCCGGCCTTCAGGGTGACGGAAACCCCGAGGTTGTCGCGGGGCCGGAAAACCGCGTCGATTATTTCGTAATCGTAGCCTTCGGCCGCGATTATTCCCGTGTCCTCAAGGCAGAGATCGAGAAGCCGCTGCCAAAGGACCGCCGGGAAGGCGCGAAAGATATTGCCGACTCCGAAATGCACCCATACCGGCCTGGTTTTGGCGTTGGCGATGATTTTTCCCCGGTCGAATCCGGGGATTATGAACCCGGCCCGCCGCCAAATCTCCAGATCTTTGATTCCACAAGAGTTAAGTTTCATGCCGGCCCCTTTTGACCATTTTCGGAAGTTTCCCGGTCCAAATCCCGTAAGGCCGATTCGCCCCCGCCACGAACCATAAACGCCCCCCGGGAAAGATATTTTACGCTTTACTTCCCCCGGCGGAAATGAAATATTTTATGAAAATCCACGTCCGGGAACAGGCGTTTAAATCCCCGGAATTCGTTTCAATCGGACCGGTGGCCGGAGGCATGGCAAGATGGACAAATTATGGGCGCCCTGGCGGATGGCCTATGTCGGGAAGGGGGAGGAACCGGCGGATCGGGGCTGTTTTTTCTGCCGGGCCTGGCGGGAAACGGGGAAGGAGAGGGAAAACCTTCTGTTGGCCAGGAGCGGCGATTGCCTGGTCATGCTCAACCGCTATCCCTATTCCAACGCTCATTTGTTGATCGCGCCTTCGCTGCATCTAGGGTCGCTGGAGGAAATGCCGCCGGAAATCGGGGCGCAATTGTGGAACCTGATCGTTTTCGCCAAAACCGCCCTCGCCCGGGCAATTTCCCCGCACGGATTCAATATCGGCGTCAACCAGGGCCGGGTCGCCGGGGCGGGAGTCCTGGACCATTTGCATATCCACGTGGTTCCCCGTTGGAACGGGGACGTGAATTTCATGCCCGTCCTCGCCGAGGTCAAGATCATTCCCCAGGCTTTGGAGGAGACCTGGGAAAAACTGGCGCCCCATTTCCAGGGGTTGTCCCCATTTGAACGGAACCCGGCCGAATAGGCGCGGGCGGCCAATTTTTAGAAACCAATGCCCGCCACCGCCTCGATTCGGCGATCCCGGTGGTTTTTCCGGTGTTCCAGGGTGCAACGCCCCTCCAGTTCGAGCCGGCCGGCTCGGGCCGCCCTTATCCCGGCGGTCAGGCGTTGACCCCAACGCGAAGCGCCGATTCCGTAAATTTTCCACTCCGAACCGGTCCGGGAAAGAAAGCCGGGATGGACGCCGCGATTCCGGCTTTTCAGATGGCCGGCCGCGGCGATCAAGGTGAAGTCCAGGGAAGGGGTTATCCGCCAATCCCCGCCGACGAAATCCTTGGCCAGGGTGACCCCCAGGGGAAATTCGTAGCGGTTTTGGCCGGGCAGGATCATGGTTCCGGAGACATTGTTTTCCCAATAGGGTATTTTTTGGCTTTGCGAGCGGGAATAATCCAAGCCGAGGTGGGGCGTGAGCCGAAACCCTCTCGGCAATTCCAGGCGTTTTCCCAATTCCAAGCTGGCTCCAACCCGCCAGGAGCCAGCTTGCCCGCCGCCGCGAAGTTTCGGGAAACTGGGGCCGCCGGCTTGGCCATACTTCAGTTTTTGCCGGGAGTGGCCGCCGAAAAGCGACGCCTTGCCGAATCCTCCGGCCTCTCCGTAATAATTTCCGAACAGGGTAAGACCGAAGGCCTTGTCGTCAATCCTCGCCCAGCCGTTGTCCCTCCCGGCGGGGTTGTCCCGCCAACCCCGCTCCAGGCCGCCCCATTCATGGGAAAACGTCAAGCCGGCCGACCATTGCTCCTTCACGCGCTCCCAACCCAAGGCAATCGCGGCCGGGCGATATTTGGTTTCACGGTTACCGTAACCGGATTCCAGAACCGAGAAACGTTTGAGCCACGAGGCAAAAATCCAGTCGCTCCCCCCCGGCCTAGTCTGGAAAATGAAATCGGTCGCCTGGCCGGCAAATTGCAACAAGCCTAGGAACAGAATCGACAACAATATTTTTTTCATGGTCGGTCCTCCTGGTTTTTCGGAACGGTTTCCTTTCGGGCCGGAAAGGTTTCCCTTCGGGGAAGCCGCCGGGAACCGCTTTTCCGCCGGCGGTTTGCCTTTCCGGGATTCGGAAGGCTTGCCGGCCCGCCGTTCCCGGGTTCCTTTATTAGTATTAGAGTGGACTTTTAAGTCCACTCATAGAAAGTATATTTTACCGAAACCGCTTGCGCAAACCGGGCGGAGAACTATTTTCCGCCGGGGCGGGAATTTCCTTGACAAACGCCGGCGATTCCAGCATATATGTTTAATTCGGCAGGCAACCGCCCAGAGGGTGATAGCCGGAGTTTTGTTTTGCCACAGGAGGCTGGCATGGCCAACGAATGTGCGATTTGCGGGAAGAGGACCACCTACGGGATCAAATACGCCAGGCGGGGCGCCGCCAAGGCCAAGGGGGGATCCGGCGCCAAAATTTCCGGAAAGACCAGCCGCGCCTTCAAGCCGAACTTGCAGACCGTACGCGCCGAGGTCGAGGGCTGTATTAAACGCCTAACGGTTTGTACCGATTGCCTTTCCGCCGGAAAAGTCAAAAAGGCGGCTAGAGGTCAAATGAAATTGCGCCGGGCTTTGGCGGGTTGAGGGTTTGGCGATTATAGATATATCGGTCCTACAAGGCGAAAATAGCTCAGTTGGTTAGAGCGTCTGACTGTGGCTCAGAAGGCCACGGGTTCGAATCCCGTTTTTCGCCCCAATTGCCATAGCCCTTGCAACTACTTCAGGTGCAAGGGCTTTTGATTTTCCTGGCGACGCGAAAACTTCGCAAAAATCGCCTTTTTGGCAACTTTCACCGTCGTTATAACTCCTTATAATTTGTCTTGAATTTTTACCAAAAGTGTCGATTTTAGTGTCGATGGTTTCGGCCGGTTTCCCGTCGGTCCCGGTCGCCTTTGCCGCTTCGTTTTTCTGAGCCGTTATCGGAACAAAGCTCGGAATCTTGGCAATCTCAATCGCCTCGTCCACCAGCCGCAAATGAGTGTAGACGCCGGCCGTCAGCTTCGGGTCGGAATGCCTCATCAGCTTCTGCATGAAGGCCAGGGGAATCCCCGCTTTCGCGCCAAGGGAAGCGAACGTATGGCGCAGGGAATGGAAATCCACCACCAGGCCGCAATCATCCACAACCGGGATTCCCGCCGCGCCCAGGTCAATCGCCAGCATATCCGCGCCCCGGTCCCGCCACATGCCGGTGAAGGCCCTGGCGGTCGGTAGAGACAATGCCATATATTCTTTCAAGTCGGCGGCAAGGTCGGAAGGTATGGGCAAGGTTGCGGTTTTTTCGTTCTTGGCGTTTTCGGCTTTCACGGTGACGGAAGGGGGCGTTCCCTCGAAATCGAAATTACGCCGGGCAAGTGTCCGGCATTCATTCCAGCGAAGGCCGGTGGACAAGGCCAGCCGATATAACAAGGTCCGTTCATGACCGGTCAGGCCGTGATGTTTTTCGCCAGTTTCGGCGGCCGCCAGGAGCCGCCCTATTTCCTCCGGCGTCAAGTCCCGGCGCTCGCGGCGGCGGTCGGCTTCGGCGTTTAACATGCCGACATGCCGGATCGGATTTTCAGAAACAAGTCTTTTCTTGACCAGCCAGCCGCAGAAGGTTTTTGCGGCCCGAATATGGTGATTAATGCTTGAAGCGGATACTCCTTTCGCCTTGGCGTCCAATTTCCAGCGTTCAAGATCGCCAGTCGCAATATCCGAAACGTAACGCCATCCACAAAAAGAAATCATTCGCCTCAGATAAACAACCGTTTCTTTGATATGCTTTGGGGTATCGTTATCCGCCTCCAGCGACAGTCGCCAATCGGCGATATGCGCCTCCAGTCCCTTTCCCGCCGCCGCCCGTTCCCTGGCAATCAACCCCCAGGCGACCAGTTTGTCCCGCAGGCCGGCCGGCCAGGATTCCATCTGCCGGGTCAGTTCGGCGTCCGGTCCGGCCCCGGCCGTACGCAGGGCGACCAGCTTCAAAAGCGACCGCTCCAGTTCCCGCGAAGCGGCCTGGTTCGCGAAGGCGGGAACCCGGCGGACGATTCCGGCGGCGTCCCTGAATTGAACGGCGTATTTCCCCGCCTTCTCCCCAGCCTTTACTGTCGGCTTGAAAACGGCCATGGTTAGCCCTCCTTCAATTCCTTGCGCCGTGGCTCCAAAAGGTAGGCCGCCAGGCTTTGCCCATTGGCTTCGGCCCTCGCCCGCCAAACCTTCAACTCCGAAGGGCGGAACCGAATCGACAGCGTGATATGCGACGTGCTGTCCGGATTCGGCTTCCGGCCCGGCTTTTTGCGAGGTTTGCCGGTGCTGGCGGCGATAGCTGGTTTCGGCGTCGTCTTTTTCATGGCGCAATCAGTATATACACGCAACACAATAATATCAAGGGAAAAATAAATTATTTTCCCATTTTTTCCCAGGCCGGGCAGTCGGCGGCGATCCAAGCCAGAATCTGGTCTTTCCTCCAGCGCACCGCCCGCCGGGAAAGCCGTATCGATGGCGGCAGGCGTCCGGCGGATTTCAGGGTATACAGGAAGCTCTTTTCGATTTTTAGCATCCCCGCCAGTTCCTCGGCATCCAGCAAGACTTGTTCGCTCATTTTTCGTGTCCTTCGGCAATCCCCGGCCATTTCATCCGGTCCCCACCGGCAACCCCACCAAAAAACCCAACTATCCCCGCTCGTCAACGTTCAACCACGGGCCTGCATCCGCGCTTGACAGCCATTTCCAGCCCGGCCTGTCCCGAACCGTTTCCGAAATGGAAATGGTTCCCCGGCCCGGCTAGCCTGTCCCGGCATCCCGGCGCCTCCGGGCGAGTGGCCCGCCTTCCCCGCCGGCAGCGGCCTTCGTGCCACGGCGGCCCGCCAGCCGGTTCCAGACGAACCCAGCGGTGGGGTCGCCAGCGGCAGTTGCGGCATTGCTTCATGATCGCCCCTTCAGAAAACCGAATCAGCCAGCCAGGCATCCTCGGCCGCCCGCCGGCGTTCGCGCGTCGGCGGCAAGCAAATGTTTTGCCAGTTCATAAAACGAAGCATATCTTCACGGCCAATACCAGCCCCGATTCGATTCAGAAGCATCAACAAATCGACCACAGCCCTTTCGGCCGCCGACCGGTCCCCCCGGCGGCAAGCCGCCATCAACCGATCCCAAGCATCGCGTAACTTCATTGTTTATTCCTCCTCCAAACGTCGCCCGCTTCGGGCGTCAGAATGCGTTCAGGCCGCGCCGCCGGTCTTCTCTTTCCCCTGCCGCTATCGCCAGCGTCGCGCCCCGGGCCGGGAAATGCCCTTCGCCGGCATCGAGAAACTCCACGGTGACGCGGGTTTCGTCCCGTTCTCCGTATCGCTTCGATACTTCCTTGCGGACGACGTGCGAGTCGTCGGTGTAGGCCACACCATTCAAGACGTCGAGAATCAGCTTCGGGATGTTGTCGCCGTCCGGCTTCGACAGCATGAAGCCGGGATTCTCCCGCCGCTTGCGCGGCCAGCTTCGCGGCGGGGTGAAAACGGCCTCCACCGCGACAGTCGCCGGCCCGGCGTGCGGCGGCAGGGCGCCGGCTGCCTGGCGGTATGCCAGGGCGACCAGACTTTCCCGCCTGGCATCCGCCGCCGGTTGATAGGCCCGGACGTGCCGGCCAATCCGGGCGAAGCGTGGCCGCGCCTTGCCGGCCGGGATTCCGGGTACAATAAAGGTAATTCTCATTTACGTTCCTCCAATTGCACCCTACGCCGCACCGGGGCGATTCAGACGGCCGGGCTCGTGCTTCCCACACCGGGCGGCGCTCTTGAACACCGCCGCCAACTCGCGCTCGTCTAGCGGCGGTTGATTACCCTGGTTCCAATCGGCAAGAATTCCCCATGCCACCCCCGGCGGCAGTTCAAAATCCACCAGCAAGGAAGCCGCAACCTTGAATCCTGTCAAGTTCCGGCTTCCCTCGGGTACTGACGGGATGCTGCCAACATATCGCCGCGCCCGCCGCAGATTTTCCGACGCCGCCGGGACAGCCGCCGCCAAATGCGGCGGGGAAAATCGATTCCGTCCCTTCGCCGCCGGCTTCGCCCGTTCTGGAATGGAGGGGAAAGCTTCATGCATGGCGGCCAATGTCGTGACATTGCTCGCATCACAGAACATCAAGGCAGCCAAGGCCCTCGGTTTCTTCCAGTTCCAGAAGTCAGGCAGGCGCATCACCCGGGAAGGGTTGCAGACCTTCGGGTCAGCCCCAAGGGCAACCGCCACGCGTAAACCCGCGTCGCATAATTCGGCCGGTTTGACCGCCCTGTCCAGCCGCCAATAGGCGTGCAGTCCATGCCCGCTTCGGAGCAGCGCCGCCGGTCTCGGACGCCGCGACAACAGCCTCCGCTCCAGGTCAGGAATGCCGTCGGCGGCGAGGCCGTCAAAATCCGCCCAGATGGTTTTTCCCGGTCCGGCGTCGGCATCCTTTCCGCCACCTTCCCGCAAGCGCGGCAATACGCCATAGTAGATTCCGTATCCTTGGGAATTCAGTTCCCCCAAGGTATCGAGGTACCGCTCGAAGCCAGTCGCCGGCGTCCACGCCTGGAACGGACGGCCCGGTTTGTCCTTCGTCGGGAAGGCCCGGATCTCGATGATGTCTTCCGGCTCGAAGAGTAGGTCGAAAAACTTCCGGCAGTCCCGTTGCCGAATCGCCCATGTCAAGGCGGCAATTTCTGCCGCCTCCCGGTTAAGGCCGCCGTCAAATTCCATGATGGCGGCCCGTTCATCGAGCGTTCCCTGGTCCAGGCCATAGGCAAGGCATGCAGCTTCAAAATAAGTTTCCATGTTTTTCCTTCCGCTCAAATCTCACTTCATCGCTTTGCACGCACCCCTTAAGGGGTGTGCAAAGCGTCAAGCGTTGGCCCGCGAATCGCTTTGCGCACTTTGCAAAGTGCAAAGTGTCAAGCGTCAAGCGATTTATCATTCGTTTCATTGGCGATTTCCCATCCTGGCGGATACAATTTTGCTGTCTTCCCTTTGGCAGTACGGGTCCTGGTGTATCCATGTTCTGAACATAGAAGGTTTACAACGTCTCTTGCCCGCCGCTCACCGATGTTGAATTTTTCTTGAACATCCGTGAGGAACTTCGTCACTCCTATAGGAGCCGTCAATTCCTCACGAAGGGAATCGAAAATTTCGTTGACGCTCATTCCCCGGCGTTCTTTGAATGCCCGCTGTATATTTGATGCCACGGTCGGCGACAGTTCTGGCGCCAACACGAATCTCCCTTCGTCGAAGCGAATGCAGAAGGCGGGTTCCGGCCGGAATCTCCGTTTGACCACCCCTACGACCAGCGCATCCGGATCGTCGAAATGGGGGTCAAGGGCAAGAATGGCGTCGGCGTCCCGCCCCAGAACGCCGCTTCCGGAACCTCGGTTCACAATTTCATCCGCCTTGCGCTTCGGGTCGTGGTGAACCAGCACTGCGGAACACCCGGTGTTTTCGATCACATTGTCGATGGTTCGCAGAAAGTCCGCCCAAGCGCCGGCGGCATTCTCGTCCATCATTTCCCCGAACGCCTTATACACGGGGTCGAGTATGAGTACTTCGCACCCGTCAAGCGGCAACTCCGGCAAATCGGCAATGGAAAACCCCGAACCTCTCAAATTGAGGAAGCTTAACCGGTCGTCAATTTCATCGGGTTGGATATCCATTCTTTTGGCAATGGCGAAAACACGCTCATGCATGGCGTTTCCCGTCATCTCCAGATTAAGGTATAGCGTCCGGCGAGGTTTCGGCATCGCCCAATTAAGGAATGGCCTCCCGGAAGCCAAACAGAAGGTGAACATTACCGAAAGCCATGTTTTTCGCGACTTGGAGGAACCGACGATTACGGTCTTACTTTTGGCGACGAAAAGGTTTTCGACAATGACGTCATCATTCGGCGGGGGGTGGAAGGCATACTCCGCCGCCGCCACCGGTGACGGCCACCGGGTGGGTGCCTGGCCGAAAAACTCCTCCTCCGTTAGGGCGCCAAGCTCTTGACGGGCGCGACCAACGTCAAGAAGCGTGGCCATCTCATCGCCGTCACTCATTCGGCGCCTCCTCGGCCAAGGCATCCAGCAAATCCGGCAACTGCCAGGCCGTAACCTCGGCCAGCAACTCCGTTCGCTTCCGGGCCAGGCCGCCGCGCAGGCCGGACGGCGCGGCGCGTTCCTCGGAGGCCAGCCGGCGCCAAGCGATGCGGATTTCGTTGACAGACGAGGCGGAATTGATAATATCACTCATGTCCAAGCCCTTTCTTATGCCCTCATCGGGTCGCGCCGGTGAGGGTTTTTCGTTGCCACGTCGCCAAAAAAGAAACCGCCCCCCGGGGCCTGGACAACCGGCGGGAGGCGGAAGCGAATCGCTTTTTCAGAAAATTATCGTGTTTGTCCAGGCCCCGACACCTTATAGGCAGATTTTCCGGTTCATTTCCGGTCCAGAAATGGCAAAAACAAAGACCGAACATTGCGTTCGGCCTTGTAGTATAACGGGTTATATGTTTTTATAAAAATCTGGTGGAAAAATTATTTTTCCGGTTCATTTCCGGTTTTTTTCCGGTTGCGCTCCTCGTTCCATGCGGCCCGGTCAAGCTCGTTTTCAAATTCCGGCGGTTCATCCTGGTCTCGGGCGTCGAACCGGTTTATCAGTCTTACTTTTTTTCGGGTTGCCTTCCCGGCCTGATAGATTTTTCCCATTCCTTCAAGCATCGCCTGGTCGGCATTGATATCATAAGTAGACGGCGCCGAGGTCTTTCCCGTGTCCCAATTTCGTATTGTTCTAACGTCTACCCCAAACCATGTCGCCCTTTGTTCTTGTGTGGTGACGGGCGCGACCTCGGCCCCAAGCATTGCTTTCTGCATCGTTTCGACGATTTTTCGGATTAAATCATCATCGATTGCAGAACTCTCGGGTTTCTGCTTAGCGGCTGCTCGGTTAGCAAGAAAATCATCAATTGGGGCAAGGGCTTCCGCGAAATTCTTCCGATTAAAACTCTCCTCAATATCGTCGCAAATGGGATATGAACCCAAAACTCTTATTGAATGCAAGTATACATATTTGACTGAAAAAATACCAAATTGACAGAGGTAAAGGTAATCGAGAAAAAAACTGTCGTCTTTTTCTTTTTCGCGTGAAAACAGTTCATCCGACGAAAAAACATCTTCTATTCTATCCACTTTGGCATGGCGGCAAACTGCCTCAGCAATGACATCATGCGTCTGCGCAAACATAGCTATATATCGCCGTAAGACCGTAAATATAGATTCTATTTCCATTACGCCCTTACTTTTCGCCTCCTCTACAAGTTTTCTCAATTTTTGCAGCGCTCTTTTCGGCGTGAGCGAAGAATACTTGAGTTCGTAATGAAACTTCTTATCAGAGTTTTCAGCTGGGTTTTTGAGATTTTCGGCGGGGTTTTCGTGAAGGGATTCAGGTTTTTCCATGGTTCGCCCCTTGCAAAGCGCAACCCCTGCATGGTAAAAAGGGGAAAGCTGTGCAAGGTGGCCGCCTTGTCAATCCGGTTCATGAGGCCGATCCTATCCCCTCGAATAGATCAACCCGATCACGCTTCCCCGCCAATACGAAAAGCGGCGCTGAATCCGTTCGGCGGCGGCGCCTGAAAAACACCGGCGTCCGCCAGGCTCAAGCGTGGGGGTTAATTTTGGAATCTCCATTCCCCTTGCCCGAATCGCGAACAATATCCTCCCGCGAATCCCCATTCGCAACCATCACAAATCAAAATCCAGCTTCGGCAGCTTTGCCGTTATCTTCACCGTCTCCAGGCTGACGGCAATCACCGAAAGCAGGAGGTCGAGGATATACCGGAAGTTGCCATACTCCATCGACTCTGTCCGACCAGATGGAAGCGACGGCGGACTTGCTTTCCGCCGGGGGTGCGCCGGTAGACGGCTTCCCAGATGGGGACGCCCAGGGAATCCTTGCCGATGCGTTTGATGGAGGCAATAAGTAATTTTATTGCATTCTAAAATAATGTGCGCTAAGACTTAAAACTGTAATTGCAACATATCCAATAATAGCGAATACCTTTTCTCCATAAAGAGGAGGAAAAAATATTATGAATGCAATTATGATTCTAAAAGGAGAAAATTCCCCGACAAGCAATGAAAATAATATAGCGACAATAAGCGTAATAACAATACATGCCGAAAGCGAAACGATTTTTTTCCCTATAGAATATAATATGACATAGAGAATCCCAATCGCGATCATGCCTACCATTATCAATCCTCCGGCGTCTTCCCTTCACCCGCGAACCATGCTCCGTTTAGATTCCAGGTTGCAGCTTTCGCAATTGAAGGGCTTCCATAATGGCGTCTTTTTCGCCGCGTATGCGGGCCAATTCCGATTTTTCCACTCCATCGCCTTTCCCAACTCCCCACCAAAATTCCTGTTTTTTGCTCGCTTCCCTCCGCTGTTCCTGGGCTATAATCAGGTTGCGTTCTTTTCGCGACAATTCCTGATGCATCGCAACCAACTTGTCGTACGGATAGGCTGAATAGTCAACGCTTGGCACGTATTCCGGAGCAACCATAGCGGCTGGTGTTGTGTCGCCATATTCACAGCCGGCGAATCCAAACAGCGTCAACATGACAATCGAAAAAATGAATTTCATTTCCATTCCTCCCCTATCCGTTCCTCAATCCTCCGGTGGCTTTCCCCTGCCCGCGAACCAGACGCCCAGTATCGGCCATATCTGACAATGCGCTTTGAACACGCTGAACGGTTGGGAGCCGTTCGGCGAGATTGACTTGAACAACCAGACATCGCCCCCGTCATAAACCCGTTTGCAGTAACACCCCTCCCATTTGCTGTCCAATCCTTAAGCTTTCCGCCCAATTATTCCGGCATCCACCGACACCCGGATAACAAAACAGACACCCGGACAACAAAAATGTCACCGTCCCTTATTTTACCGGTGGTCACTTCCGGACCGACCATGTCACCCGTTTACTGATGTTCCCGGAGAATCTTTTTCGCCAGCCTGGCCCGTTCCCCGGACGTTTCGCCGTCCAGGGCTTCCCAATCCACCGGGGCGCTTTCCAGCGCGGCCAAACCAATGCGCTTCACTTCCGGGCTTTGGTTCCGAATGGCGTTTTCCGCCTCGCTTCCCCAGCGGTTGGTGGTGGATATCCACAGGCGCAGGGCGAAGCG
>JAISYL010000183.1 GCA_031269935.1 Planctomycetota bacterium
TTCACCAGCACCACCTTTATCCAGTCGCCGGGGTCCTTGGCCATTTTGGCGAACATCGCCGGCCCCTCCGCCATCGGGGCGGTTTTGGAAATGATCGGCGACACGTCCAGCTTGCCGGAGTTGAGCAGATCCACCACCAGCTTGAACTCCTCGAAGCTGTACAGGTAGGTGCCGAGGATCGTCAACTCGCGGGTGACGATCTCCTGCATGTTGACCTCGATCATCGGCTTGTTGTTGCCTATCCACACCGCCGTGCCGCCCTGCCGCAGGCCGGACATCGCCTGTTGCACCGTGGGCGAGGCGCCCACCGCCTCGAAGGCGGTGTCGGCCCCGAGGCCGCCGGTGAGTTCCCGCACCGCCTTCGCCGCCTCCCCCCGGGAGGGATTGATCACCCGGGTGGCCCCCATTCTCTCGGCCAGGCGCAGGCGCGCATCGGAAAGATCCGAAACGATTAGCCGCTCTGGATTGAAGCTTTTCGCGCAGGCGAGGGCCAGGAGGCCGATGGTTCCGGTGCCGACCAGGAAGACATTCTTCCCGGCGATCCGCTCTCGGCCGGCCCGGCTCACCGCCCGGTGGGCGACGGCCAGCGGCTCCATAAGGCTGGCCGTCTCGAAGGATACCCCGTCGGCCAGCTTGAAGCAGCACTTGGCGGGGACGCTCACCGAATCGGCCATGGCCCCGTTCACCTCCAGCACCCCCAGGAAGCGACGGTTGACGCACAGGTGGACATTCCCCTCCCGGCAGGGGGAACACTCCTCGCAGAAAAACATCGGGTAGGCGGTGACCCGGTCCCCGGGCCGGAAGCCGGAGACGCCGTCGCCCAATTCCTCGACCACCCCGGAGAACTCGTGCCCCATGATCATGGGGGGGGTGCGGCGCCCGGTTATCCCCAGGTAGCCGTGGATGTCGGATCCGCAAATGCCGACCGCCCTGGGGTGGATTTTGATTTCGCCCGGCGCCGGGCGGACGTCGGCCGCCTCCTCGTAAGCCATTTGCCCGGGACCGCGATAGATCAGGCCTTTCATCGTCTCTCCCCTATATGCCCAGGTACGCCTTCCGCACCGCCGGATTGTCGAGAAGTTCCCGGCTGGGGCCGTGCAACTGCACCCGCCCCGTTTCCAGGACATAGCCGCGATCCGCCGCCTGCAGCGCCTTCACCAGGTTCTGTTCGATCAGGAGCATCGAGGTGCCGGCCTCCCGGAAGCCGTTGATTATCCGGAACACCTCGTCCACCACGATGGGCGCCAGGCCCAGGGACGGCTCGTCCAGGATGAGGAACCTCGGCTCCATCATCATGGCCCGGCCGATGGCCAGCATCTGCTGCTGGCCGCCCGAAAGGGTGCCCGCCGGGAGCTGCCGGCGCTTCTCCAGGATGGGGAAGGCGGCGAAAACCCGCTCCATGAGCTGGGCGCGCCTTTTCCGGGTGCGCCTGGTGTAGGAGCCGAGGATCAGGTTGTCCTCGACGGTCAGGGTGCCGAGAATGCCCCGCCCCTGGAGGATTTGGGCGATCCCCATTTCCGCCCGGGCGTGGGGGGGCGTTTTCGTCAAGTCGGCGCCGAACCATTCCAGGCTGCCGCCGGTGAGGGGGACGATTCCGGATATGGTCCGGAGCAGGGTGGTCTTGCCGGCCCCGTTGGAGCCCACCAGCGCCACGACCTCGCCCTCGTTCACCTCCAGGTCGACGTCGAAGAGCACCTTGAGATCGTGGTAGCCGGCGCACAGGCCCCTAATCCTCAACATTCTCGTAGTCTTTCCCCAGATAGGCCTTGATGACGGCCTCCTCGCGCATGACCGCGGCCGGCTCGCCCTGGCTCAGGAACGCGCCCTCGTTCATGACCACCACCCGGGTGCAGAGCTTGGTGACCGCCGCCATGACGTGCTCGATGAAGAGGATGGTGACCCCGGTGGCGTTGATCCGCCTCACCAGGGTCAGGCTCTCGTCCATTTCGAGGGGGGTCAGGCCGGCCAGGCACTCGTCGAGCATGAGGAGCTTGGGGCGGATGGCCAGCACCCGCGCCATGTCCAGCCACTTGCGCTTCTCGATCGGCAGCTTCGCCGAAGGGAGATCCCGCAGGGGGGCGAAGCTGGTCAGTTCCAGGATTTCGTCGGTCGCCCTCTCCGCCTCCCGCATGGTGCCGTTGTACAGAAGGGCGGCGGTGAACACGTTGTCCCGGACGGAAAGCCCCTCGAAGGGCTTGGGCGACTGGAAGGTCCTGCCGATGCCCATGAAGGCGCGATCCGGGATGGACTGGCGCAGCAGCCTTTCCCCGCGGAAGGTGATGGTTCCCGAATCCTGGGCGTACACCCCGGAGATCAGGTTGACGCAGGTGGATTTGCCGGCCCCGTTGGGGCCGATGAGGCCGAGGATCTCGCCTTCGCGGATGTCGAAGGTAAGGTGGTCGATGGCGTGGACCCCGCCGAAGGACTTGTCCACGTCGTCCAGGCGCATTATCGCCGTCATGCCTCACCGCCCTTCGCCGCCCCGGCCGCCTCGCCGGCGGCCAACCGGGCGGCCCGGCGCCGGCTTTCCCAATTGTAGTACAGGGAAATCATCCCCTCGGGCCGGAAGAGGACCACCAGGACGATGAGGAGGCCGTACAAGGCGTAGCCGGCGCCGCCCCCCCCGAAGTCGGCCAGGTAGTAATTGGACACCTCCAGCATGGGAATGCAGATGAACGAGCCCAGCACCGGACCCCAAATGGTCCCCATGCCTCCGAGAATGGCGGTGATGCCGATCCGGACGGAAATGTCGAAGGAGGCGATCAGGTTCGGATCGGTGTAGGCCATCTTGAAGGTGTAGAGGGTGCCGGTGGCCGAAAGGATGACCGAGCTGATGATGAAAGCCTTCAGTTTCATCCGGTTGGAGCGAATGCCGAGAGACTCGGCCGCGTCCTGGTCCTCGCTCATGGCCTTCAGGTAGTATCCCAGCCGCGAGCGCTCCACCCAGCGGGTGACCAGGACCACGAAGAGCATCCAGACCAGGGTCAGGTAATAGTAGGGTTCGTCGTTCAGGAAGGCCATGTCGGCGAAGCTGTCGTGGAAGCGGACGTCCAGGGCCAGCCCCAGGGTGCCGCCGGTGAAGCTGCGGAAGTAGATGAGCAACTGCCGGACGATGGTGACGCAGGCGATGGTGGCGATGGCGAAGAACACCCCCCGGAAGCGGAAGCAGGGCAGCCCGATGATGACCGCCAGCGCGACCGAGAGCGCCATGCCGACGAAAATGGTGAGCCAGGGCGAAATCCCGCCCAGGCGCATGTACATGAGAATGCTGGTGTAGCCGCCCACCGCCAGGAACGAGGCGGAGGCCCAGCTGGTCTGCTTGCCGAAGCCGCCGATGATGTTCCAGGCGCAGCCCATGGCGGCGAAGAAGAACACCTCGGTCAGGACCCGGATGAAGTAGGGCGCCCGGATGGCCAGGGGCAGGAGAAGGCAGGCGAGGATGAATCCCGCCGCAATGCGGTGGGCCCACAGGTAGCCCGGGACGGACTTGGCGTTCATGCCCTTCTCGCCCCCTTTCCGAACAGGCCGTAGGGCCTGAAGACGAGGACGGCCATCAGGACCGTGTTGATGACCACCGGCGCGATGTCCAGGGTCCAGTAATTGCTGGAAAGCGATTCCACCAGGCCCAGGATTATCCCGCCGATCATGGCGCCCTTGAGGTTCCCCAGCCCCCCCAGCACCATGGCGCACATGGCGATGGTGGAAAAGGTGGTTCCCACCTGGGGGGAAATCAGGAACATCGGGGTCATCAAGAGCCCGGAAATGCCGGCGAAGACCGTGCCCAGGCTGAAGGCGATGGTGAACACCAGGTTGACGTTTATCCCCAGGGTTTGGGCGACGGTGGTGCTTTCCGCGGTGGCGCGCATGGCCCGGCCCAGGTCGGTCCGGGACAGGAAGTAGGTGACCAGGACGACGAAAACCAGGGCCCCGGCGAAGGCGATGAGCCGGGGGTGGCTGAGGATTATCCGGTCGTCGAAGAGGAAGAAGGAGCCGTATTTCAGGTCGTTGGAGATCTCGAGGCTGCGGTAGTTGGGGCCGAAGATCAGTTGGAGAACGTTCTGGATGAGGATGGAGAGCCCGAGGGTGAGGAGGATGTAGCTGCTGTCGCCCTTGCCGATGACCTGGCGGATGGAGGTCCGGAAAACCACGACGCCGAAAAGGAACATGAGGATTGCCACCGGGACGAGGAGCCAGTAGGGGAGCGACCCCTTGGGCATATAGGTGTAAAAGATGAAGGAAAAGTACATCCCGATGGTCAGGAACTCGCCCTGGGCGAAGTTGACGATTTTCATGACCCCGTGAATCATGGAGAGGCCCACGGCGATGAGGGCGTAGACCCCGCCGATCAGGAGGCCGTTGACCAGCGGCTGAAAAACCGACTCGCCGTGGTACAGGTAGGGGGCCACTACGACCAGGAAGAAAACCGCGAGGATGACCCAATTGTTATTGAACCATTGGCGCATGGGGATCTCTTTTTCCGTCCCGGCGGAAAGGGCGAAAATCCCTTTCCGCCGCGGACGGCGCCGACCGGGCCGGAAGTCCTATTTGGCGAAGGGCTTCAGGGTGAGCGGATCGACGATTTCCGAGGAGGCGGCCTCCGGAGGGAAGACGCAGCGGGGCTTCAGATTCTGCCACTGGAGGATCACCGGAATCGAATCGGCGTTGTACCCGTTGTTGTCGAAGGAGTTGTGGCCAATGCTGTAGGCCTTGAACCAGGGGGAATTGTCGGAGTTGAGCTTGCGCAGCTCGTCGCGGACGCTGACCGGGTCGGCGGACTTGCCGTTCTCGATGGCTTCGACTATGAGCATGAAGGAGATGATGCTGGGACCCCCCTGGCCGGGAATGAATTCGTTGTTTTCCCGCTCGTAGCGCTCGCGGATCTTGGTGAATTCGGGGAAGTCGAGGGTGGCCTTGTTGTCCCAGACCCAGCCGTCGGCGGAACAGATGCCGTTGACGTCGGGGCCGAGGTCGTTGAGGAGCGACGGCCAGGTGAAGGCCGAGCCCCCGGCGATGACGATGGGCTTGTAGCGCATGGCGTTCATGGCGGTCATGAGCAGCTTGGCGTCGTTGGCGTAGCAACTGGGGAAGACCACGTCCACCCCGGCGCTCCTGAGCTTGGTGACGATGGGGCTGGCGTCGGCGAGTTTCCCGGCTTCGTAGTTCTCCTCGACGGCGATGGTCATGCCGGCGGCGAGGAGGTCGCGGCGGTTGGCCTTGGCGTTGTCCTCGCCCCAGGCCGAGTTCTCGAAGATGATCGCGCACTTCAGATCCTCGAACTTCTTCCCCATGTTCTTGGCGAGATAGCGGAGGAAGTCGAGCTGCATGATGCTGAACTGGGCGGCCTTGGCGGCGGGCTGGAAGATGAATTCGCAGCCCCTCTGGGTGATGGTGCCGTTGGCGGCGGAGGCGGTCACGGCCGGCACCTTGTACTTCTGGAGGATGGGGAGGGAAATCAGGGCGAAGGCCGACTGGGCGCTGCCGACGATGCCGCTGATCCCGCCCCGGGAAAGGTCGCGCTCCAGGGGAAGGACGCCCTGGGAGGCGTCGCTGGTGCCGTCGATGGGAACGATTTCAACCAGGGCCCCGCCCAGGGCCTTGATGCCGCCGTTCTCGTTGACGTACTGCTGGGCGGCCTTGACCGCCAGCATGCCCTGGCGCCCGGATTCGGAATTGACCCCGCTGATGGAGCCGTAAAAGGCGATCTTGACCGGTTCGGCCGCCCCGGCCCAGCCCGCGAAGGCGACACCCGCGATCAGCAGGACCGCCCGCCGAAACATCTTGCTCGTCATGGATTCTCCTTGTTCTCGGTTTTATGCCACCCCTGAACGGGGGGAGCGAATTCGGTTAGGATCGCGTAAAGAATAACGTTTACAGTGGGGCGCGGCGGTTCAACGCCCGCGGGGCTTTTTCCTGCCGAAGTTATAAATGTTATTTATTTCCAGCTTCCAAGGGTGCGTCCGGATCGGGAAAAGAAAAAAAGGCCGCGAGGTTGGTCTTCGGCCGGGGGCCGGGGGAAAACACCCGGAAAGCGGCGCTACGCGTCCCGCCACCGCATGGCCGGCGGACTTTATCACAGTTTCGCGGCCGTGTCAAGCCAAAATCAAAATATGGGATTTGTCCGCCTTTTTACCGGAGGATCCGTCCCGGAGCCAGGGGGGGACGGCGCCGGGATTCGCCCCGGAACTTGCTATCGACGCTTGGAGTTGCGCGATTTTTCGTTTCTTTTTGCCGAAACGGGCGAAAAAGTTTCCCAAAGCCGTTTTTTCGTCCGGGGAGCGGATACAATGCCTGATGGGGGCGCCGGGAACCGGCAATCCCCACCGTGCTCACTGGACGATCCCCGGCGTTTTCCGGCGGCGTTCGAAGCTTTTGGAAAAATGGTTTCGTCTTATGTTCGCGGACGGGCGCCTAAAAATTCAATCCCTTTTCCGGCAAACGGTTGCTGTTTTTCGTCCCTGTTTGGCAAACCCGGGCCGGAGTTTTTTATTGACATGAAAAAAATAAAGCATAATATTATTAAAACCTAATAAATTTTATTTATTAATTAATACTAATAATGGAGGCGGAAAACAGTTTCCGCCCTGGGGTTGTTCAGGATTGTCCCTTCGGAAGGAGAAAGAATGAAGAAATTTGTTTGCGCGATTTGCGGCTATGTCCATGAAGGCGACGCCCCGCCCGAAAAATGCCCCCAATGCAAGGCGCCGGCCTCCAAATTCACCGAGCAAAAGGCCGGGGATTTGGCCTGGGCGGACGAGCACCGCATCGGGGTGGCCAAGAACGTCGACCCCGAGGTGCTCGAGGGTCTCCACGCCAATTTCACCGGCGAATGCACCGAGGTGGGGATGTACCTCGCCATGAGCCGGCAGGCGGATCGGGAGGGCTACCCGGAAGTGGCGGAGGCCTATAAGCGGATAGCCTTCGAGGAGGCGGAACACGCCGCCAAGTTCGCCGAGTTGCTGGGGGAGGTCGTCTTCCCCGACACCGGGAAGAACCTCGCCCTTCGGGTCGAGGCGGAGAACGGGGCCTGCCTGGGAAAGAAGAAAATCGCCACCCGGGCCAAGGAACTCGGCTACGACGCCATCCATGACACCGTGCACGAAATGTGCAAGGACGAGGCCAGGCACGGCTGCGCCTTCGCCGGGCTGTTGAAGCGGTATTTCGGCAAATAATCCCTTTCCGCGCCCGCTTCCGGGGGGACGGCCCGAATCGGCCGCCCCCCTTTCATTTCCCCCTCCCGAGGACCTTCCTTTGCAAGGCGATGTACCGCTTGGCGATCTCCGCGGCCAGATCCTCCTGCGCCGCGATAAAAGCTGTTTCTTCCGGCGCCAGGTATTGCGAATCCCTTGATTTGAGGTGTCCCGCATAAGAACGCAATGCCTCGTGCATGCCGTCTTTTGGAATCACCCTTCCGATTTTGTAATCGTCAATATATCCAGCGGCTTGCCGCCGATATTCAGCCGGCCTGTTTCTCAAGGCGTCAAGATTGTTGCGCGCCTCGTGAAAATTCTTGATATGTTGCCGTATCGCCTCCCGCCGCGCCTCCGTTTTCACGAGATACTCGAGATCGTGCCTTAATGCGCCGTCAACCACATCAAGGCATTCCTCCAATGTTCCTTGTCGCGCGATAGCCAGGATTATTGCCGTATTGTACTTGAGACCGGCGAGGTATCCCTGCCGCGCTTTGCTTTTCTCCCTTGCCCCCCGTCGCTCATACATGAAATTCATGCTGACCAACAAGACCCGAAGGGTAGGTTTGGTTTGGTCGGATGGCCGAGCCATGCGAATCGCCTGGTGGTCCATAAAGACCAAATCATTGGATCGTGTAAAGAAATAACGTTTACATTTGGGCGCGCGGTTTGTTGTTTGCGCAATGTTTTTCCCGCGAAAGTGTAAACTTAATTTATATTTATGGACAGACCTTTACGCACCCTTACAGACCGCTCAGTCCAATGAATCCGGCATGATGAATCCGCTTTCCTTGATTTCCTCGGGAGTGAATTTTTCCCTCGCCCACCCGGCAAGACCCGGGTGAATGGGAAGCCTTTCGCCGATCGCCACCGCCGCCTCGTAATCACCTCTGTCCATCGCGGCGCCATACTCGTCGAAAAGTTCGTCTTTTTGTTTCTGCGTCAAGTCGGCAATGGCATTCACGGCCATCCTCCCATAAAAGGATCTTGGGGTCCATAAAAATACCCATGGTCGATTTCATGCGGCCTGAGCTTGCCGGGCCCGCTTTTTGACCGGCTCCAAACGAAAAACGGAACCGGCCTTTCCCTCCCCGGGGAGGCCGGCCTCAAACCCTCGCCGCCCCCCTTTCCCGGCAGGCCCGGCATTTGCCGCGGACGAGCAGTTCCACCGAGGTCACCTCGCCCAGCCCCCGGCAGGCCTCCTCCACTCCCGGAAAAAGATCGAGGGGGAAATCCCGGATTCGGCCGCACTCCAGGCAGACATAATGGCCATGGGGGGCGAGGTCGAAGTCGTAGCGCATGACCTTGCCGATTTCCAGGCGGCGGACGGCGCCGGCGGCGGCGAACTCGTCCAGAATCCGGTAGACGCTGTCCAGGGACATTTCCGGCAGCCGCTCCCGCACCCAATCCCAAACCATGTCGACCCGGGGATGGTCAAGATTGCCGTGAAGGCAGGAAAAAACCATCCGCCGCTGGCTGGTCCGCCGCCAGCCGTGCCGGCGGCAAAAAATACGGAAAGCTTCGTTGATATGGCCGCTGGCGTTCATTGGATGATTCCTATTTACAAATAAATATTAGGTGAAAATATTTGCCGGTCAAGAAAAATGCGGCCGGCCGGCGGCCGGTCCGGGGCGGATTTTGCTTTCCCGGCCGCCCCGGACGGGTATAATGGCGGCCGGGAGAGCCGGATCCTTGCTTTGCCGGGCCCCAACCCCAATCAAGATAAAGAATTGACAGCCGATGGGCAAATACATCTTCATCACCGGGGGGGTGGTCAGTTCGCTGGGGAAGGGGGTGGTGTCGGCCTCGCTGGGATTCCTGCTCCGGGCGAGCGGGGTGGGGGTGACCTTCCTAAAGTTCGATCCCTACCTCAACCGCGACGCCGGGACCATGAATCCCTATCAGCACGGCGAGGTTTTCGTCACCGAGGACGGGGCCGAAACGGATCTGGATCTCGGCCACTACGAGCGCTTCGCCGACGTGGTCCTGGGCAAGCCCAACAACGTCACCACCGGCCAGATTTACGGGACCGTCCTGGATCGGGAACGCCGGGGCGACTACGGCGGCGCCACCGTCCAGGTCATCCCCCACGTGGTGGACGCCATCAAGGAGGCCATAGTCGCGGCCGGAACCCCGGGGGCCGACCTCACCCTGGTCGAATTGGGGGGGACCATCGGCGATATCGAGGGCATGCCCTTCATCGAGGCGATCCGCCAATTCATCCTGGAGAACGGGAAGGACGAGGCCGTCCTTCTCCACCTCGCCCTGCTGCCGGGATTGCCGGCGGGCGGCAAGGAGCTGAAGACCAAGCCGGCCCAGCACTCGGTCCAGAAGTTGCGGGAATGCGGCCTGCAGATGGATTTCCTGCTTTGCCGCTCCGAAGTCCCGATGCCGGACGAGGCCCGCCGGAAGCTGGCCCTCCACACCAACGTCAAGCCGGAACGGGTGATCGAGGTGCCCGACGTCCGGCTTATCTACAACGTGCCCGAGCACCTGCACCGGCAGGGCCTGGATCGCCTGCTCTGCGAGCGGCTGAAGCTGCCCCGCCGCCCCCCCGACCTGACCCCCTGGCGGAATTTCGCCGCCGCCGTGGCCTCCCCGAAAAGGATCCGGATAGCCATCGTCGGCAAGTACGCCGGGATGGCCGACTGCTACAAGTCGGTGGGGGAGGCCTTGCTGCACGCGGCGGCGGCCCGGGGCCGGGGACTGGAATTCTCCTGGCTGGACGCCGAGGAGCTGGAACTGGGCGACGCCCGGGCCAGGCTGGACGGCCACGACGGCCTGGTGGTTCCGGGCGGCTTCGGGGTGAGGGGGGCGGAAGGGAAGATGCGGGCCATCCGCTGGGCCCGGGAGGGGAAAATCCCCTTTCTCGGCCTCTGTTACGGCCTGCAATGCGCGGTGGTGGAGTTCGCCCGCGCCGCCTGCGCCGCCCCGGCGGCGGCGAGCGCCGAATGGGACGAGGGGGACCGGTTTTCCCCGGACGACTGCTGGATCACCCTCCTGGACAACCAGGGGCGGGCCACCCCCCGGGGGGGGACCCTGCGCCTGGGCTCCCAGCCCTGCCGCCTGGCCCCGGGCAGCCGCGCCCTGGCCGCCTACGGAACCGGCCTGATCAGCGAACGGCACCGGCACCGCTACGAGGTGAACCCGGAGAAGGTGCCCGCCCTGGAAAGGAACGGCCTGATCGTCTCGGGACGGCATCCGGACAACGGGCTGGTGGAAATCGTCGAATTGCCCGGGGATCAATGGTTCGTCGCCACCCAGGCCCATCCCGAGTTCAAGAGCCGCCCCCTCCGCCCGCATCCGCTGTTCCTGTCCTTCCTCGCCGCCGCCGCGGCCGGGCCGCCCGGCTGATTCGCCGCCGGCGGATTTTTAACAGCGCCTGTGGTGACGCGCTCCCGCATTTCGACGTAATGCCCGAGTTCAATGGATCATCCTACCGCAGGCGTTATGAGCTATTTTGTAATAAACTTGTGTCGGAAAGGTGGTATGGCGCCGCGTGTTTTCTGACATCTAGCAGCGCCGACATAAAGACGGGCGATTTCAGAACCCCGAACCCGCATTTGTCTTTTCGCGTTTTTCTCGCGTCGATGCTTTCCGCCGTGCTGGTTTACCGGGCAAGGAAGGAGACGGCCGAATAACATGCGGACAACACACAGGCTCTTTCACGCCGACGCGCACGACATGGGCTTCATAACCGACAACAGTGCGCACCTTTTTCCTGGTACCCATGGCGGGTCCGCCGCCACCGAATTGCCGCCGGTGGCTTAAGGCGGTACAAGCTACCTCCTTCAAACTGTTGTTGCGCCGCGGTACGGTTTTCCGGTATGATGCATCAATTCCATGACGAGGGAGAAAAATAATGTTTTTTCATTGTCCTCAACCTCGATCCCCAATCAAGCAACCTTAAAGTTTTGCTAGTCGACCATGACGATTGAGGAAATCGCCGACCCGCCCCTCCGCCTCCCGGCGGTGTTTTTGGACCGGGACGGGGTGCTTAACGTGGAAAAGGGCTATCTCCACCGCTGGGAGGACTGGGAATGGATTCCCGGGGCGCCCCCGGCCCTGGCGGAACTGTCCCGGGCCGGCTTCAAGCTGGTGGTGGCGACCAACCAGGCCGGGGTGGCCAAGGGCTACTACGGCGAGGACGCGGTCCGGCGGTTGCACGACCGGGTCAACCGGGACTTGCGGGAACGGACGGGAACCCTTATCGACGCCTTTTACCACTGCCCGCACCATCCCGATTTCGGCCCCCCCTGCGCCTGCCGCAAACCCAGGCCGGGATTGCTCCTGCGGGCGGCGGAGGAACTGGGGCTGGATTTGCCGGCTTCCTGGATGGTGGGCGACAAGCTTTCGGACCTGGAAGCCGGCCGGGCGGCCTCCTGCCGGCCCCTTCTGGTCCGCACCGGCTACGGGGCCGAGACGGAGGCGGGGATCCCCGGGGGAATCGGGGTGTTCGCCGATTTGCCGGCGGCGGCCCGCTTCCTAGTGGGAATTCGGGAAAGGGGGCGATGACTTCCCCCGCCCCCGGGTAATCCGGAGGACCCGGGTTTTCCCTCCCTCGGAAAGAAAAGGGGCGAACCCGGGTTCGCCCCCCTGGCGGATATTAAAGCTCTTCGGAAGAGTTGCCTTTTAAGGGAAATCAAAAGTCCACGAAGGGACCTATCGGGCGAAACCGGCGATAAAGTCGATATAACGCTTGAGGACGTCCGGATACTTGTCGAATCTGCCGGGGATGTCGAACTCCACGTGGGTCATGCCGGGAACGACCAGATACTCCACGGAATGGTTTTTGGCCCTGAGCGCGGCGACGAATCTATCGGCGTGAGCCTCCTTGTCGACGCTTTCGTCGGTATCCGTGGAAATCACGAAGTAGGGGACCTTCGGCAATTTGTCCACCAAGGCGGCGGGGTTGTGCCAGGCGACGGCCAGGGCGACGCCGGAGTCGTAGTGGGCGAACGCCCGGTAAATGCCTCTCGCCACGTCGGGACGCTCGGTGGCGTGGTGGGCGAGATCGGTCACCGGGCAGTTACCGGCGACGCCGGCGACGGGAAATTCGCCGTAGACCGCATAGTTGTAGGCGCTCACCCCGCCCATGCTGCGGCCATAGACGACGACGGGGACGTCGCCGCCGATTCCGTATTTTTCCCGGGTGGCGGCTATAATCAGGTCGGTTTGGCGGATGGCTTGGAAATTCGACCAATGCCACGGGCCCGGCCATGGCTGGATGACCAAAACCGATTTGGCCGCCAGCGCTTCGTCCATCGGGTTCGGCTCGGTCTTCAAGGCGCCGTAGTTCAAGCCCTGGAAATCGATCGCCACCGCCTTCACCTGTCCGGAAATCAACGATTTGTTGTTGTAGGAGTAATTTTCGACCGTATTCCTGTCAATGCGGAAAACCCTTTCCAGGTTGTCCGGGGCGCCTTCCCCCGCGACGGACGCGCCGAACGGGGACTGCGGAAAGGCGGCGGCCAGTACCACCGCGGCGAGACGGGTGATTGTACGCATGGATTATTCTCCGTTCCGGTTTTGGGCCGTAAATGGGTGTTGTTGAATGCCCGAGACGATGATTCGGTTGACTTTTAAGGAAACAACGCCCTCGCCTCTATGCTTTCCGCCAGGCGCAAATACCCGGCGCGATTGGGATGCACCCAGTCGCCGGCATGCCCGACGCCGCTATCGGGGACGAATTCCTTCCGTATTTTTCCCGATTCCGCGTCCCGGACGACCGCGTCGAAATCAAGCAGGGCGTCGAAGGGACTGTTTTCGCCGATCAGCCTGTTCAACTCTTTCCGTTTTTCGTCCTGTTCAACGCCCCCGTGCCCCGCCGCCGTGCCGCCGAGAACCGTGGTCAGGGTGGAACCGACGACTCTTACCTCCGGCGCTCCGGCCTTGATAAGGGCCACCCCCTTGCGGAATCCCTCGAACACCTCCCCGGGAGTGCGCTCCGGATGCCTCAGATCGTTGATGCCCTCCAGCCAGATGACGGTCGTCACCCCGGAAAGATCAAGAATGTCGCGCTTGAGGCGTTCCAGGGCGGACGGTCCGCCCGGCGTCGGGTTCTGGACGCTGTAAACGGCCGGACCCGCCACCTCGTTCCCGCCGATGCCCGAATTCACCAGGGAGATCCTGTCGCCGTAGGCCGCGTGGAGAAGGCGGGAAAAGGCGTCGGGCCAGCGATCGTCGCCATTTATCGTACTGGAACTGCCGTCGGTGAGGGAATCGCCGAAGGCGACGATTACCCTGGTGTCCGCCGGGGCCAGGACATCGAGGGCGTCAAGGAAATACCACGAGGCCGTACTATGGGGAAAATTGGTTTCGCCCTCCTCGTGTCCGCGCGAACCGGATCCGGGCGGCGATATGTACGAGGTTGTAAGCGCCTTGGCGTGCCAGGTTATCGCCCCGCTTTCACCCTTCACGTGGAAACTGACCGCGAGCTTGCGGCCCTGGAGAAGCCCCGGATCAACCGCCGCCGCGAACGGCAGGGTTACCCCGTCGCTCCAAACCGATTCGCCCGGAGGGATGGACACTTCCGGGGAAAAATTGAAGGTGACCTGGTGGTTGGTTCCCTTCGCGACCGCCGCCGCCCCGGCCCGCAGGCCCACGAACACCCCGTCCAGGGAGAGCGGCTTATCCCCGAAGGTGTTGGAAAACCGCAACCTGACCGTCTTGCCCCAGATATCCGGCCGGACGATCAGGCGGAAAGTCTGATCCACCGCCCCTCGGGCCGGATCGGGTATGGCCTGCTCAAGGGACGGTTGGGCGGTCGGATGGCCGGCCGGAAACGGCCCTTGAACCGGAGCCGCCCAGGCCGTCTTCCACTCCTCCGCCCGGGAAGGGGCGCCGAACGCCGCCAGCGACAGGGCAAGGGCAACCCAGCCAATTATTCCATGATGTCTTATACGCATGATTATTCTCCCAACCTTTCGCAACTATAGTAAAAATAAGGAGTTGACAATAGTACGATTGTTTTTGCCAATCAATCGTCGAAACATCGCAACTTGTCACGCCCGCCATACTCGTGGCGTGGTCCGCCATAAACATGGCGTTGTGGAACCAAGGGTCTTGCCCAAAAATAACTTATACATGTTTAGACAAGGAACCGAGTCGCGGCGGTAAATTTTCGCCCGTGGTTGGGCAAAAATTTTACGAGAGCGACGTTGGTGACGCGGTATAAGCTTGTATATACCCAAGCGCGTATGGCGTTAGGTTGTTTATATCCCATAACCATTGTACGCGCTTGGGGCTTAGGATCGACGTTGGTCCGGAAACCAAAACGCTTCCGATATAAGAGCGTGTTGTTAAATACCGTCTCATCGGGTTATACCGCGTCAAAAGCCGCTTCCCGGATGTTTTTTGCCCCTGACCGCCGGTCAAAAAACATCCTGCCAGCGCCTTTTTCCTTGTCTAACCCGGACGATCCGGCATTTAACAACAGCCTCTAAGTTATTTTTGGGACGAGCCCTAATCGGGATGGATCGATTGGCGGCGATAGATAAAGGAAGGGTTAACAACAGCGGCGGGGCGAAAGGGAACGCGACGGAAGGGAGAGGACGCCCAATTGGGGAACGGCCGGGGACAAATCCGCGGAATTCGACTCGAATAACGCGAAGCGCATTTGCTTTTTCCTCCTTTCAATGAACTTGTAAAGGAAACCGAGCCAACCGCCGCTCGATTTCCTTTACATACAAGCCGGCTTCACGGGGCGCTCGCCGGCGGGGAAGCCTTTTCCCCGAAGGCGCCTATTCGACGCTGTCCGCCACTCCCGGCAGGAAGGCGAAGCTGTTCTTCTGGAGATAATCGATATCCACGCCCTCGCCCAGCACCCCGATGTCCTTCAATTCGACCGCGGTGACCCCGAACCCCTCGTAGGCCCTCTTGACCGAGGGGATGTAGTTGAAGGTTTTCAGCACCGCCGCGTTGAACTCGGGGTCGCCGGGAACATAGTTCTTTTCCACCTGGATGCGGGCGGCCTCGTCCTGGTTCCCCTGGACCCAGGCCGCCGCCTTTTGCATGGCCCGGGTGTATTTGGCCGCCGACTCGGGACGGTTGGCGGCCAGGTCCAGGCTCACATAGGCGGCGCAGCAGTATTGTTGGCGGTAGGGCTCGTCCCGGGCCGAATCCAGGATGACATTGAGATCGTATTCCTTGGCGGCCCGGGCCGCCACCGGATCGTTGGCGGAGATGGCGTCAATCGCCCCCCGTTCCAGGGCCAGCGGCAACTCGGGATTGGTGAAGACGATGAATTCCACCTCCAGGTTCTTGTCCCCCACCCCCACCCCGGCGGCGGCCAGACCCCGCTTGGCGAACATGATGGGACTGCTGGTGAGGCTCGGCACCCCGATGCGCTTGCCCTTGAGATCGGCCAATTCGCCGATCCCGCTGTCCTTTTTCACCAGCAGCTTGTCGCAGCCGGTGTGGAGGCCGGTGGTTATCTTGATGGGCAGCCCGTTGGAAAGGGGCTGGATGAGGGTGGCCAGCAGGCCGAAGCTGGCGTCGATTTGCCCGGTCGCGATCGCCTCGAAAGCGGTCCCGGGGGCGAGCCGGACCGGCTCGACCTCCAACCCCTCGCCGGCGAAAAACCCCTTTTCGATGGCTATGTGCACCGGCCCCTCGCAGAGGCTGCCGCTGTAGCCGACCTTGATCCGATCCTCCGCCGCCCCGGCCGGGAGGCCGGCCAATCCCAATAATGACAGGGCCGCCAGGGCCCGATAAATCCATTCGCGCATTTTCGGATTTCTCCTTGTCGGTGGATTTTTAAGGAAACAACGTTTGCTCCAGAATCAACCTCCAATGCCGAAGGGGAATTCACTTCCCCGGAGGCGGGATTCGGTTGAACCGGGGTCGCACCCCGTAAAGTCCAAATCAAGGATTTGGACTTTACGGGGCACCAGGGCCGGCCGGAGCCGTCCCGTTCCGCCCCTCCGTCCTTCCGGCGCCGCCGCCGGCGCCGGGCCCGGCCGGGCCCGGCGCTGGGCAGGCGGCGCGAATACATCGGCGACCCCGTCCCGGGCGAATCATGCGGTCTCCCTTCACGTCCAACGGCCTGAAAAGTCCAATCCCGCGGATGCCGAAGCGCGTTTCCCCGGAGGCGCAGGACGGCTGAACCGGGGTCACACGCCCTTACGTAACACTAGATCTGGTAACTCGGCTCCCTCACCTGCCCGCCGAAATGCAGTATTTTCAGAATCCCCGCCCGCAACTGGAGGAATTCCGGATGGCTTCTGGCCCTCGGCCGCGCCAGGGGCACGGGGAGGATGGTCTCGATCCGGGCCGGCCCCGGGCTCATCACCACCACCCGGTCGGCCAGGTAGATCGCCTCGTCCACGTCGTGGGTGACCATGAGCATGGTGGTCCCCCGCTCCCGCCAGAAGCGGATTATCTCGTCCTGCATGTTCATGCGGGTGAAGGCGTCCAGCGCCCCCAGGGGCTCGTCCAGGAGCAGGACCCGGGGATGGTTGACCAGGGCCCGGGCCAGGGCGGCCCGCTGGGCCATGCCGCCGGAGAGCTGGTGGGGGTAGGATCCGGCGAATTTCTCCAGCCCCGCCAGGCGGAGGAATTCGCCCACCTCCGAACGCCTTTCCCGGTAAACCTTCCGGGCCCGGAGCCCGAAGGCGACATTGTCGTAAAGGTTGAGCCAGGGGAAAAGCAGGGGATTCTGGAAAACCAGCCCCCGCTCGGAATCCGGCTCGCTGATTTCCCTCCCGTCCAGGAGGATGGTCCCGGATTCGGCCTGGATCAGCCCGGCGATCAGCCGCAGCAGGGTGGACTTGCCGCAGCCCGAGGGCCCGATGAGGGAGACGAACTCCCCCGCCCCGATTTCCAGATCCAGGCCGGCCAGGACCCGCACCGGGGAACCGTCGTTCTGGACGAAGGATTTGCGGACGCCCCGGACGCTTATCCGCCCGGCCCCGCCGCCGGCGGCCCCTTCGGGCTTCCCTACCATTTGATTACCCCCCGCTGCCAGACCAGGACCCGGTCCCTCAGCTTGAAGAACAGGGTGACGAGGAGATAAAAGGACAGGGCGATGACCAGAAGTCCGGCGTAGACGTTGGCGTAGGAGAGCATTTCCCGCTGCCAGTTTATGTACCAGCCGATCCCGTTCTTGACCCCGATCATCTCGGCCGTCATCAGGGTTATGAAGGAGGAACAGGTGCCGCTGAACAGGCCGATGAAGATGAAGGGCATGGCGGCGGGAATGCCCACATGGAAAATCTGGTGGTTGCGCCTCGCCCCCAGGGTGCGGGAAACCTCGAAATAAGCATTCTGTACGTTGGCGATGCCGCTGGAGGTCATCACCGTGACGGGGAACCACACCGAGAGGGCGATAAGGAAGACGCCCCCGAGGAAGGTGGTGGGGAAGGCGACCAGAACCAGGGGGATCCAGGCGGTGGGGGGAATCGGCCCGATCAGGCGGATGGCGGGATTCACCCAATAGGCCGCCCGCTTGCTGAAGCCCACCGCGATGCCGGTGACGAGGCCGGCCAGGGTTCCGGCCAGGAAGCCGGTGAAGAGGAGTTTCGCCGAGGAGGCCAGGCATTCGCCCAGGATATAGGGATAGTCGAGAACCAGCACCCCCAGGATGCGATCCGGGGAGGGGAAGAAAAGCGGGGGGAGCAGGGCGAACTTGTTGGTCGCCAGGTTCAGGAGGCCGAGGAAGGCGTAGACGGCGGCGTTGAAATTGGCCTTTTCCTCCAGCCTGGCCCCTATCCCGGGCCGCCAGCGCCCCGCCAGCGAGGCGAGCAGGAAGAAGGCGGCCGAGAGGGCCAGCCCGTAGAGGAAAAAGGGATGCCGGGAGGGCGGATGCCGGGAACTGTTTTCCAATCCCAGTTCCAGGGCCAGGGCCGCCAGAATCGCGGCCGGCGGTCGCCAGACTTTAAGCTTCCCCATTGCCTTCCCCTTGATCGGGCGGTCGCGGCCAACGCTCCCTTTCGGTTAATTCCTATTTATCATACATGAATTATGTAGTATAATTGGCGGCTGTCAAGAATTTTTTTGAAAATATTGGAACCGACGGAAAAACGGCGCCCGACATTTAGGTTGAACCCCGGGCGAAACGGATATATACTACGCGCGGCGCGAAATCGTGAAAATGGGGAGAAGGGAAACGCTTTGTTCCACCTTTATTTCCGCGTCCTTCCCGGATGAATCTTGCCCGGCCCCCCCGGCCAAAATTCATCCCGCCAGCGGCTTTTCCCTTGTCCGGCCCGGACAATCCGGCGGTTGCCAACACCTTCTGACGGGAAAGGAAATTCGGCATGGGCGGCTATTCCTTGAAATGGCGGATAATCATTCCCATCGGCGCCATATTGGCGATTGGCGTCTCCGCCCTGGTGGCGATTGTCGCCCTGCGCTTCAGTTCGGCGATGTCCAACGAAGTGGAGCGCGGGCTGATTTCCCAAGCTTACCGCAACGCCAACGGCGTCAAGGCCTATTTGGATATGCCCTTCGACTCGATGGAGACTCTCGCCGCCGTGTTCGGCGACGCCGCGGGAACCCCGGGGGCGAACCGCGAATTCTACAACAATCTGCTGGCGCAGGCATTGCGCGCCAACGAGCGCATTTTCGCCGTATGGGCGGCGTTCGAGCCCGACGCCTTCGACGGGAGGGACGCCGAATACGCCAACCAGGCCCCGCTCCATGACGCCACCGGGCGCTACATCCCCTATTTCTTCGACGTGGGCGGCAAGGCGGGGCGGGAACACCTTCTCGACTACGACAAGCCGGGCGCCGGCGACTATTATCTTCTCGCCAGGGATTCCGGCCGGGAAAACATCACCTCGCCCCACGACTTTTCCCTCGGCGGCGCCTCCTACTACATCTTCTCCGCCGTCGCCCCGGTGCGGAAGGACGGCAAGGTCCTGGGCGCCGTCGGCGGCGACATCCTGCTCGATCTCATTTGCGGGGAGATGGCCAAGATAGCGGTCTACGACAGCGGCTACTCGGTTCTCATCGACCATGACGGAGGCGTCATCTATCACCCCGACGAGAAATTGCGCATGAAGCCGGTGTTTCCCGTGGTGGACGACAACCTCGCCGCCGCCATCCGCGCCGCCCTCGGCGACAACCAGGCGCGCACGGCGCGAATCGTGTCGAAGGTGAACGACGCCGAATACCTGTGCGCCGTCGCCCCCTTTTCGGTGGCCGGAACCGGCAAGAATTGGGCCGTCATCCTGGCCGCGCCCCTTGGCGAGGCCCTGGCGCCGGTGACCTCGGGGGTGGCGATCATCGTCACCGTCGGGGCCGCCCTGCTGGCGGCGGCGCTGCTCGCGCTTTACCTTATGAGCGCCGGCATCGCCCGCGCGCTCGACGCCATCATCGGCGGCCTCGGCGAGGCCTCGCGGCGGGTCAACGCCGCCGGCGGCGAAATTTCCGCCTCCTCGCAAACCCTGGCGGAGGGCGCGACCGAACAGGCGGCCTCCCTCGAGGAGACGTCGGCGGCGCTGGAACAGACCGCCTCCATGACCCGGCGGAACGCGGACAACGCCGCCAAGGCCAACGACACCATGCGGCACACCGGCGCCCTGGTCGCCGAGGGCGCGGGCTATATGACCGAGATGACCGAGGCCATGACCGGGATCAGCGGGTCGGCGGATCAAATCAGCCGCATCATCAAGACCATCGAGGGCATCGCCTTCCAGACCAACCTGCTCGCCCTCAACGCCGCCGTGGAGGCCGCCCGCGCCGGCGAGGTCGGAAAGGGCTTCGCGGTGGTCGCCGACGAGGTCCGCAGCCTGGCCCAGCGGTCGGCCCAGGCGGCCCGCGACACCACCGCCCTGATTCAGGGCGCGGTCGAGCGGATTCACCAGGGATCGGACATCGCCGGCCGCCTCGGCAAGAGCTTCTCCGACATCAAGGAATCCGCCGGCACCATCACCCAGGCGATGAAGGACATCGCCGCCGCCACCAATGAACAGGCCCAGGACATCGATCAGGTCAACACCGCCGTCGCCCAGATGGACAAGACGACGCAGCAAAACGCGGCCGGGGCCGAGGAGTCGGCCGCCGCCGCCGAAAAGCTGTCGGACCAGGCCGCCCGGCTCGACGAAATGGTGAACGACTTGGCGAGGCTGGCGAGGGGCGGGGGAAAGGCGGACGCCGGGCAAGGCCCCGCCGGGGGCGTTTCCGCTTGGCCCGGCGATCGGAGGAATCAAAAGCCATTGCCCCGGGGGCTTGACGGAAGGGGCCGGGGAGGGAAAGGCGGCCGGGCAAGGCGATAGCGATCCCGCCCGGATCCCCCGCCGGCGTGCTTGTAAAGTGGGCTTTTAAAGTCAATTAAAGAAGTCCAGCCAAAAAGATGCATAACATTTAGGTTGAAACCGGGGCGGGGCGGGTATACAATTAGTGGCAGAGTGCGGGGTGCCGCGCGAATGCCGGCAGCCCGCCCGAAGACCGCGGCGTTCAATAATTGTTCGCGGAAACGGAAGCTCCGAACCTGTAGCGGATATGACGGGAAAGGAAGTTCGACATGGGCAGATATTCCTTGAAATGGCGGGTAATCATTCCCATCGGCGCCATATTGACGATTGGCATCGCCGCCTTGGTGGCGATCATCGCCCTACGCTTCAGCTCGGCGATGTCCGACGAGGTGGAACGCGGACTGATTTCCCAGGCCTACCGCAACGCCAACGGCGTCAAAGCCTACCTGGACATGGCCTTCGGCTCGGTGGAAACGCTTTCCGCCGTGATCGGCGCCACCGCGGGAACCCCGGAGGCGAATCGCGCGTTCTCCAACAACCAGCTCGAGCGGGCGTTGCGCGCCAATGAGCGCATCTTTGGCATATGGGCGGCGTTCGAACCCGGCGCCTTCGACGGGAAGGACGCCGAATACGCCAACCAGGCCCCGTTCCACGACGCCACCGGGCGCTACGTCCCCTATCTCTTCGAACTGGGCGGCAAGTCGGGGCGGGAACCCCTCGCCAACTACGACAAGCCGGGCGACGGCGATTTTTATCTTGCCGCCAGGAATTCCGGCCGCGAAACCATCACCCCGCCCTACGACTATCCCGCCGGAGGAACCTCCTACTTCATCTTCACCGTCGCCTCCCCGGTGGTGAAGGACGGCAAGGTTCTGGGCGCCGTCGGGGGCGACATCCTGCTCGACCTCATCTGCGGGAACATGGCCAAGATAAAGGTTTATGACAACGGCTACTCGGTTCTTCTCGACCAGAACGGCGGCATCATCTACCACCCCGACGAGAAATTGCGCATGAAACCGGTGTTTCCCGTGGTGGACGACAATCTCGCCGCCGCCATCCGCGCCGCCCTCGGCGACAACCAGGCGCACACGGCGCGAATCGTGTCGAAGGTGAACGGCGCCGAATACCTGTGCGCCGTCGCCCCCTTTTCGTTGGCCGGAACCGGCGAGAACTGGGCCGTCATCCTGGCCGCGCCCCTTGGCGAGGCCCTGGCGCCGGTGGACTCGGGGGTGGCGATCATCGTCGCCATCGGGGCCGCCCTGCTGGCGGCGGCGCTGCTCGCGCTCTACCTTATGACCGCCGGCATCACCCGCACGCTCGACGCCATCATCGGCGGCCTCGGCGAGGCCTCGCGGCAGGTCAACGCCGCCGCCGGCGAAATTTCCACCTCCTCGCAAACTCTGGCGGAGGGCGCGACCGAACAGGCGGCGTCCCTCGAGGAGACCTCCGCGGCGATGGAACAAACCGCCTCCATGACCCGGCAGAACGCGGACAACGCGGCCAAGGCCAACGACACCATGCAGCACGCCGGAACGATCATCGCCGAGGGCGCGGGCTACATGACCGACATGACCGAATCAATGACCGGAATCAGCGAGTCGGCGGATCAAATCAGCCGCATCATCAAGACCATCGAGGGCATCGCCTTCCAGACCAACCTGCTCGCCCTCAACGCCGCCGTGGAGGCCGCCCGCGCCGGCGAGGCCGGAAAAGGCTTCGCGGTGGTCGCCGACGAGGTCCGCAACCTGGCCCAGAGATCGGCCCAGGCGGCCCGCGACACCACCGCCCTGATTCAGGGCGCGGTCGAGCGGGTTCACAAGGGATCGAACATCGCCGGCCGCCTCGACAAGAGCTTCTCCGACATCAAGGAATCCGCCACCACCATCAGCCGGCTGATGCGGGAGATCGCCGCCGCCACCAACGAACAGGCCCAGGGCGTCGATCAGATCAACACCGCCGTCGCCCAGATGGACAAGACGACGCAGGAGAACTCGGCCGGCGCCGAGGAATCGGCCGCCGCCGCCGAAAAGCTGTCGGACCAGGCCGCCCGGCTGGACGAGATGGTGAACGAGTTGGCGAGGTTGGTGAGGGGCGGGGGAAAGGCGGGCGCTCCGCCCCCTCCCACCGCCGGCGATTCCGCCCGGCCCGGCGATCGGAGGAATCAAAAGCTGCTGCCCCGGCGCCTTGGCGGAAAGGGCCGGTGAGGGGCGGGCGGCGCGGGGGCGACGGCGTTCCCGCCCGG
>JAISYL010000213.1 GCA_031269935.1 Planctomycetota bacterium
CGGTCTGGATGGGCTAACCCTTGACCGGACAGGATTCGCACCTGCTGGACGACTATGCCACGTTTCAGAAAGAACACCTCCTTTCATTCCCGTGACCCGGCATAGCCTGGTCACACCGCTGGACGACTTGCGTTCCACCATCCTCGGGCTGCTGTTTCCGGAACAGCCCCCGGCGGTTTCCCGAAATCGGTTCGGCGGGGTGGATCTAAGCCGGGAAAAGAGGGAATTGGCTTTCATCCAGAACAAGTTCGCCCTCCAGGATGAAAATGCCAGGCCGGGGGAAACCCGAAAGAGTTACGCCGTGACCGATGGCCGCTACCGGCTGTCGGCCACTTCCCCGAATCCGGCGACGGGACAGGGGGGATTGGAGCTTTACCTGGATGAAATCGATCCCATGAATTGTTCAAATTTATTGGGTTTCATGGAATTGAATGACCAGGGGCAAGTGAGTTGATTATAATATGGAAAGCTTAAACCCGGCCCATGATCAATTTTTTTACACCAAATTCAATCCGGCGGTCATGGCTTGGCTGGGCCGGCGCTTTGAATTTCTGGCCGGCGAATTGCGGCGCTTCATAAGGGAAAAGGAGTGCGCGGCCTTGGAAATCGACCCGGGGGGGATTATCCACACTTTCCCGGAGGAGTCTTTCTCGATTGCCTCCGCGGAAAGGACGGCCGGCAGGTCCGGCAAGGCTCTGGGCTTGAAAAAACTGCGGGAATGAGGCCGGCCGGTGCTTCTTGTTCGGGGTCAACATCCTGGCCAAACAAGCCCTGGTCCAACTCCGGAGCCTTCAAATCGAAGTGGCGGGATTCGTCGAAAACCGCGAGAAATTCATCCACGAAATGGTGGGCGATCTCAAGGTGTATTCTCCGGAGGAAGCGCGGGAAAACTTCGAAAACCCCATAATCGTTGGGTTCGGTAGAACAAAGAGATCAAACGAATCTCTCACCCGGCAATGCGAAAAAAACCATCTGGAATATTACAGCTATTTGGGGGACATAACGGGGGCGGGTTTTCCCGGGTGACAGGCTCGGGGCGCGGGAAAAATTCGGATAGGGCGCGCCAGGAAACAACTTCTCGAATTTCGGGGGGGAGGGGGAACGCCGATGAACGCCGCCGCCGAGCCCCGGAAGCGGGTTTATGTGGGGATGAGCGCCGACCTGGTGCATCCGGGGCACATCAACATCCTGGAACGGGCGGCGGAACTGGGCGAAGTGACGGTGGGGCTCCTGACCGACGCCGCCATCGCCGGCTACAAGCGCCTGCCCTCCATGAACTACGCCCAGCGGGAGAGGGTGATCGGGAATCTCCGGCAGGTGGCGAGGATCGTCCCCCAGGCCGAACTCGACTACAGCGCCAACCTCCGGGCCCTGAGGCCGGACTACGTGGTGCACGGCGACGACTGGCGCCAGGGGGTGCAGGCCGCCACCCGGGAAAAGGTCGTCCGGGTCCTGGCCGAATGGGGGGGGGAACTAGTGGAGATTCCCTACACCCAGGGTATCTCCTCCAGCCAACTCGTCCAGGCCATGAAGGAAATCGGGACCACCCCCGGGGTGCGGCTGGAAAAACTGGACCGGGCTGTTCCGGGCCAAGCCCCTGAGCCGGGCCATCGAGGCCCACAGCGGCCTGACCGGCCTCATCGCCGAAAGCGCCGAGGCGGCCGGGGAATCCGGGGAGGCGCGTTCCTTCGACGCCATCTGGCTTTCCAGCCTCACCAACTCGGTGAACCAGGGGAAGCCCGACATCGAGGCGGTGGATTTGGCCGACCGCCTGAAGACCCTGAACGACATCCTGGAGGTGACGACCAAGCCGGTGATTTTCGACGGCGACACCGGCGGTCGGCCGGAGCATTTCGTCTTCGCGGTGAGAACCCTGGAGCGCCTGGGCGTCTCAGCGGTGATTATCGAGGATAAGGAGGGGCTGAAGCGGAATTCCCTGTTCGGGGCCGAGGTGAGCCAGACCTCGGCCGACCCCCGTGACTTCGCCGCCAAAATCGCCCTGGGCCGCCAAGCCAGGGTGACCGACGCCTTCATGGTGATCGCGAGAATTGAAAGCCTGAATCTCGGCCTGGGGACGGCCGACGCCCTGGAACGGGCCGAGGTCTACCTCGGAGCCGGGGCCGACGGGGTGCTTATCCACTGCCGCGACCGGACCCCGGAACGGGTGCTGGACTTCTGCCGGCGCTTCCGGGCGGCCGGGCATACCGCCCCGCTGGCGGCAGTACCCAGCGCCTATCCCGGAGTCCGGGAGGCCGAACTGGCCGCCGTCGGGGTGAACCTGGTCATCTACGCCAACCAACTGCTCCGCTCGGCCTATCCCGCCATGCGGCGGACGGCGGAGGCCATACTCCGGCACGGCCGCGCCCTGGAGGCGGAGGAAGGGTGCCTGGGGCTGGACGAGATAATCCGCCTTGTCCCGGGTTGAAGGCGGCGGAAAAAAGATATTCTTTATCCAGGTCTTGACAACCTGATTCAATTCCGTCCCGGAAAAAATCCGCAAGCGGGTGCTGACCTGTTCCGATCCCGTACAACTGGAAGCATGGACTCGTCTGGCCGCCAGTTGCCGATCATTGGAGGAATTCGGCCAAAGTCTTGAATGAACCAATCTTGGAGGAATTGATTTTGACCGGCGGCCAGCGTTTCCACCTCGGGGCCGGGGCGCTCGCCGAAGCCGGGCGGCGGCTCCGGGAAATGTCCCCGCGGCGCCCCCTGGTCGTGATTAGCCGGGGAAGGCTGGCCGAGGCGGGGGAAAAACTCGCCGCCGCCGGCCTGCTCCCGCCCGGTTCGGTTTTTTTCCACGACTTTTCGGTCAATCCCGGCTGGGAGGAAATCCTGGCGGGGAGTTCGGTTTTCCGGAACGCCGATCCCGATCTGGTGATCGCGGTCGGGGGGGGTAGCGCCATCGACGCGGGGAAGCTGATCAAGGCCCTCGCCCGGGCCGAAAACGCCAATCCCCGCCCGGACGGCATTCGGGTCCGGCCCGGCGGCCCCCCCCTGGCCGCCGTGGCCACCACCGCCGGGAGCGGCAGCGAAGCCACCCCCTTCGCCACCTTCTACGTCGGGGAGACCAAGCATTCCCTCGATCATCCGGCCCTGCTCCCGGAAATCGCGGTGGCGGACCCGGCCCTAAGCTCCGCCCTGCCCCCCCGGCTCACCGCCGCGACCGGTTTCGACGCCCTGGCCCAGGCGGTGGAATCGTATTGGGCCCGAGGGGCGACCACGGAGAGCCGCCGGCTGGCGAAAAAGGCGCTGGGGCTGGTTCTGCCCAACCTGCCGGGGGCGGTGGAAAACCCCCTTCCGGCCCGGCGGCTGGCCCTGGCGGAAGGGGCTTATTGGGCCGGGCGCGCCATCGCCATAAGCCTCACCACCGCCCCCCACGCCCTGTCCTATTTTTTGACCCGCCGCCACGGCATTCCCCACGGCCACGCGGTCGCCCTGACCCTGGCGAACTTCATCCGGATAAACGCCGAATCCGGGGAGGACGGCGAATCCCCCCCCGGGGAGGCGCCCTGGCTGACCGCCGGGCGGGAGGCGCCGGCCCTGCTGGACCGGGATTCGCCGGCGGCGGCGGCGGCTTTCTGGCGGGAACTGCTCCGCCGATGCGGACTGGCCGCCACCCTCCCCGAGGCGGGAATATCCCCCGGGGAAATCGCGGAAATGGTCGAACGCGTCAACCCGGAACGGCTGGCCAACAACCCGGTGGCGGTTTCCCGCGGGCGCCTGATTCGGGAACTGAGGGTGGACTTTTGAGGGAAATCAATCGAACCGACGATTGATTTCCTTCAAAAGTCCACTCTAAGGGCTCGTCCCTAAATGGATAAACGCGAATCCCAACGATATCCGACACGCCAGGGTTCGATACGGTTCACTCGGCACTCAAGCTCATCTTCGACAGTTTCGCCGGATTTTTTTGGGGTCTGAATTCATAACATTTTTAAATTGTTGGGGTTGGTTTTATTGTCTTTTTAAAATCGGCTGAAACGTAGTGCCACGTTTTATTTACTTTACCGAAATATATCTTGACTTTCATGGATTATATTCTATGTTAGGTAATGGAACATAGGCGATGCCATGTTTGTCAGGGCCAAATCGCGGGGTAGCCGCACTTATCTGCAGATAGTTGAGAACCACCGGGTGGACGGAAAAATTGTCCAAAACGTCATCGCCAATCTGGGCCGGCTCGACCTCCTCCAGAAATCGGGGGGGCTTGATTCGCTCATGTTCTCCCTCCAGCGCTTTTCCTCAAAAATCGCGCTCCTGGGCGAGATCGACAGGCAGAGAAGCAAACCCCTAACCTACCGACGGCTCGGCTCACCTCTGCTTTTCGCCAGACTCTGGCGGGAATTGGGAATTGACCGGGCGATTGAAAAGTTGGTCAAGGGTCGGAAGTTCGGATTTTCCCTGGAGCGGACGATTTTCACCAGCGTTCTCCAGCGTTTGCTGCATTCCGGGAGTGATCGGGCCGGTTTGCGCTGGTTGGCCGACTATCGCCTGGAGGGGGCGGAGGATTTGGATTTGCAGCATTTCTACCGGGCCATGGCTTGGCTGGGAACTCCCTTGCCGGAAGCGGAACAGGACGGCGCCACCCCCTTTTCCCCGAGATCCCTGAAGGATTTGCTGGAGGAGGAGCTTTTCTTCCGCCGGCGGGGATTGTTTACCGATTTGGACTTGGTTTTTTTCGATACCACTTCCATCTACTTCGAGGGCAAAGGCGGCGAAACTCTCGGGCAGTATGGTTATTCCAAGGATCATCGACCCGATTTGCCTCAATTGGTGGTGGGGATGGTTTTGGACAACTCCGGCTATCCGGTCTGTGCTGAAATTTGGCCGGGGAATACCGCCGATGTGTCAAGCATATTGCCGGTGGCGGAACGTTTGCACCGGCGGTTTCAGATCAAGAAGGTCTGCCTGGTGGCGGATTGGGGCATGGTAAGCGCGAATACCAAGGACACCCTGGAGAAAATGGGCTGGTTTTATATCCTTGGCGCCCGAATGCATTCGCGCCGGGAAGTCAGGGAAGAGGTCGTCAAGGACGAATTGCCCTTCCGGGAAATAGTGGGCGAACGCCAAAATTTGAAAGACCCGGCGCCTCTGAAGGTGAAGGAGGTGCTGGTAAAGGACAATCGGTATGTGGTCTGTCTGAACGAGGAAGAGGCGAGGAAGGACAGACATGACCGGGAGGCGATACTTGTCGGGCTGGAAGATTCCCTTAAGCGCGGCGACAAGTCCCTGGTTGGTAACAAAGGCTATCGGCGTTACCTGTCGTCCGACAAGAGCAAGCGTTTTTCGATAGACTGGAACAGAGTCGAGAACGAAAAGGTGTTTGACGGCAAATGGGTGCTGGTTACCAATACCCCTTTCCCAGCGGAAGAAGTGGCGGGGAAATACAAACAGCTTATTCTGGTGGAAGACATCTTCCGCCAAACGAAAAGCCTCCTGGAGACGCGGCCGGTATTTCATAAACGGGACGAAACCATTCGTGGACATGTCTGGTGCTCCTTCCTGGCCTTGACCCTCAGGAAGGAATTGCGGGACCGGTTGGAAAAATGCCGTAAAGAAGACGAGGAACCTCTCGAATGGGCCGGAATCGTAGACGCACTGGAAAGTTTGGGAGAGGCGGAAATAACCTCCGGCGATAAAAAATACCTGTTTCGGAGCGAAGCAAAGAAGGAGGCGGTGAAAGCTTTCGCCGCCTGCGGAATGGCGTTGCCGCCGGTAGTTCGGCAAATTGTCTAATCGGCGCCTGCTATGCCCCCCCCCTTCTTTCATCCTCCCGCCTTACCAGAGAAAGAAGAATGTGGCACTACGCCCTTTTGCAAAACCATATCGCCTTGAAAATCCTATAGCTGAAAATTTGGGCTGTCGAAGATGAGT
>JAISYL010000298.1 GCA_031269935.1 Planctomycetota bacterium
GGTTTTTCCTACCGACAAATAGCCCGTCTTTTGTTCCGGGATGAGGATACGGTGCGGCATTATGAGCGGGTTTTTCACGAGCGAGGCCTTGAGGCTCCGATGTCCGACCATTTCCAGCCCTATGCCGGGAAACTTTCCGAAGACCGGGAACGGCAATTGCATGAGTATGTCGGCACCCACTTGTTCCTTGAGGCGAGCCCGATACAAGCTTATGTGGAAGAGCGATTCAAGGTCGATTATTCAGTCGGCGGCATGCGTGACTTGTTGCATCGCTTGGGTTTTTCCCACAAGAAGCCCTCTCCCGCTCCCGACAAGGCGGATCCGGAAAGACAACGCGCCCTTACGGAGGTCTTTGATAAGTTTATGAGTCTCAAGGAGCCCGATACGCCGGTATTGTTCATGGACGGGGTGCATCCGACCTTCAATTCCATGCCCGCCCATGGCTGGCTTCCCAAAGGCGAACGGGTGGAAATTCAATCCAACACCGGCCGGGAGCGGGTCAACCTCAACGGGGCCTTGAATGCGGAAACGCATGAAATGTTTGTGGTTGAAGGGGAAAGCGTCAATGCCCAATTGACCTTGACCTTGCTTGAAAAGATTGAGTCCGGATATCCCGAGGCAGTGTCCATCCATGTCTTTTGCGATAACGCGGCGTACTATCATTCCCGAAAAGTTCGAGACTATTTGGCGACTTCCCGGATACGATTGGAGTTTCCGCCTCCCTATTCGCCGAATCTGAATTTGATTGAGCGATTATGGCGATTCATGCATAAACAAGTCTCCTATAACCGCTGGTATCGGACTTTCCGACAGTTCAAGGAGGAACCGCCGATGTTTTTCGACCGGTTGCCGGAAAAATTTGCCGACGACCCGCGCTCACTGTTAACCCCAAAATTCCACCCCGCTTCCGGAAAGGAAAGGCGAGTACAGGCCATCGTTTGAACAAACTTCACCGAAAACCACTTCGTCATGGGTATATACAGTCCGGTAAAATCTGGTTGGCGTCTTTCTTGACACTGCTTGATTTCCCCGGTTTTCTCCTTGCTCCAAAAGCTCCGAACCACTCTATCGCCCAACTTGCCGCGCAGACTCGATTGCCGGCTTTGCTTCCCGTATGGGCAAGTTAACGACGGCAGCCAAAGCCGCCAGGGCAATATCCCCCCAGACCAACATGAGACTTCCCGACATTTGTATCGCCCAGCCAGGCGCCGAGAAATCCTCCGATCTGGTGCGTGAGAAGCGCCATCCCAAAAAGCGTTGCCAAATATCGGACGCCAAACAATTTGGCGACAATGCCCGCGGTCAAGGAAGAACCACTGATGTTTTTCGGCCGATTGCCGGAAGAATTTGCCGACAACCCGCGCTCACGGTTAACCCCGAAAGCTCACCTCGCTTCCGAAAAGGAAAGACGAGTACAGATCATCGTTTGACCAAACTTCACCGAAAACCATTTCGTTATGGGTATAATCGCCTTGCACTGCAAGAAGTTATAAACTTTAAAGAAACTCGAGCGGTGGTTGGTTCTATTTTCTTTAAAAGCCCACTTTAAAAGTCCACAATGAAATACGGCCGTGCTGAAGCGCGATTGTTTGTCATTGGCATTAAAATTGCTACATGGCTAGGTTGGCGGCCGAGGCTGAAAATTTTTTCCGCTCCGTTGGCTGCTCGGACGGAAATCCTTGTTTTCCCTTATCAATAGGAGGCGCCCATGCAAATCAACGCAAGTTCACTTACAACCGGATTTTCATCCTTGGCGGTTCAGAACCGTCAACGCAAGACGCCGAGCGAAGGGGAACTGTTCGCCAAGGCGGACAGCAACGGCGATGGCAAGGTGGATGCGGCGGAAATTGCCGCCATGCTTGCCCAGATTCAGTCGTCCCAGCCGTCCGACGGACAAAATGACGGCGAACAGGCGCCGACTTTCTCCAAGGAGGAAATCGCCACCCTGTTCGCCGACGCCGATAGCGACGGAGACGGCTATTTGTCCCTGGACGATTTTACCGCCTTCGGGGAAAAGATGCGGGGCAACGCCCAACCACCGGCCGGGGCTCCCCCAGGTCCACCCCCCGCCGGCGAACCGCCATCTCCCATGTCGGAGGATGAGGTCGCCGCCTTGTTCACCGAAGCGGACAGCGATGAAGATGGCCTGCTGTCACTCGAGGAATTCATCGCTTTGCGCGAAAAGATGGCGGCCAACGGTCAATCGTCGGCGGCATCCGGATCGACCGCTGCCGATGGCGCCGCCGATTTGGATGTCTTGAGTCAGTTGGCGCAAACATCAATTGGCGGTTTGAGGGATGTGTTGTTCGGCGATTCAAGGACGTCGTCCTCTCCTCTGTCATTGGCCGAATTACTGAACAACGCCAACCGGACCGATTCCGACTTGGAAACCGGCGGCGATTTCATTAGCTTGATTCAGAACTTGCTTGAGAAGGCATACCAGCTTGGCCAGAGAGATGCTTCGGCCGGGACGGCTACGGTTAGCGAAATCCAATGATCAACACATGATCATCGTTTTCCGGCAAGCTTCTCCCCCGCATCGCATCCGCCATTTTCGTTGGAGGGCGTTTTTTCGGGGGACGCCGGGCAAGGCATGCGTCTTATGATGTGTGAGTCGTCAGCGAGTTCGGGTAAACGAGTATGGCCATACTAAGAGCTGTTGACAAATTGCCGGATCGTAGGGTTAGGGGGCGACGCGAAATAAGTTTTACATGTTTCCCGGTTATGAGCTTGACCGGCGTTGTCCCGTCGCGCCCCGAGTGTAAACGTTACTTTGCGTCGGATCCTTGGACAAGGAGAAAGACGCCGCCAAATTAATTTTTCCCCGGCGGTCAGGGGCGATAATTTCCCAAGAAGCGGCTATTGCCGCAAATTCCACGGGATGGCAATTTGTCCACAGCCCCGTGGATTTGAAAACCCATTAAGGGCTCGTCCATAAATAACTTATACAAGTTTATACCGCGTCACCAACGTCGTTTTCGTAAATTTTTGCCCAACCACGGGCGAAAATTTACCGCCGCGACTCGGTTCCTGGTCTAAACATGTATAAGTTATTTATGGGCAGACCCTAACCCGGCCGGGGAAAATCAATCCCGGCCGGGAATCCGGTATTCCCCCCCGCTTCGGCGCGATTCGGCCAGCCGGGAGATTCTGGTCCCCTCCACCATCGCCAATCCGGCCCGCGCCACCTGCTCCCTCAGGTATTCGAGATGCGGGCAGCGCGGGCCGTGATGGCTGGGACGGACTATGCAAGTGGAAAGATGGACAACGACCGATTCCATCC
>JAISYL010000001.1 GCA_031269935.1 Planctomycetota bacterium
CGTCAAAAGCCGCTTCTCGGATGATTTTTACCCCTGACCGCCGGCCAAAAATCATCCTGCCAGCGACTTTTTCCTTGTCTAACCCGGGCGATCCGGTATTTAACAACACGCTCTGAAAGAAAACCGAGTCGGACACAATGATCGTCCCCTCGCCGGATGCCGGCGAGGGGACGATTGGATGATCATTTTATGGTCATTCCCAAACTACAATTTGTCTTGAGGCTTGTCGTCGCCAGAACGGCCCCGCCCCTCCCTCCCGCCGAACCCGCCGGGGATTCAGGGATTTTTTCTTGCCCCGAACCTTCTTCGGGCCGATCAGCCGCCCAGAAGGGTCAGGACGTTCTGGGTCGTCTGGTTGGCCTGGGCCAGCATCGCGGTGCCGGCCTGCTGCATGACCTGGAAGCGGGTGAATTGGGTCGATTCGGAAGCCATGTCGGTGTCGCGGATGGCCGACTCGGTCTTGGTGATGTTCTCGATGGCGACATCCAGCGAATTGATGTTGGTCTGGAGCATGTTGGCCTGGAAGGCGCCCAGCCTGGCCCGCAGGGTGGAGACGTCGTCGATGGCCTGCCCCACTATCCGCATGGCGAGGATGGGATCCCGGGTCAGGCTGGCGATGCCCCCGCCCAGGACATTCTGGAGGCAATATTCCGTCCCCTCCCAGTCGATGCGCCCCAGTTCCGACATGGCCATGGACTGGATGGAATAGACGGTCCGATCCTGATCCCCCTCGGTGTTGCCCAACTGGAACTGCATCCCGCCCAAAAAGTTATACATGGTCTCGGTGGTGTTGCCGCGGGGATTGGTGGCGTAGGTGTTGACCTCCAGCATGATGTCGCCGTTGGTGGGGGTGATGGTCTGGTCGGCGGCGGTGTAGTCCTCGCTCTTCTTCAAATCCACCAGCATGTCGCTCTTGATGAACAGGCCCTTCAGGGCCGGGTCGGTCACGTAAAACCCTTCCCTGAGCTTTTCGGGATCCACCTGGATAATCACCGGGGCAGTGATGCTGGGGCCCAGGTTGCCGGCGTCGATTTGCAGATAGCCAACCCCGGTGGCCGGATTTCCGTCGAAGGCGAGGGTTATGGCCTGCTCGGCGTCCAGGTTGGTCACCCTAGCCTCGACCGTGGGATCCAACTGGCTGAAGTCCAGGTAGACGCTGACCGGCTGGCCCATGGTGTTGATCATCCCGTTCTGCGCCACTCCCACCTGGTAGGTGAGCGAAGGCGGCTCGAAGTGGCGCCGGTTGACGGCGATTAGCGACTCGTTCTCCTCGATCCCCTGGAGGGTGGTGGCGCGGGAATAAAGCTTCCCCGTGTCGTAGCCGGACACCGCCAGGGTGGTGAGCCCGAGTTCCCCCTCGTTGAACACCAGGCGGCCGGAAAAGTCCGGGGTGGTGGTGTTGGCGACCAGGCCGTTGCTGTAAATCGGGGCGCCGTTCATGGTGATTTGGGCGTCCTGGCCGGCCACCTGGACGGTGGTGCCCGCCTTCACCATGATTTTTTCCATGGTGTCGGATTCCCGGTATTGATAGAAAAGCTCCCCGTTCTTGTTCTGGATGCGGATGGTTTCGGCCGAGCCGTAATCGACCGCGTAGAGGCGCACCCCCAGCTTGGTGAAGGCTATGTCGCCCACCTGCTCGCCGTTGGGCATTTGACTGGCGTCGATGTCGTCGGCATAGGGCGGCCGGGGCAGGTTCAAGGTGATGTTGAGGCCGCTTTCCTCGCCGTTCTCCATGACCACCGACTCCAGGCGGACCGTCTGGCCCTTGAGATTCTGCTGGAAGCCGTACATGCCGCCGGTCACCGAGGTGTTGGCGATATTGTTGAAAACCTCGCCCGAACTCGACACCAGGGCGCGGGGCTCGCGGCTCGAGTCGCTGAAAGCCTCCACCTTGAAGGTTCGGACCGTGACCCCGTCGTCCTCGAAGGTAAGGGGGGTGTAGCGGAAGTAGAGCTCCCCCTCGGGCGAGGTGTTGAACCCGAGATTTACCCCCGACATCACCGAATTGGCCAAGTCCGCCCAGCCTCCGATCCCGTTCACCTCCATGTCCTTCAAATTGTCCATGCGCTGCCCCACCAGGGCCAGTTCATAGACGTCGAGGTTCTCCGCCCGGTCGGTGAGGCTTATGAAGAGGCCGTCCAGGTTTTGGGTGGGCGAACTGGGAATCAGCGAATTGTTGGCGGCGGCGAAGAAGGTGTCGCTGCCCTTGCCGATCAGCATGGTGCAGGCCCTGTCCTTGTAGTATTCTATGGCGTTGGTGGACTTGTCGATGACCTTGGCGTAAATCTTGCCGTCGCCGTCGCAGTTGAAGCCAACCTTGAAGGCGGCGGCGGCGTTGGGGGTGAGGCAGACGCAGGCGATTTTCGAGGTGTCCAACTTGGCGGCGTTGGCGTTGTTGAGGCCGGCGTTGTAGATTTGGATGTCGCCCGCCCGGTAGACATAGCAGCCGGTGTTGTATCCCACCACGTAGTTGGCCGGAACCGAGGTGGCGGCGGTGTCGCCGTACACGGGACCGACCCCGTCCGGAGTCCCGCCGATGGTGCGGTCGACCCGCACGTCCGAGGCGAAGATGAGGGTGGCGCCGATGCCGGTGGAGTCCTTGACGTTGTTGATGGAATCGACAATGGTCCCGATGTGGGTCCCCTCGGCGAAGGAGAACAGCCGGGAACCGCCGCTGCCGGTAAGGATGAACTCCTGGGAATGGGTAACCTTGTCCCCGTTTATCTGGCAGAGGGGATTCGCCGACTCGGCCTCCAAATAGGCGCGCTGGGCGGAAGTGTCGGTGTTGGCCTGGTAGACCGTCCGGTCCCCGGTGAAGCCGATGGTCATCTTGACCCCGCTGCGCTTGAACACCTCGTCCACCCTGGTCATCACGGTGTCGAGCAGCGAATGATCGGTGGGTTCGTTGACCACGGTGCCGACGTCGTAGACCAGCTGCTTGGAGCCGTTCAGCAGATACTGATCGGAATAGCGGGTGGTGTTGGCGATGCGGTTGAGGGTTTCAATCCCCGAATCCATTTCCGCCTGATCGGCGGCGACCTGTTCGGGGCTGGTGATGCCGCTGTTGGCGGCGTGGATGGAAAGCGCCCGCATCTGCTTCAGGATGGCATTCATCTCGTTCAGGGCGCCCTCGGCGATGCCGATCAGGTTGAAGGCCTCCGAGGAGTTGCGGACCGCCCTTTCCAGCCCGGATATCTGCGAGCGAAGCTGTTCGCTGATGATCAGATCGGACGGCCCGTCGGCGCCGACGTTTATCCGGTAGCCGCTGGACAGTTTTTCAATGCTTTTGGACATGCTCCGGGAACTTGAATAAAGGTTCCGGTAGGTGTTCAAAGCCGACAGATTGTGATTGATGACCAAACTCATGCCTTGTCCTCCTTAACGTTTGGAGTCCGTCCCTGAAAGGGGTTGCCGGCCTCTCGCGCCCACCTCCCCGGGCGCCCGAAACGCGTCTCCCGCGGGCTTGAGGCCGCAGCCTTCGGACAATCGATTCGACAATTTATGGCCGCCTGATTCGACTTTCCTTGACATTCGGATGAATTTCTCTTCCCCTCCCCGATTACCCGCTTGCTTCCAGCGCGCTTAACCCAACTTTAGCAACGGTTCTGCCAAAATCGCGGCAAAGTCGGCTGTTTATTTTTCCAATTCTCAACACATTAATATTCAATAAGTTAAAATGTATGTAGTTTCAAATTAAATTGATCGGGAATTTCCTCCCGAAATGTCCGGAATCGGAAAATGCCGCCCATTTAAACGCCGCCCCGGAATTTTCCGCCTGTTCGCGACCCGACCGAAGCCGGGCGAACCGCCGGTTTTCCGAGACTTTCCTTTACTATCGGTGATTATCGGCCGGCAGGTTCAACTAAAATTGGATATTTTCATAAAAGCGGATAAAGTTCGCCGGGGCGCGACCGCCAATTCATTCCGGCAATCCGGCGGCCCGCCAGACCGCCTCCGGGGACAACCCGGACATGTCCCGGCCGGCGGAAAGCGTCCGGGCGCCGGGCGGCCCCCAGACAACCGGGTCGCTGGGCCCGAAAATGACGATTTTCTCCGGCGTCCCGCCGGTTCCGTTTTCCACCGCCGCCGCCAAATGCGAAACCCCGCTGTCGTTTCCGACATAAAGGCTGGCATGGGCCAGAAGCCGGGCCAAATCCCCGAGCGGCGGCGCCTCCACCAACGACATCCCCGGAACCGCCGCCGCCAGCCGCCTTCCCAAGTCCCCGTCCGGCTCGCCGGCCGTCGCGTACAGACCGGGAAAAATTCGCCGCCCGGCCGGATCCAGGGCGGCGGAAAAGCGTCTGGCCAACTCGATATAATAGGCCAGCGGCCAATTTTTGGCCGTCCCTCCCGAACCGGGATGCAATACCGCGTAAGGACGAACGGGATTGAAGGGTGGGGCTTCGGCCAAGCGGAAACGGGAGGCGGCCAGGCGGGAGGCTTCCGCCCCGGTCTGGGCAAGGCCTGGGCAAAACTCGCCGGTACGCCCCAACAGCCACTCGCCGATTCCCGTTTTCGCCCCCTCGGGCGGCCGGGAAGGAACCAGCAGAATCCCGGCGGCGGGCGCCAACCGGGCCAGCCGGAGCCTCGGGCCGTCCGGCCAGCCGGCATATGACCAAATACAGTCGCAATCGGCGAAAATCGCGCGCAGGGCGGAGGGGGCCGAAACGGCTTCCCGGGAAAACAGCCAGGAAAAAACGCCCCGTTCGGGGTCATGGACGGCGTCGGCCCAACCGGGGCGAAGAAAAAGCCGGCCCCTTTCCCCCGGGGCCAGGAGAATCAGTTCCGTTCCCGGATAATGTTCCCTGGCCAGCCGGATCACGCCCCGGATCGCCAATACGTCCCCCAGCGCCCCCGATCTGACGACGACGATTTTGCGCGGCGTCATGTCCGGTCCATCCGAGTTCCAGTCACATTATGCCTGTAGCGGAGAGGTTTCCGGTGAAATCGGGCCGGGAGACGGCGGGTACACGCCCCCCATTCAAAAACTTCGCCGAAAACCATTTCGTCATGGGTATATATTCCCGGGAGTTGCCGGCATGGAGGATTATAGCAAACACCGTTTTATTCATGATAATATACTCCCGTCAAAAGTGACCAATATTTACTGGCAACCTCTGCCCTGGACTTCGTTGTTGGATTTGCAGAGCAAGCAATCTTTGCATCAATCCATACTTTTTTCCTTATTGGCGTTTTCACCCAAGCACTCGAATATCAGCTTGCCCAGAACCTTGACCTCGCCGCTGATGGTTCCGGCCATATATCTTTCGTAGATGTCCGCGTTATCAGGTGGGTTCAGGTTGAGAGTCCAGCCTTTTGCTCGGGCCAGAAGGACCAGGAATTCGCGCTGGGTTCGCCCGTTCCCCTCGCGAAATGGATGCAGATAATTTACCGCATCCAGAATCTCGGCAAGCTTGTTGGACAGAGCCACCTTATCATCATTATTGATGCGTCCATATTCAGCCAGCAAGCTGTCAATAAACTTGAACGCGCTATCAAAACGGGACAAGGGGAAAAACTGCTTGCCGCCTTTACTGATTTCAACTGTCCGCCGTTTGCCCGCCCATTCATAGACGTCTTGAAACAAGTGATGGTGGATTGCAAACAGCGCGTTTGAATCGGCAACATTGATCGACATCGCCTTCAGTTCGCGGGTTCGTTTGGCGGTGGCGGCGGTCTCAACAAAACTCAAGGCACCGCTGTCAGTTATGCCGCCGAGGTTCCGCAAAACACCAGTCTCCGGGTCTGTATAAATGAAATCGGGGTCAATATACTGATAATCATTCCGCATAGGACTTCTCACGGGCAATGGCCGCCAACTCCGCGAATGTCAATTTACCAAGACAATAGTCGCGGATTATTTCGACTCCTTTGCGGGTCGGTTGAAAACCCTCAAACATATTGGAGCCAATCGCCTCAGCGATACTCTCAAGAGCATCCATATTTGGAAACTGAACATCCAAAATAGTCAACTTCTTACGATTTATAACAATTGGTGTATAAGGCATTTGGTTGGCTCCTTCTGCGCATCTCCCATCCCTTGACGTTTTTATTAATCAACCTCTCCCTCCCTCAGGGCAAGAGCACAATATATACACTGAAAGTCATTTTTTATGCCCATATACAGGGATGTCTTCTATTATAGTCAGAGTACTTAGTCGTCCCCGAGAAAAGGGGAATGCGTCAACTGGCCATCCCGGCGGGTGGCTGGTCAAGCCGCCCGAGCCGGGGAAAAGCGGGAAAATTCTTGCCGCTTTTCAGGGGCGACTATTTATTTCTTGCTGCAATTTTTTGCAGGCCTAGCCATCAAAAAAACCAAAACACATCCAGCTACAATGAGAATAAGTGGGCCGACACCCATTCCAGCGTCCTTCTCCGGTGCGCTGAAATACGGAAAACCGGGGAAATATCGATGCGGGCGATGTCAAGTGGATGGCCGGCGGCAATTTCGCGCTGCCCCTTGGCGATGGTCGGACGCGACAGTCCTGTAATACGCGACAAACACGACACCCCCCCATAGCCAATGGCATTGGCTTCGGCGGCGGCGAAAAGGCGAATCGACCGCTCATTAAAGGTCGGCGCCAATTGGGTAAAACGAAGGGATATTTGCTCATCAAGTGTCATAGCAATTCAGGATATGCATATCCGACCAAAATTGCAAATATTATTTTGCGTCGGGCCCCAATCAACGGCTGCTCCGAATCCTTTCATCATGCAAATCGTCTAAACTGCGTACGCAACGTTTCAATTTTTCAAATAACACTTTAACATCAACTCGCGATGCTCCTATGCGATTCTCGAAGTCTGCAATTTCAAAACCATGAAGAATTTCATTGAACGAGCTTCTTATAATTAGAAGATCATCTTTTGAGGCAAGAATTGTCGAACTACATTCTTTTTCCCTAGTAATTGCTTCCATAAAACTCCCCAACTTAAGTTATCCACAAAGAGAATATTTTCTTTATACTTATCAAAAAGAGACATCTTGCAAATTATTTAACACCGACCATCATTATCTCTTCTTGTATAAAAGATAAAAGTGAATTTATTTCATGAAGATAATACCCGGTTCTAGCATGACAATCCGAGTCATCGAGATATTCAAGCACCTCTATAAGTGCGTTATGTATAATCAACAACTCATCAATTTTAAAGATGATAGTTGCATTTGATGATGTAATAGAGACAACTTTCATCGTTTATCTCCCGCTATAGATCATCGAAGAGTATCGAAATATATTTTCCCATCACGTGGTCGAAATATTGTTCCTCCATTCACATTCCAAGGATCCTTAAGTACTACAGTCCCAGTTACAGAATCCCACCACGCCGCCCGTCCATTATCTAAGACACGCATCTCCGATTTTGGGTCAAGTATAATTTTTTGAGCATATTCTTTTAATTCCTTTCTCGTCGTAATGCCAATCGCCTGGAATTCTGAAAGATGTTTGCTCCAAGCGTGTCCGTCAACAAGACGATTTGCGAGATTCCGAGCCGCTTGCTCAGCAGCTTTATCTGATATAAGTTTCTTTGCTGCTATATCACCAATTTCTTTTCCAAGATTCTCTGCAAGGTTATCAATCCCCTCCTTAGCCAACTTTTTAAATGTATCTTTCGGAACTTGTTTTAACACGAGCTCCAAGGTTTTCTTTGAAAAGTTCTGCCCCAACTCTTTTATGCCTTGCTCACCAATATGCTCGGCAAGCTCCTTAAATCCTTTTTCCCCCAAATTTCGTAAAAGATTATTTGCTGCCTCGTTACTAACTCCCTTGGCTACGGTTTCAAAAAATTCTTTGGCAACGCCTTTTAATGCTGCCTTACCAGGAATAAAGTTTGACAAGGCGTCTGCACCTAGAAAAACCATTCCTGCATAACCTATTACTACCTCAGCAGGTGAACCTATTTCTGTAAGAATTTTTGCATTTTGAAGGTCACTATAATTAGTAAGAGCGTCAGCCCCTCCTCCTACGAGGTCATATAGTGTTATTGGCTTGGCATAGGCTTTACTAAGATCGCTTTCCAAATCGCTATTTGTATAAGTGAAATAAGTAGAACGATCAAAATCATATCCAATTAAATCTGCATATTTATAATCGACTAATTGGCCTTTATATCCTTTAAGCAACT
>JAISYL010000046.1 GCA_031269935.1 Planctomycetota bacterium
CGGCTGGACCGGGAGGGGGGAATCAGGAGGTTCGTCCAGCCCCCGGAGGCGGTGGCCAGCAATTTCACCTGCGTTTTCGAGCCGCCCCGGGTGGAAAGCCTGCGCGCCGCCTTCAACCGGCTGAAACCCGCCCTCCGGGAATTCGTCCAATTGAAGGAACGCGAAGCCCTGCGGGAGCGCCAAAGAATATTGGAACGCCCGGAGGATAAGTTGCCGCCCGGCTATCGGGCGGAATTCGAGCGGGAAAAGTTCGAACTTTTCCCCGAACAGGCTTTCCGGCAGGCAAAAACCGCCCGGAGGTCGACCTGAATGCCCAGGAACCTGGTCCTGATCCATTTGGAAAGCGTGTCCCAAATGGCTTTTTGGCAATATTCGGCCGAAATGGAGACCCTGTTCAAACTGATGGGGCGATCGGCCGCCTTCAGCAATTTCCAGGCCGCCTCCACCTCCTCGGTCATGAGCATGTCCGACCTCCTGCACGGCGATTCATCGGAACTGGATCACCTGGCCGCTTTCCCCAAGGATCGCGGCGGCCTCCTGGGGCGATCCGGCAACCTGCTGGGGATTCTCCTCGAACACGGCTACCGGACCCACGGGGTTGCAGTACGGCTCCTTTTGCCTGGGGGACGCCCCCAACAATTTTTTGGGGGTCTGGCCCGACGCCTGCGGCCAGTTCCGCTGGTACAACGGGCGGGAGGAGATGCATCGGGAAACCCGGGACTTCCTGGAAAAGGCGAAGGCGGCCGGGCAGCCCTTCGTCCTCTATTTCTGGAACATGAACACCCACCTCCGGGACCGGGATCCCTTGCGGGGGGAGGGCGACCTTTCCTACCACGAGCGCTTCCAAATTGGCTACCGGCTGCTGGACCTGTCGATCAAGCGGTTGCTGGACGACTTGGCCAACCTGGGACTCCTGGCCGACAGCCTGATCGTGGCCTTCGGCGATCATGGGGACGACTTGTGGCGCCACGGCCTGTACCGGGGGCGCAGCCACACCATCGACCCCTACGCCAACGTCGGCTGGTGTCCGCTTTTCATCTACAACAACGGGCTGGACGTTTGCATCGCCCCCCAACTGGTCAGCATGATCGATCTCAAGCCCACGCTTCTGCACATGCTGTTGCCGGAGCGGTCGCCGGACCCCCCGGCTTCCCCCTTTTCCGGAATCGACATCCTGGCCGTCTCGCGAAAAATCGCCTTCACCCAAAGCATGTTCGCCTTGCAGTTGGAGCGGAGCGACCCGGCCAAAACCATAACCAAAAGCTACGCGGTGACCGACGGCGACTTGCGGGTGATGGCCTCGACCGGGACCGACCTCGACGACACCGGGGGGATGGAATTCTACCTGGAACAGTGGGATTACGGCAACACCCGGAACCTTCTGGATTTCTGCCGGCTGGACGCCCGGGGGAACATCACCGGCTTCGGCTCGCCCGAGACGGTGCATCCGCATTTTTTCATGACCATGAGTCCCAAAAACGTCAAGAATTTGGTGGAAGCCTACGGGAAACTGCGCGGGCTTTTGTACACTTTTATAAAGCAAAAGGAGGCGGAGGCGCTCAAGCACTTCACCGGGGAAAGGAAACACCTGTTCCCGGACGAAATTTTCGCCCGGAAGCGGAAACGGGGAATCGGGGGAGGGGGAAGATCATCGGAGGGTTGAGGGTACTCCATATGCCGGTCGCCAACCGGGGGAGCGGGGTCACCCGCTACATCCTGGAAAATTGGCGTTTCCTGGCGGACGAATTCGTCTTCGATTTCGCCACCCGGAGCCCGGCCCTGGATTTCGCCGAAGAGGCGCTGGCCAAGGGGGGGCGCCTTCACCGCCTGTCCGGGACCTCGGGGGAAAACGAGGAACGTTTCATTTGGGAAATGGAAGCCATACTTGACTCCGGCTATGCCGCCGTCCATCTCCACACCTCGTTCTGGAGCGGCTTCCTGGCCGAAAGGCTCGCCCGGGAGCGGGGGACTCCGGTGATCGCCGTCCATGCCCACAGCACCATGGCGGACCTTGAGGATCCCGGGGAGCGGGAAGCGGCGGTCCGGCTGCACGAAAGGCTGAAGCGGGAATTTACGCCCGAACTGGCGACCCATTTCTGCGCCTGTTCCGCCGCCGCCGCCGCCTGGCTTTTCGGCCCCCAAATCGACCGGGGGAGGATCCGCATCCTCAAGAACGCCGTCGATCTAGACAAGTTCGCCTTCAACCCCGGGGTCAGGGAAAGGGTGCGAAAGGAACTGGGTTTGGGAGATTCGCCGGTTCTCGGTTACGCCGGGCGCTTCAGCTACCAGAAAAATCCCGAAATGCTCCTGGAGATTTTCCGGCTGGTCCAAATCCGCAATCCCCGGGCGCGGCTGCTCCTGGCCGGGGACGGCCCCCGGCTGGAGCCGGTCCGCCGGCTGGCCGGGGAACTGAGCCTGACCGGCAAGGCGTTGTTCCTGGGCCGGCGGGGAGACGTGGCGGAACTGTTGCAGGCGATGGACGTCTTTCTCCTGCCCTCTCGCTTCGAGGGGCTGGGACTGGCCCTGGTGGAGGCTCAGGCCGCCGGCTTGAGGTGCCTGGCGAGCGAACGGGTGCCGGTTGAGGCCAAGCTTACCCCCCTCCTGACCTTCCTTCCCCTCGACCCCGGGGTGTGGGCCGAAGCGGCCCTGGAACCCGACTCCGGCCGGGATCGGAGGGAAGGCGCCGCCTTGGTGGCCGAAGCGGGCTATTCCCTGCAGGAAGCGGCGAAAATTCTGGCGCGGCTGTACCGGGGGGAATTGTCGTGAGGGGATCCCTGGAAGCGTTTATCCCGATATTTCACCTCGCCAACCCCATTGCCCTGGCGCTGGCGCGGGTGGAGCGGGCGCGGGGATTCCTGGAGGCGGCGACGCTTTCGGAGGATTGGATTCGATCCATGAGCCGGCGCGCCCCGCTCCTGGAAGCGCACCATACAACCCATATCGGGGGAACCCGTCTCACCCCGGACGAGGCCGAACGTCTTCTTGCCGGCGAAGGCGTTCCCGAAGCCGACATCCCTTTGTCGACGGCATTGGTGAAAGCCGGGTTGCTTGGCGTTGAAGGAGCCACCAACCGCCTGGCCTATCGTTTGTCGATTTAGTCCCCGCACTTGGACCACTAGCGACAAACTTGCGACAAAACTTGCGACAATGATATACTGATTATGGTTTGAAATTTTCCGGCGGATGCGAGTGTGGACATCGCCCGGCCTCAAGCCTTTAAAGAAGACCCATGGACATTTCCCCCCTGGCCTATCCGCATGACCATCTGGCCAAGCATTTCCTGGCCAATGTCGATTTGGCGGCCGACTTCCTGAAAAACTATGTCGATCGGGAGGTGGTGGA
>JAISYL010000057.1 GCA_031269935.1 Planctomycetota bacterium
GAGGGCAGGGCGGTCGAGGGCGGGGGGACGGGCGGCCCCGAGGTGGTCCGGGCCGCCGGGGCGGGGGCGCCGATGGCGGCCCGCGGACGCAAAACTATAGCACGAAACGATGAGAGAAGCAAAGGAAACCAAGACCGGCTTGAGGTGTCATCAATATCTGTCTGATACCAAGTTTATAGAAGTTTATTGTATTAAAGATTATCAAATAAAAATATTAATGAAGATTGCGGTGGGGGCTTTTGGGGTTGGCGAAGATCGGATCATCGGAGCGGCGGCGGCCGGCGGGAGGAGAGGCGAGGGGATCGGAGGGACGGCGGGGCGCGCCGCCGTGTTGACGGCCGCCCTCCAGGCCTCGACGGTCCTGTCGGCCTGGTCGAGGGCGATCGCCGGCGCCGCGTGGCCGGGGTTACATGATTGGCGATAATTAAAACTTGAGTTTGATCTTTATCATGATTATTTTGCCGTATGGACTAAAAATACCGCATTTTCTTGAGCTTTCATTGGCAATCAATCGAATACCGATTTTTGGCGTTATAAAAGCGGCGGAACCCAGGCGGGATCGGACTGGTCGCCCATCAGCAGCCGGAACATGCCCCGCATCACCTCCAGGTTGGGACACGCCAAGGTGAACTGGTCCGGCGCGAGGCCGGGTCTGAGGGTGAGGCAGCCGGCCTGGTAGAGGAAGCCCTCGGGCGGCGTCCGGTCGGGATCGCCGGGATTGCCGGCGAAGCTCCCGCTTATCGTACGATCTTGAAACCAGCCCAAGGCCAGGCGCCGGGCCTTCATGTATTCGGCCAAGTAATGCCGGGTTTCGCCCTCGAACCAAAAATTCCTGAAGGTCTTGGCCTGGAGAAACTCCACGGCGGAGAAGGGGTTGCAGACGCGGGTCGCGCCGTCAAAGCAGAAGCCGCCGTAGTGGGCGCGGATCAGGTCCATCAGTTCGTCCCCGGCCATGTCGAGGCGCTCGGCGGCGGCTTCGATATGGAGGCCGAAATTGTTTTTCATCTCATCATCGGTGAACCCGCAGACCGCTCCGTAACCGGGATCGATTGAGATGTCGTAAAGGCTGTCGAGTCCTGAGATAAAGTTGTGGAGGGAGAATTTGGCGGCTCCGGTGATGAATATGAAAGCGACGCGCTCATCGGACGCTTTTAGCTGGACGTAGTAATTGCGGAAAATCGCGCGGACTGTTTCGAGCTCGCCGGGCTTTCCCATGAAGTCAAGAAACGGCTTGTCGTAATCGTCGACGAGCACCGCCACGCGTTGGCCCGACTTGCGGGCTGCGCCTTTTATCACTACAAGGAAACTTTTCGGAATTGACAATTGACGGCGAACGCATTATGATCGACTTGGTGGAGAATGTCCCTTTGGCCAGGGGCATTTTTTTTTCACCGCAAGACCATTGGGTATCATTTTACTCTTGACATTTGTGGCAGGGCAAGCTAGACTTTAATCCGGCAAATTCGTTCGCCGAGATCTGGAGCTTTCATGAACTGGGAAGGTCGCTACGTAAAGACCCCTATGGAAGGGATTGTCGGAGACTGCGACGAGCCCGTGCTGTTGCACAGGGTTGACGAGACTCTGTGGGAGTCCCTCTGGGACCATCTGGTGAGGGAGTATCATTACCTCGGATACGACAGCATGATCGGGCGAAGGATCAAATACTTGGCAACGATGGCGAAAAGGCCGATTGGAGCGATCAGCTTTTGTTCCGCCTGTTACAAGTTGGGTCCAAGGGACATGTTTGTAGGTTGGGATGAGGCAACAAGAATTGAGTACCTTCCGCATCTCTTGAACAACAACCGCTTTCTGATTCTTCCATGGATAAAGGTGAGAAACCTGGCCTCACGCCTCCTGGCCTTGAGCATCAAACGGGTGCGGGAAGACTGGGAACGTCAGTACGCGGTGAAGCCGTACATGGTCGAAACCTTTGTCGACCGCCAAAAGTTCAGCGGGACCTCCTACATGGCCTCCAACTGGACTTACCTTGGCCTCACCAAAGGGTTTGGCAGGGTGGGAAACGGCTTCACCTACCACGGATGTGCGAAAGCCCTTTACGTCATCGTCATCAACAGCCACTTCAAGCATACTTTCAATCCCGACGCCGACCGTCTACCAAGCGGTAAAAAGGAGATCTTGAATATGATGCATCGTATCCCCGATTATTCGAGCAGCGCAATGAGGAATGCTGGTGTCTGTAGCTTTGGCAACGATGATTTTAACGATTCTATTAATGATTATTTAAGTATATTTAAGAAACACATGGGCCGCAAGGAAAACTTTCCGCATTTCATAGCCGTTATATTAGGCATTCTGAGCGACGAGAAACGCAAAAACATCAAAGGCATCGCCTCGGCCTGTTTGGGCCCCGACGAGGTGCGAAATGTTGTGAACCTCTTCGGCAAGGCCAAGCTCGATGACAGTGGCATGCTGGATGCGTATCAGAAAGACTTCGCCGCGACCTTGTCCCATCCTGACGGGATGATTACAGGCGACGGATGCGATTTCCCTAAAAAAGGGAAGTACTCCGTTGGTGTGGCCCGCCAATATTGCGGACGGCTTGGCAAGGTTGAAAACTGCCAGGCCAGCGTGGCGGTCGGTTACTGCAGCAAACTGGGCCATGGCCTGTATGATGCCAACCTTTACCTGCCGGCCGCGTGGTTTGACACGGATCATGCCAAGCTTCGCGAGGAGTGCGGCGTCCCCGAGAGTCTGGAGTTCAAGACCAAAAACCAGATGCTCTCGGAGATGATCAACGACGCCCACAATGCCGGAAGGCTCGAAGCCAAGTATGTCGGCGTGGACTGCTCTTTTGGCAGGGATCCCTCTTTCCTCGACTCCGTTCCCGAACCCCTCGTGTACTTCGCCGATGTTCCTTGGAACCAGCATGTGTTCTTGGGGCGGCCGGCCATGATCGTCCCCGAGTATCGGGGCCGGGGCAGAAGGCCTAACGAGAGGCCGGAGTTTCAACCAAGGACAGTGAAGGACATCGTTGCGGACCCCGCCATCGAGTGGGAGGAGGTCGTGCTGGGCATGGGTTCCAAAGGACCGACCGTCGCCAAGGACAAGTGCATCAAGGTTGTCGAGGTGCGTGACGGCAAACCCGGCAAGGACGTCTGGTTGTATGCGAGACGGATGGAGGACGGCTCGATCAAGTACTCTTTGTGCAACGAGTCCATGGACGCCACGAAGGATATGGTGCGGAAACCGGCGTTGATGCGGTGGTCCATCGAACAGTGTTTCCGGGAATGCAAAGAGTCGCTAGGCATGGATCACTATGAGGCGAGATCCTGGACGGCCTGGAATCGGCACATCCTATTCGTCTTCATAGCGCACCTGTTCCTCAACAAACTTGGCCGGAAATTCGTGGTTAAAAAAGAACCGATTCCAGGACCGACTCCGCTTGTAATTTCCCCGGTGCCTGTCAGTGATTACCGGGAAGCCGTCTCACAGCTCAGAGAAGGCCAGCCGTTGAGCCATCCCTTTATCCGTGAATGTCCGGAGGAACCCGAACCTCTCTTGACCATGGGTATGGTATTAAAACTGATTCGTCAATTTATTCCTAAGATTAAAAACGTACTTGAAGAAATAGAAAAAGCTCTGTTCTCTGAGTATATGTCATTCAGGTCCTTCTGCAAGTCGGTTGTCTTTACCATCATGGGGGAAGGGTAAAGCAGATGAGACAGGGGGAAAAAAA